>JAADGH010000064.1:0-25299 GCA_013152475.1 Planctomycetota bacterium
GAAAATTCGTATTGCTGAAACGATTCCTGGAGTACGTGGGCATCGAAAAAGGCCGCGTCCGATTCAGTTGGATTTCGGCGTCCGAGGGGCCGCAGTTTGCAGAATTGATCCAGAAGGTCACGGACGAAGTGAAGGAACTCGGCCCGGCCGAACGTTTGGTGAAGGAAGCAACGTAGAAGCGGCATCTTGCCGCTTCTTGAAGAGCCTGGAAGGCTCTTCTACCTTGCGATTGTGTAGCACGGGTTGCTTGCAACCCGTGGAGGCGAACACGGTCCCGCGAAACGCGGGACAAGCCGTGCCACACAGATAGATAGACAAGGATGGGAATTGAGCGCCACTGACGAAATCAGGCAACTGGCGAAGGACCTGCTCCGCAAGGAGAAGGTCGAGCTGGTCATCGGCTACGAACGGGGCACGCTGCCCCTGCGCAGCCGGCCGGCATTCGTCCGCACCGAGGCCGAAGCCGACAGGCTGATCTGGGACCACTGGTGCGAGGCCGATCTCGTTCGCTACCTGCACGACCGCGAGGAGAAGACGGCCATCGTCGCCAAGGCCTGCGACGTCCGTGCGATTATATCGCTGCAATGAAGGAGAAGCAGGTCGCCCGCGAGAACGTCGTCATCATCGCTGTCCGGTGCGGCGGCATCCTCGACCGGAAGCAGGTGGAGGATATGCTGAAGGGGCGAGCGTTGACAGATGCCATCGTCGAGGGAGACACCCTCATCCTCAAAGGCGACGGCTTCGAGGAGCGTGTGCCGTGCAGCAGCGTCCTCCGGGAGGAGTGCCTCTACTGCGCCGCCCCGGAACCGGTCGAGGCGGACCATGTCGTCGGCCCGGAGGTCAAGCCGCGCCCGGCGGAGGACGAGTACGCCGACATCAAAGAATTCGAGAAGAAATCCCCCGAGGAACGATGGCAGTGGTTTTCTCAGGAAATCGAGAAGTGTATCCGGTGCTATGCCTGCCGGAACGCCTGCCCCATGTGCTATTGCAGCGAGTGTTTCGTGGAGAGCAACGACCCGGAATGGGTGGGCAAGGGCGACGACCTGCCCGACAAGCAGTTCTTCCATATCATCCGCGCCTTCCACACGGCGGGGCGATGTGTGGACTGCGGCGCATGCGAGCGGGCGTGCCCGATGGGGATCAAGCTGCGCATGTTGACGAGGAAGATTCAAAAGGACGTGAAGGAGCTCTTTGGCGGCGAAGCAGGGAAAGACCCCGACTCGCCCCCCGCACTTGCCACGTTCGAGCCGAAGAAAGACACGGACGATTTCACCGGATAAGATGGAACTGAAAACGATTCAGAAAAACGATTTCGTTGCGCTCCTGTCGGAGATGGCGAAGGACGGGGAGACCGAGGTCATTGCCCCCGTCCGGAAGGGCGACATCGTCCGATTCCGACCGATCCAGTCGGGCGAGGAGGCCGACTTCAGCGCGTGGAACACGAAGCTCTCCGTCAAGGAAGCCTTCTTCCCGCAGAACGAATGCCTCTACACCTACGCCACCGAGTCGGAGGGCCTGGACGTTTCGCAGCCGGAGCCGGATACGCGGCGACGTGTCTTGGTCGGCGTCCGTCCCTGCGACGCACGAAGCCTCGCCATCCTCGACAACGTTTTTGCATCCGGTGATACGAAGGACAACTACTACCTTGACAAGCGGGAGCGGACGACGGTCGTCGGCATGGCCTGCCTCGAGCCGCTGCAGACGTGCTTCTGCAACTCCGTCGGGGGCAGCCCCTTCGGGGAGGAGGGGGTGGATGTGCTTCTCTGCGACATGGGCAAACACTATACGGCGAAGGCGATCACCGAGAAAGGGGAGAAGCTGATTGCCGACTGGGAAGCCGCTTCGCCTGAGGATGCCGATGCAGTCGAGAAGGCCCAGGCGGAGGCGGAGGGCAGGCTGGAGCCGGACGTCGTCCCCGACGGCGTGAAGGAAATTCTCGACACATGCTTCGAGGACCCATTCTGGGACAGCGTGCATGAGCGCTGCCTTGGCTGTGCGACGTGCACCTACCTCTGCCCCACGTGCCATTGCTTCGACCTCGTCGAGGAGGTGACCGGGGACAAGGGGAGGCGGATGCGTGTGTGGGATACGTGCATGTTCCCGCTCTTCACCCGCCATGCGTCGGGGGCAAACCCGCGCCCCAGCGGCAAGGAACGAATGCGGCAGCGGGTGATGCATAAGTTCCGGTATTTCGTGGAGAACTTCGGCGTCGCCGCCTGCGTGGGGTGTGGCCGGTGCGTGATCTCCTGCCCGGTGAATCTGGATATCCGAGAAGTCCTGAACGACGTGGCAAAGCTGAAAAAATGACCCAGGCGAAGAATCTATACCTGCCCATACCCGTCAAGGTCGATGACATCATCGTCGAGACGGACGACAAGAACATCAAGACCTTCGCGCTGCGCTTCCTCAGCGACGAGGACAGGCAGACCTTCAACTTCCGCTGCGGCCAATTCGCGGAGGTCTTCGTCCCCGGCATGGGGGAAGCGCCCTTCGGCGTGGCGTCGTCGCCCATGGAGGAGCGGGTCGAGTTCACCGTGAGCAAGGCCGGCATCCTGACCACGGCGCTTCACAACATGGAGGCAGGTCAGCAAATCGGCGTCCGAGGTCCCTTAGGCAATGGGTTCCCCGTCGATGACTTTGCGGGAAAAAACCTGGTCCTCATCGGCGGCGGGTTCGGGTTCACGACGCTTCGGTCGCTGGCCAACTACGTGATGCACCCGGAGAATCGGTCCCGCTTCGGCGATCTCACGGTCGTCTATGGCGCGCGCGAGCCGGGGCTCCTGCTCTACCGGCCGGAGCTGGAGGAGTGGAAGGCGCGAGACGGCATCAACCTGCACCTGACCATCGACAAGCCCGCGGAGGGCTGGACAGAGACGGTGGGGTTTGTGCCTCAGGTGGCGGAGGAGGTGGCGCCGAAACCCGACAATGCCTATGCCATCGTCTGCGGTCCGCCGATCATGATCAAGTTCACGCTGCCGATCCTGAAGAACCTGGGCTTCTCGCCCGAGCAGGTGCTGCTCTCGCTGGAGATGAAAATGAAATGTGGCGTGGGCATGTGCGGCCGGTGCAACATCGGCAGCAAGTTCGTCTGCAAAGACGGCCCGGTCTTCTCGCTTGCGGAGCTATCGGAACTCCCGGATGAATATTAAACGCCTCGGCATCGCGGTATTCGTCCTCTTGTTTGCCCTGTCAACTGCCAGGTCCTCGTTTGCCTTTTCCAGCAACTACCACGAGGTGCTGGCGCTGTGCTGCTGGCGGGCGCACTTTCCCGATACTCCGCCGACGATGGAGAACGGCGGCATCTACTTCATCCTTGCCGCATCAGGCGCGGACATTCGCGGGGGCGCACAGGGGGTGAAGCCGCTCCGCAGTTATCCGGACGTCTGGAGCAGGATCAACTGGCGCCACTTCCACACCCGAAAGGGTGCACCGGAGTTTCTGAAAAAGATCGGCCCGAAGGGTTTGGTCGGCTGGACGCTTGCCGATGTGATGAAAAAGACAACCCCGGAGGCCCTGGAAAAGGATTTCGAGCCGGGTCGGGCCCTCGCGGCTGTGGCGCTGAACGAACGGCAGATGTGGATCGCGCGGGGCTGGGCGCTGCACAACCTGTGCGATCACCTGGGGGTGCTCTACCGCTTCAGGGAAAAGCCCGGCGGCAACGGGAAGATGCTCCCGGAGAACGCGCTGATCGAGTCGCCAAACCGGACCGACTCGACCAAGTTCCTTGACAACTACAATGACACGCTGAGCGCCTTCTGGGCGGGGCTCGGCGATGTGGACCCGGAGCTGCGCCGGGGAATCGATGAGACTGTCTCGGACCCGAAGCGGGGAGGGAAACTCCTGGCGAATTTTGCATTTGTCCTGCAAAGGGGATATGATAGTTGCGGCGCGGACGACCTGGGCATGGCGTCCGGCCTGGAGCGAGCGCAGAAGGTGATGCTGCCGACGGTGAACGAGTTTGCCTACGGGGTCCGGGTCCCCGGGCTCGGGAGGCACTTCGTTTTCGGGTGGGGCATCACGAAGAACTACACCGCGCGGGAGACGTATGCGCGGGACGTGGTGCTGCCGGAGCTATACAAGAAGATAGAGACCAAAAAAGAAGTGGCCCCGATTTCGTCTGTCAGAACAAGGAGATGAGAATGGCGAAGAAGATCAAGGTCGGCGTCATTGGCGCGGGACAGGTTTCGCAGTTGCAACACATCCCCGGGGCCCAGCAGAGCCCCTATGCCGAGGTGGTCGCCGTGGCCGACACGAGCAAGGCGCGATGCAAGGAGGCCGCGGAGAAGTTCAACATCCCGAACACCTTCAGCGACTACAAAGACCTTCTTGCCATGGACGAGATCGACGCGGTCAGCATCGCGCTCCCGAACTTCCTGCACTACCCCGTCACGATGGATGCGCTGAAGGCCGGCAAGCACGCCATGTGCGACAAGCCGATGGCGATGAATCAGACCGAGGCCAAGCGCATGATTGACACGGCGAAGAAGAATCGGCTTGTCTTCATGATCGGCCAGAACATGCGCTTCTCCCGCGAGAATCAGCTCGCCAAGAAGGCCATCGAGTCGGGCAAGATCGGCGAGCCCTATCACGCCCGCTGCCGCCTGCAGCGCCGGAACGGCATCCCGCGAATCGGGTCGTGGTTCACGCAGAAGAAGTATTCCGGCGGCGGGGTGCTGCTGGACCTCGGCGTGCACGTCCTCGACCTCACGCTCCATCTGATGGGGTCCTTCGACGTAGAGACGGTCAGCGGCCAGGTGTTCTCGAAGTTCGGACGAAAGGGCCTTGGCGACGGCACTTGGGGCATGTCCGAGCGCGTCAAGGCCAAGACGTATGATGTGGAAGACTATGCGACCGCCTTCCTCCGCCTGAAGGGCGGCAAGACGGTGATCCTGGAGGTCTGCTGGCACGCCTATCTCCAGCCCGGGCACGGCATCGACATCTGCGGAACGAAGGGCGGCCTCTCCACGCCTCCGGCGAAGATCTTCGGGGAGAAGAAGGACATCGAGCCGCCCATCGCCCCGGAGAGTGCGAAGGTCCCGCTGCCCACGGAGCGGCTGGTTCACTTCATCGACTGCATCGTGAACAAGAAGAAACCGATCTGCGACCCGAAGCAGTCGCTGATGATTCAGAAGGTGCTCGATGCGATCTACAAGTCGTCGAAAACCGGCAGGGAAGTCAAGATCAAGTAGGGGTGCAGCCCCCTGGCTTCTCATTCTCATTCTCGTGCAGACCGCGGCGGCCGGGGACGTGTCGGTCCAGACCGTTACTATCCCCCGCTTCCGCTCGGCACTGCCTCGGGTCTTTACCGACATCTGCTGGGACCCGCAAAAGCAGTGCTTCTTTCTCGTCAACGACGAGGCCATGTGCGAACTGTTCATGCGCGGCAACCAAATCGACCAAAAGAAGAGCTTCATCTCCGGCACGGGCAAGTTTTCCCTGCGCGGGTGGGCGCTTGTGGGCGGCAAGAGCTGCGTCATCGACCTGTCGAGCATGACGATCCAGTTGTCCGTGAGCCGGCGGCGGACGGAGGATTTCCCGCTAACGACCGGTGGCAAGGCGCCATCGGCCCTGGTCTGGGACGGCGCGACACTCTGGTCCGCCGATGCGGACACGAACACCATCTACAGGCATGGCAGCCGGGACGAGGAGTTCAAGGTGACGGCCTCCTTCCCGGCAGCCGGCCGGGCGGTCTGCGGGCTGGCATGGGACGGACAGGCGCTGTGGTCGTGCGATGCGGGCCGGGTCTTCGCATACGACAGGAACATGAACGTAAGAGCAACCTACCCCCTGCCCGTGCGGATCAGCGGGATTGCCTGGCGCGATCAGGCATTGTGGGCCTGTGGGAAGGATCAGGCCGCCGTGTATAGGATGGGTCTCGGCAGAGGCAACTAAAAGTCCGGGGCAGTTCTGACAGTCCTTGATTTTGGGGGAAATTTTCCCTATACTATAATTTGTGCGGTGCGCCCGCACTTGTTCTCGCGATCTAAAACAATCGGTTCTCCGCCCGAGTCACAGCCCTGAGCACAGAGGAGGACAATCATGCCAGCACAGATCAAATGTCCCTCGTGCGGTAAGCTTCTCACCATTGACGGGTCCAAGTTCGGCGCGCAGGTGAAGTGTCCGGCCTGCAATCATACCTTTGTTGCGGCGAAACCCGGCGAGACGGCGCCGAAGAAGGAGGACGAGGGCATCCTCGGCGATGACATCTCCATCGACATGACCCTTCACCCCTCCCAGGCCCCTGCGTCGCCCGAGTCCACGCAGCAACCATCGGCCGGCCCCGCGGCGCCACAGGGGAAGACATGTCCCTCGTGCAATTCCCCCATGGATACTGCCGCGGTTATCTGCCCGAACTGCAACCTCAACGTCATGACCGGGAAGAAAGTAACGCCCCGGGCGTTGGAGGAATCGACGGAGCCGGGGGCGTTTTACATCACGGGGAAGTCGATAGGGCTGATCGTATTTGCCGCCATTCTCCTTGTGGTGGCCATCTGGTTCCATTTCCTCCGAGGCTCCGGGGAGACACCCCCGGCAGGCAAAACGGAGAAGCCCGGAACCACCACAAAGACGCCGTCTGCTTCTTCCAACAAGATCAAGGGCAAGGGCGACAAGGGAAAGGCCCCTCGGGAGACGCGACTGGCCAAAATCAAGGAAAAGAGAAAGAAAAAAAGATTCAGAAACATGGCCGAGGAATGTATCAAGCAGGCCAGCCATCGAGAGGGCCGCCGCGAATGGAAGGAGGCCGCCAGCCACTACAGGGAGGCGCTCCAGGACTACCCAAAATCCGACGAGCCCGAGAAGGCGCAAGAGGTCAAGAAACGCTTAGCGGCTGTGGAAAAGGTGATGAAGGGCGCGGAGCTGGAAAAGCAGGCGCGGAACGGGAAGAGCTTGGAGGAGAAGAACAAGATATGGGACGAAGCGGTCGCCATCTACAAGGAAGCGCAGCCCGACTTAGCGAATCAGGCGTACGTCGATGCCAGGGTGAAATTCATCACCAAACTCAAGAAATATTGGGCCGTTTACGACAAGGCCGAGAGGGACCTGACCGCCGGTAAGTGGGAGGAGGCCAAGAAGGGCTTCGAGATGGCCAGTGCGATCGCGGATGAACTGAGCCACAAGGACAGCCGCCTCAAGGACGAGAAGATCAACGCCACAAACCGAGCGGACGGCGTGGACAATATCCGCAAGGAGTTCGAGGGGCTCCGCGACGACATGCGCTGGGCCATGAAGCAGCTCGATAAGGACAAGAACTACTTCGGCCTTTACGCTGCAATCCAGCACTACCTCCAAAGTGATCGGCACAAGATCTATCACAACGAGCCGAAGACAAAGCTGGAGGAGCTGAAAAAGACCCTCGAACCGGAGAAGCCGCTCCGGGTAGAGAAGGGGGAGAAACGCACCATCCTCACGCTGAAAGACGGCACAAAGCTGGAAGGAAAAATACTGGGGAAGACAGGCGCGAGCATCAAGTTCGAGGCCATCAAGGAGGGCAAGCCCCAGGTTACGAGCGTGCTCACGATGAAGGTCGCCAAGCAGGAAGAGGTCGAAATTCCCGCCCCGGAGATCAACGCCGAACGGGCCCGCTTGCTTCTTGTCGAGGCGGCCAATGAATGCGGGAGGAAGGACTGGTACAAGGTCCTGACCAACATCGGAAAGCTGCTCTACTACTTCGGCGATGAGCCCCTGGTACAGAACAAAGAGATGCAGGAGAAAATCGTCAAGGAAACGGTTCGGAATGAGGAGGCGGGCACAACGATTGATGGGATACTGGCGTCAGCCGTGGCCCATTGCGAGGCCCTCTGTCCGGTCTGCCGGGGCAAAGGCGTAATTCCCTGCACCGTGTGCAAGCAGACAGGCAAGGTCCTCGAAATCTGCTCTCGGTGCGCCTTCATCGTCTGGTGTCCCTATTGCGGGGCGAAGGAGATCCTCAGGGCCGACCTGTTGGACGACAATATCCAATGCCGGAAGTGCAAGAAGAGCTTCATTCCGCTGGGAGTGAAGTGCCCGTACTGTGGCAAGATCTTCCTGCGAAAAATCAAGGTGAAACCGGTCAAAGTGGTTTGTCCCTACTGCAAGAAACGCGGTCAGGGCAAAGAATTCATGCCCTCGGAAAAGATGCCCAAGGCCAGCGGGTTGATCATTTGCCCCGATTGCCAAGGCAAGGGCAAGGTGCGGGGAGGACGCTGCCCCCGCTGCAAGGGGCGCAGGTACCTGCCCTGTCCACAGTGCGCAAAGGGGCACAAGGGCAGGATGTGGGTGCACTGCCCCTATTGCAAGCCCCCTGACTTTCTCATGAAATGTCCGGAGTGCAACGGGAGGGGTGTCCGCGCAGGCAAAGGCACAAAGGCCAGACGTTAATCGCCGTCGCGGGGTTCAATCCCCGAAGAGACGCTCCGCGACACGGCCCAGGGCAAGGACGCAATGGCTTCTGACCCCGGCGTCGGGGTCCACCCTTGCCGCGTCCTCCAGTTTGGGAACCACCGAGGCGTCGCCGATTTCGCCGAGGGACCTGGCCGCCTGCGACCGAACACTCGCCGCCACGTCCTTGCCGAGCGCCGCAGCCAGCGAGCCGACGGCCACGCTGCTGCTCATCAGCCCCAGGGCCGCCGCCGCCGAGACGCGCGGCGCCGGATGGCGGTCATTCATAAGAAGGTCGATCATCGTGGAGAGCGCCCCCTCGGCCCGCTGCATCCCGATGCCGAGCGCCGCAGCGCTTCGCACGTTCGGATCGGGGTCCTTCGCCGCTGCGATCAGGGCATGGACAACGTCCTGTCCCTGGTACCGCGTAAGGGATTCCAGGGCGACCCGGCGCACCTCGGCCGCCCGGTCGTCGGTCAGCTTCAACAGGTGTTCTTTGGCCGACGGACCCGCGATCCCGGTCATGGTGCGAATGGCCGCCGCGCGAACGCCGGGAACCATCTCCCGATGGATGCGGTCCAGGATGTCGGCCAGGAGACCCTCCTCGCGAAAGGCCGATAGCGCCTCCGCAGCCGCACGCCGAACGTCGGGATGCCGGTCGTGCTTCATCGCCTCCACCAGCTTCGGCAGGCAGTTCTTGTCTCGAAGCGCCTGGAGGTGCTTTGCCGCCGCTGCGCGCACGCGTCCCTGTTCATGTTCGGCGAGGAGTCGGCCCAGCCGGTCCACGTCCATGAACACGCCCAGGAGGGCTCCCTCCGAGCCGATCTCTTCCTCGCCCAGCACCTCCGTGGCGAAGCCGATATCCGTGCGGTAGACATCTTCGAGGACCCATCGCGCATCCGAGGCATGGGTCTGGGTGCGGCAGAGCGTAACCAGTTTCGTCAAGACCTCCGGTGCGATCTGCCACTCCGCGTCGAGTCCACCGAGGGCCTCGGCGGTTCGCGCAATGATCTGGTGCCGCCAGTACCAGTCCTCAAACCCGGGCACGGCTTTTTCGATCCCCTCGCCCGCGTTGCGCTGCGCATCGGCCAAGGGCTCGATGGCGGACTTGTCGCCGATGGACTTGAGGGCGGCGGCGGACGCGCAGATGAGGACGGGGGAGGCCCATTGGTCCGAAACGATCTCGCAGAGAACGGACACCGAGTCCTTGTCGCGAAGACTCCCCAGCGCCTCGATGGCCGCCCGCTGGACCGGCAAGTCCTCCTTGTCGAGCTGCTGCCGGACGGGCGGCAATACGGAGGGATCGCCGATCTTGGCCAGCACGCAGATCGCGATGGCGCGAATCTCGGGCCTCTCGTGATCGAGATAGCCCACAAAGACCTCCCGACAGCTCTCGTCGGCCAGCCGCAGCAATGCGCCCACGGCCCAACTCTTGAGCGACGGGTCCTTCCTCGGGTCGGTCTCGCCGATGATCTCCGGCGACGTCTCCCGCTCCAGTCCCCCCATGATCTTGGGGACAAGCTGCGAGTCGCCCATGTTGCCCAGGGCGAGGATCGCCTCCTTGCGCACCGCCGGGTCCGGGTCGTCCACGGCGAAGAGGACGGCGTTCTCGGCCCTTCCCCCGCGACAGTTCGCCAGTGAGTGCACGGCCAAGCGCCGCATCCCGGGATCGTCGGACCCCAGCATCTCGAAGACCTCGCGCACCTGGGATGGATCACACGTTCGCGACAACGTGCCGCTGGCGACGCTCCTCACGCCGGGGTTGCTGTCGGTTCGCGCGGCGGCCAGCAATGCAGATGCGATGTGAGCCTTCTCATCCATCCCTGTTTTCCCTTTCTACGTCCCACCGGCTGCTGTCGAAGTGATCGCTGATTTTCACAAGAACATCGAAGATGCGCATGATCATCGTGTAGTGATTGGCATTATACCAGAGAATCTGCGGCCGTCCCATCTTTTCCCACAGCGCTATCGTGCAGCGGGGCGGGACCACTGCGTCTTTGGTGGCATTGATCATCAAGGCGCCGCGGCGGTCAATGTTTCCCGCATACGTCAAGGGATCCACATCTTGCAGCCGATCGGCCAACGACTCATAGGTAACCCCCCTGTCTTCGAGGCGCTTTCGGCTCTTCGCCGTTTCCTTTCCCTCCCAGATGACCTTCGCAATGTCCCCGCCGCCCAGGACAAAGACGCATCTCCTGAACCGCGGCTCCACGCCCGCAGCCAGGCACCCGATGAAGGCCCCCAGACTCGTCCCGGCGATGCCGATCTTCTGCGGGTCTACCTCCGGACGAAGGCTCAGCCACAAGGCCGCCCGGCGGACGTCCGTGAGGGTCTGCTGGATGGCCGCCAGCGTAAGATCGATATCCTCACTGAGCAAACGCGCCCGCCGCACCCCCTTCGGACGGCGGCTCCCGTAGAATGACATATACACGAACATTGCCCCGATTCCGCGGCTTGCCAGGTGTCGCGCCAGGATCCGCGAGATCTCAAAATCGCCCCCGAGGATATGCAGGACCACCACGCCCGGGACGCCGACCTTCCCCACCGGTCGATAGTACTCCGCGAAGACCGTGTTGGTCTCCGGATACTTCAGCGAGATCGGCGAGGGGAAGCTGACAAGGAATACCTCGTACTGGGGCATCTGCTGCGTCAGCATCATTTTCCATTGAAACCCCGTCGCCTTCGGCAGAAACGCCTCGGTCCCCCGATACGATTCGTAACGTTCTTGCTCGGCGGGAACACTCCCCTCCTCAACAACAGTCGCCACAGGGGCAGCGGGCGCAGGCGGTCCACCCTGCGGCCCGTCGGCATGGCACGCCACAGCGAAGAGGGCCGCCGCAATGGCGAAACGGAACAACTGTCTGTTCATGCCCGTTCCCTTGGGCCGAAGTTCAGACAAAATCGCCCGGCACACTGCATGCATCACAAGCGCACCGGGCGATCTGATCGGAAACAACGGCGTCCGCCTATTCTTCTTTCTTCTGCCGGCACTTTTGATGGCACGTCATGCAGCTTTCCTGGCATGTTTTCACTGCGGCCATCAACGCCGCGGCATCCCCGCCTCCGGCCGCCTTGGCCGCGTCGTCGCATGCCATCTTCATCATGTCGTAGCCTTTGCCCAGCATCTCCGTCATGCTGAAGTTGGCCTTGCCGCACTCGGCCAGCTTCGCCAGGGCCTCCAGCTTGGCCTGCACGGCCTTCATGTCCTTGGCCTTCATCGCCGCCATCGCCTCGTCCCGGTTCTTCTTCATGCACATCATCAGCGCCTTGACATCGGCAAACTTGGCTCCGGCCTTCTTGGCTGCGGGTGCGGCGGCCGGCGTCACGGGAATCATCTGATAGGTCTGCAGGACCTTCACCACATAGTCAACCGTCGCCGGCGAGTTGCCGATGGCCTTGGCCGCCGCCGCCGCCACGTCGGGGTCGGCGTCGCCTACCGCCGCCAGCAGCGGTCCCGCGCAGCACGGACAGAACTTGCTCGCCCGCTTCATTATCTTCTCAATCGCCTGCGCCGCGGCGATCCGCACCTCTTTCGCAGCGGACGTGTCGGCGAGGATCATTGCAATGGCCTTCCGGTCCTCCGGCCGGCCGGCATGGCCCATGGCATCCAAGGCCACCTTCCGAATCGCGTTGTCCTTGTCACGAATAAGATTCAGCAGCGCCGGCGCCGCCATCGAGAGGGGGTATTTCGTGGTCGGCGGGTCGGTCTCGGTCAGCACCCGGCAGGTCTTCTTGATGACCGCCGTCATGGCGGCGGCCTCGTCGGTCTGCGCCGCAGGTCTCTTGAACGTCTCCTGAACCTTCGCCACGACATCCTTCTCCGTGATGTTGGCCGGCAGCACAGCGTCGGCCGCCTTCCCATACACGTCTTGAACCGCGCTCACTTCTTTGGGGTTGGACAGGATGAAAATGGCCATGTTCACCGCCGCAGCGCTACCCTTCAGCGCGCGGGCGAACGTGTCCGTCTGGGCCCCGCCGACTTTCGGCGCCATGAGCAGCAGGTCCACGGGCGGGATGCCGAGCAGGATTCGCGACCTGGCCTTGTTCATCGAATCGGTGTCGATCACATTGTAGCCTTGGCCCTTCAGGATGCCTTTCAGCCGATTGCGATTCTGCAGATCGGGCTCGCAGATCAAAATGGTGCGTTTGCTGGTCTCGCCCAGCGCGCTGGCCACGACGCGCATCGTCAGGTCCGTGGCGCCCATCCGTCCCCCCGGCGAGATGTGAATCAACGCCTCCGCTGCAGCATACCGAACCCTCTTTTCGCGGCAGCCCAGGGCCTCTCTCAGTGCGCCGGCCTGTCCCTCCGGGCGGTCATCCTTCAGCCTGCGCAGCCCCTTAATGGCGGCCAGAGCGACCGCCGGGTCCTTGTCGGCCACTGCGCGTTTCAGCGCGGCATTAAGGAACTCGCTGCCGTTGGCGGCGGCGTTGTTCCGCCAGAGGTTCAGCTTCGTGTTACGGGCCTGCAGCTCCTTCATCTCCTCCTCGGACGGCTCGCGCTTCAGCAGGCCCGGCCGCGCGTGACCGGCCAGGATGGCCTCCGTCTCGCCGATGAGCGAGCAGTAGGTGGCCGTCAGCAGCCCGCGCAGCTTGTAATGGCGCGGGTCGCACTTCAGTCCGGCCAGGCAGAAGTGCTCCGCCACGATGTCGTTGTAGGCGTAATCCGGCTCGGGGAAGAACACGATTTTCTGCGCAAACGACGGGGCGTCGCAGCGCTTCCAGGCCCATACCGGCGTGATCGGTCCGACATGGCGCATGACGGTCGGGTCTTCATAGTAATACTTTTCGGCAAGCCCGTAGTACAGATCGGCGGCCGATTCCAACCGGCCCACCGACTGGCCGGTAAGCGTCTCGAGCGCCCGGGCGGCGGCCAGGCGGACCTGTTGCTGCTCTTTCGGGTTCTCGACCACGGCCTTGAGCGGCGGTACGGCCCGCACATCGCCGATATTGGCCAGCACGGCGCACACGCCCTGTTTCACGAAGGCGGAGTCGCAGTTCAGCGCCTCGATCAGCGGCAGCACACCGCGCCACCCGATCTTGTCCAGGGCGATCTGCGCCGCCGCCGTCGTCGCAGTCGGCTGGTTCGTGTGGAGAAGATCGAGAAGGTACGGAACGGCATAGTCGCCGATCTGCACCAGCTTAAGCGTGGCGCGCCACCGGGTGTCGAACTCCCCGGAGAGATTCGTAATGATCTGCTTGATTTCGGCGGGGTCCGTGGCCTTTCTCGCCTCTTCTTTCTCGGCGAGTTTGAAGAGCGCCATCGCCTTGGCCCGGGTCTTCTCGTTCTCAAGCAGCTTGTAGAGCTTGTGCTCGCCCACCTGCACGAGGAGCGCCAGGGCCTCGGCGGAGCCCGGCGTCGCCTGGAGGGCCGCTTCCAGCTCCGCCACCGCCTTGTCAATCTCGCCGATGTCGAACTGCTTCAGGCCTTCCTGGACATGCTTCAGGGCGGCGGGGGGGGCCTGCTGAGCGAACAGCGTCCCCCCGGCGCACAACACGAGGAAGCCCCCGATGCATATTGCCCACGAGACAACCGTCGCGCCTCTCTTCATCTTCTCTCTCCTTCGCTCGGGTAGCACTCTATTCGATCGAGTCAAGTTGTCTGTACGGGTTCACCGATACGACTTGTACGTCGGCAGACGCCCCTTCTCTTTGGCAATCAGATCGGCGTACGTCTCCCGCCTCCGGATGACCTGGAACGTCGATCCGGAGACAAGGACCTCACACGGCCGCGGCCGCGAGTTGTAGTTCGAGCTCATTGTCATGCCATACGCGCCCGCGCTGAAGATGGCCAGCAGGTCGTCCTTATCGACAACAGGAATCTGCCGTTCCTTCCCAAAGAAATCGCCCGTCTCGCATATCGGTCCCACAATATCCGCCAGGATCTCCGGCTTCGAGTTCGAGGAGTCCACGGGCCAGATGTGATGATACGCCTCGTAAAGCGTCGGCCGAATCAGATCGTTCATGGCGGCGTCGCAGATGACAAAAGACCTCCCGTCGCCGGCCTTCTTGGTATAGACCACCTTCGTCAGGAGGATCGCGGAGTTGCCCACGATGAACCGCCCCGGCTCCATCAGGAGACGGCAGCCGGTCTTCCTGACGATGGGGACGATCTGCCTGGCGAAATCCTTCGCTGTTCGCGAGGGTTCGTTCTTGTAGGTAATTCCAAAGCCGCCGCCCATGTTGATATACTTGATGTCGTGCCCCATGCTCTTGCACTTCTCCACCAGGCGGACGATCTTGCGCAGGGCCTTGGCATGTGGCTTCAGGTCCGTGATCTGCGAGCCGATGTGCATATGGATCCCGCGCAGCGCAACGCCCGGATGGTCCGAGAGAGAATCGACGACCTGCTCGGCGCGAGCGAGGTCGATGCCGAACTTCGTCTCTTTCTTGCCCGTGGACATATACCGGTGCGTCTTCGGGTCTACGTCGGGGTTGATGCGGAACGCGATGTCGGCGACCTTCTTCATCCGGCAGGCCACGGCGCTGATGCGCGCCAGCTCGGCCTCCGACTCGACGTTGAACATCAGGATGCCGGTCTTGATTGCGTCACGAATCTCTTTGTCTGTCTTTCCCACACCGGCAAAGACGATCTTGCCGGGCTTGGCGCCGGCCTGGAGGGCGCGGTAGAGCTCCCCGCCGGAGACCACATCGAAGCCGGAACCTTCCCGGGCCATGAGCTTGATGATGTTCTGGTTCGAGCAGGCCTTAATCGAGTAGCAGATGAGCGGCTTAACAGGGGCAAATGCCTTCTTCAGGTCGCGCAAACGAGAGACAAGCGCGTCACGACTGTAGACGTACGTGGGTGTACCGACCTTATCGGCGATCTTGCTGGCGGCCACGTTTTCGCACACCAAATGGCCGTTTTTGTACGCAAACTGCTCCATGAGAAGGGCTCTCTACGAAATAATGTGGTATGAGGCGAAATGCCTCTTTGTCCCAGAGTACATACCATAGAGCACAAGCAGTATAAGTATCGGCGCGGGTCCTGTCAAGCAAAAACATGACAGGAGTTTCCCCATAACCCGCATGGCGTCATGGCGAGGAGCATCTTTCGCGATAGCGGAAGATGCGGCGACGCAATCTCATACGCTTGACCACCGTTGATCCGCCAGATTGCTTCGTCGTCCCGCGAAGCGCGTGACTCCTCGCAAGGACAAGACTGGGATTCCGCGAACCAAACAGAGCAAACACAATCCGTGACCTGGGTTGGGACAGATCGCGCTCCGATTCTGGGGAAAGTCCTCAAAACATGAGGAGTTTCAGCCGTTCGCTATCTGGGTATCCCCGGGACCTTATAGCTCCAGACATGGGACCTGCCGGCGTAGACCAGGAGGCCGTTCGCCAGCGCTCCGCCGGCAGTAATGGCAGTCGGAGGTGTGGCAAGCTTCTCGACCTCAAATGTGCCGGGCGCGATGCGGCAGATGGCCTTGCTGAACATGGCATAGAGCTTCCCGTCCGGGCCCAGTTGCAGGGCGTGGCGCGGGGGGCGACCGTAATCCTGGTATGGCTTGCTGTGGACGATTTTTTGGGTCTTTGGGTCGAAGACGAAAAACGTGGAGTTGCTCGAAAGGCCGTACACCAGGCCATCCGGTGGGACGTAGATGCTGATGATGTTCCCGTCCCCGGGCACGGGAACCATGTGGAAGGCCATCTTCTTGGTCTTCCAGTCGAGGATGAACAGCTCCCCCTCCTTGGCCGTTCTATGCCCGCCGCCGGGGGCGTCTACTGACGTCCCGCCCACGAGGTCGCCGTTGGGCAGGGCCTTGAGCGTGATGCAGCTCTGGCCGGGCAGAAGGTCTTTTTCGGCGGTGAGCAGTGTTTCCTCTTTCGTTTCCAGGTTGTAAATGCCGATTCCTCCGCCGCACCAGCCATAGCCGGCAAACCCGGCCATCATGACGTGCTTCCCGTCGGGGTGGGCGAGGGCGGTCCGCGGCCGGCAGATGTCCTTCTTCCATTGCGCCAGGACGTAGGGGTTGCCCGGGTCGTGCCCGATGTTCTTCCCTCCCGGTCTGAAGGGCCTCGTCACATCATAGGCCCACAGGCGCCCCGCGGCATACTCAGCGCCGACCACGATATTCCCCTGCATCGCCATGGCGCAGAAGTTCCCGCCCCCAACGGCGGGGATGAAGCCCAGGTCCGTGAGCTTCCTCTCCTTCGTGTCGAAGGCGATCAGGTGCATGGGGTGGCAGGAGGAGGCATAGACGACGCCCTTCGGGCCCTCGGCCAGGCTGGTGATCGTGGCGCCCTCGGTCTCGTAGTCGAAGGGGATCTCCCGGGTCTCCTTCGTCTTCGTGTTCAGAATCTTGATGATCCGGCTCCCGATATCGTACGTCACCATCCGCCGTCCGTCGGGAAAGTCGCGGATGCGGCCGCCGTACTTCACATCCCCGAGCTGCGCTTTTTGGGGGCGCTTGGACCAGTTCAGCGGCGTGCCCTTGCCATCAAGCAGGAGCAGGGCCTGCTTCCCGGCGAGCGCGGAGACGGTACCATCTTTGTTGGGATAGACGACCCCCGTACCGTGGGTGCGGTCCTCCTCCTTCACCAGTTGCCGCTTCTCTCCGGTCTTGGGGTTGTAGGCAATGATGTTGAACCGCGCCGTGCCGATGCCGGCATAGATCCATCCCGCCTTGTCCGCGGCGAGGAAGGAAAGGTAGTGTTCCTTCGGGTCGAGGATGCCGTGGTCCTTCATCTCGCGCGTCTTGGGATCGAATGAGATCAAGGCGGTCTTGTACGCGCCGCCCGTCCAAACGACGCCGTCGGGGCTTTCCGTGAAGCAGAGGTAAGAGCTGACATGCTTCGACGGCCGGCCGTGAAAGGTCCACTTCATGACGTTCGGGTCGAACTCGACGAGCCACCGGCCCTGCGTCGTGTAGAACCTGCCGTTCCGGGACATGAGTGCGCCGAAGGGGGCCGCCTGGGCCACTTCGTCGGGGCAGAAGCACTGCTTCGTCTCGCCGCTGTCGATATCGGCGACCAACACATACCCCCTCTTCCCGACATCAAGGGGATTGCAGATGACGAGGCGACGGCCGTCCTTGGTCACGGTGGTGACGACGTTGCGTATCTCCGCCACCTTCGCGCCGACGCCGTGGTCGGTGAAGCCGTCCCGGGCAGCCGAAGTGAGTGGCATCAGAGCCACAAAGGCGAGGGCAATGGGGGGCCTCATTCTCTCCTCCATGGAATGCAGGAAGCGAAAGCTACTCCTCCCACCGGCCCGTCTTGGAGTTGCGCCAGATGGGGTTGCTCCAGGCCTTGCGGCCCTTGGCGTCGCGGATCATGAGGCGGAGGTAGGTCGCCTGCGGGTTCTTCGGCTCGAACCGGGCGTGCTCAATCGCCTTGCCGGCCTCGGCGATGGCTCGGCTTCCGCACGGGCCGTTCGCGTGCCAGACCACTTCCTCCACGGGTGAGCATTTGAGTTCAATGGCGCCGTCGCTCATCGACAGGTCATGAATCTCCGGGCCCTGCGTCGCATAGAACCAGCCCTTCTTGATGGCGCTTAGGATACTGCGAGGAGTAAGCTGCCCGGCCTTGACCATGATCCAGCCCCCGAAGCCATCGGCCCGGTAGTTGTGCGTATCATCCACGGCGAGGGCTCGCCACCGCCAGCCATCGCTCAGGACATGGTCCCAGTGGACCTCGCTGTAGCCGAGGCCGCGATGCACGTCGCAGGTGGTGTTGTAGACCTCCACGCCGAGCGCCTCGCTCCCCTCCTCCAGGTGGGCCCTGCCGTGGCCGGTCCAGTAGGGATGGCAGTAGAAGACCAGCGCCCCCTGCTTCTTCCCCCAGCGGATTGCCGATGCCGCCGTTTTCAAAAAGCGCTTCGGGGGTTTGTCCTTCACGCCCAGGGCGATAAAGTGGTGGGCGAACCCGCCCGACTGCGCCGGCGGGTGCATCTCGACCCCCCGGATCACCAGGAAATCCTTGGCGCTGAACGCCTTTACGTCCTCGCACGCATTGTGGTGATCGGTGAGGACAAGGAAATCGTACCCCTTTTTCCGATACAGCGCCGCCGTTGCTGCCGGGGCTTCGCTGCCGTCGCTCAGTGTGGTGTGTGTGTGGCAGTTGCCTCGGAACCAGTCGCCTGGGGCGGCGAATGCTGAAAAGGGCTTCACTTGCGGTTCTTCCTTTCGCTGTTCAGGCTACCGGTGTTTTTTCCTTCAACATCGGGAAGCCCAGCCGCTCCCGGAGGGCCACGTAGCCCTCGGCGCAGCCCCGGGCCAGCTTCCGCACGCGGGCGATGTACTGCGTCCGCTGGGCCACGCCGATCGCGCCGCGCGCGTCGAGCATGTTGAAGACATGGGAGCAGTGCAACACGTTGTCATAGGCGGGCAGGACGAGTTCCGCCTCCAGCAATCGTTTCGCCTCGGCCTCGAACATATCGAAGAGCTTGAAGTGCATCTCAATGTTGGCGTGCTCGAAGTTGTATTTCGAGAATTGCACCTCGTCCTCGTGGTGGATGTCGCCGTAAGTGTAGCCGTCCACCCATTCCAGATCGAAGATGCTTTCCTTGCCCTGGAGGAACATGCAGATGCGCTCCAGGCCGTAGGTCAGCTCCAGGGAGATAGGGTCGAGCTCGATGCCGCCCACCTGCTGGAAGTAGGTAAACTGCGTGACCTCCATGCCGTCGAGCCATACCTCCCAGCCGAGGCCCGTGGCGCCGAGGGTCGGCGATTCCCAATCGTCCTCGACAAACCGAACGTCGTGGGCCTTCAGGTCGATGCCGAGGGTGCGGAGGCTCTCCAGGTAGATCTCCTGCGAGTTATCCGGCGCGGGTTTGATAATGACCTGATACTGGTAGTAATGGCCGAGCCGGTTCGGGTTCTCTCCGTAGCGCCCGTCGGTGGGCCGTCGCGACGGCTCCACATAGGCCGTTTTCCACGGCTCCGGGCCGAGGCTCTTCAGAAATGTCGCCGGGTTGAACGTCCCCGCGCCGACTTCGATGTCGTAGGGCTGGACGATGACGCAGCCGTAGTCGGCCCAATATTGTTCGAGTTTCAGAATGACGTCCTGGAAATTCATCGTGGAACAATCTCTAATGACGGAATCCGAATGACTAATCCTGCCGCGCGCACTCGCCGCCTTGCCCTTTGGCGATCTCGATGCAATGCGGAATCGCCGGGAGGACCACCTCCAGGCACTCCCGCACGGCCTTCGGGCTGCCGGGGAGATTCACGATCAGCGTCCCGCCCCGCGTCCCCGCCGTGGCCCTGGAGAGGATGGCATGGGGCGTCTTCTCCAGTCCCTTCGCTCGCATCGCCTCGCCGAAGCCGGGCAGTTCTTTCTCGATTACCGCCCGCGTGGCCTCGGGCGTCACATCCCGAGGCGACACCCCCGTGCCGCCGGTGGTGACGATGAGGTCGGTCTCATCAGTGAATCGGATCAAGGCCGACTCGATCTCGTCCCGCTCGTCGGGGACGATCTCGCGCCCGATGATCTCGCTTTCGATCTCCCCCAACATCTGCGCAATGATGTCGCCGCACTCATCGGCCCGTGTGCCTTCCGAGGCCGAGTCGCTAACGATCAGGATTGCCACCCTAATCATCGCCCACCACCTGGATCTCGTCCCCCGGCTTCAGCACGCCGCCGGTTACGACCTCCGCAAAAATGCCCTCGCGGGGCATCACGCAATCCCCGACTTTGTAGTAGATGGCGCACCGGTCGTGGCACTCCTTGCCAATCTGAGTTACCTTGAGAAGGACCTTATCGCCCAGGCACAGCCGTGTGCCGATGGGAAGGCTCTTCACCTCGATGCCCTTCGTCAGGATGTTCTCGCCAAAGTCGCCCGGTCCGATCTCCACCCCCTTCTGCCGCATGGTCTCCGCGCTCTCATCCGCCAGGAGGCTCACCTGCCGGTGCCAGGGGCCGGCATGGGCGTCGCCCTCGCAGCCATGCCCCTCGATCAGCCGGCACTCGGGAACAGGCCGCTTTTGCGTGCCCTTCTTTTTACTGATACAGACGGCAAGGATTTCGGCCATGAGCTATCATCACCTTCGGTGTCGGGGCTTGAGCATTTGCAGATAGGCGATTATCGCATCCATGTTCTGAGGGTTTTTCTCCCACAGCTTCTTCTTCCCCTCATCGTCCTTCATCTGCATCCGATTTTCGAGGCATTTCGTGATCGCCTCCCGGGCCTCGGCGCTGTTGTCCTCCGTCACCTTGCCCGCCAGGTTCTTGTCGCTGCCCTGTTGATGGCAGGAGTTGCAGCTCTTGCCGTTTTTGGCAAAGTTGCCGGACTGCTGAAACAGTTTTCTGCCGTACAGGGCGAGCCTTCGTTTGGCCGCCAGAGCTTTTTTCTCCGCCTTCGTCAGTTTCGTCCTCTTCTTCTTTCCCGGTTTCTCGGATTTCTCCTTTTCTTGCCCCTTTTCCGTGTCCTTCCCCTGAACAGGAACCACCCCCCCTATCACGGCAACAAGCAACAGCACCACGCCCATCTTCACCGCCGCGCGCATCGCTATCTCCTCTGCAAAAACCGGGGACAGAACTTGATTCGAGACATTCCACCTCCACGCCTCTCGACGTTACCACATCCCGCATACGCTGTCAACGCCTCTATCCTGCCGGACTGCGATCACGCCCCCCCCGTGATCGTCCTTGACCCGCTCCGGTCCGCGTCATATAATCTACACAAAGAAATCTGTTCACGCGCCACTGCAAGTGCTGGCATCGCAAAGGAGGCCACAAATGTCCGATTCATTCCCATTTAGTCCGCCGCCCGTTCCGCCGCCGAAACCGGAGCCCCCCCCGCGACCGGTGTTCAACCCGCCGACGCAGCCGATCGAACCGCAGCGGTC
The DNA here is from genome assembly GCA_013152475.1 of Planctomycetota bacterium. Classification (GTDB taxonomy): domain Bacteria; phylum Planctomycetota; class Brocadiia; order JAADGH01; family JAADGH01; genus JAADGH01. Next base: position 21,150 of record JAADGH010000064.1, read on the forward strand.
CGGCCGGGGCTGTAGCTTCTGGTTCGGGTGGCTCCTGGCCCTCGTTTTCCTCGGGACCACCGCCCTTCTGCTGCTGACCCTTCTCGGCATCCGGTCCGTTGAAGTCGTCGAACAGCGGACGTTCATCGAAAAAACCATCTCCGGGAGGGGCGAAAATAAAATCCTCGTCGTCCCCGTCACTGGCATCATCAGCAACCGGCCGAGGGAGCAAAATGCGTTCCGGACGCTGCCGGGAATGGTAAGCACAATCCACAATCAATTGGCCCAGGCCCGCAAAGACCCCAAGATCAAGGCGATGATTCTGCGCGTGGACAGCCCGGGAGGCGGGCTCACAGCCAGCGACGTCATCCACAACGATATCAAGCGATACAAGGCGGCGACCAAAAACAAGGTGGTCGTGTGTATGGGGGACCTCGCCGCATCGGGCGGCTACTATGTCTCCGCCCCCGCCGACCGGATCATCGCCCACCCCACCACGCTCACGGGCAGCATCGGCGTCATCTGGTTCCATGCCAACATCGAGGGTCTTTTAGAGAAGTTGGGCATCAGCGCCTTCCCCACAAAGTCCGGCCCCCTGAAGGACATGGGGAGCATGACGCGGCAGATAACCCCGGAGGAGGAGGTCCTGTTCCAGAACCTGATCGACCAGATGTACGACCGCTTCGTCCAGGTGGTTTCTTCAGGACGAACGGCCGCGGGCGTGCCGCTGACACCCCAAGCGGTGCGCAAGATCGCCGACGGGCGAATCTACTCCGCCCCGGACGCAAAGGACCTTCGGCTGGTGGACCAGATCGGCTACATGGAGGACGCCATCGAGGCCGCCAAGAAGCTGGCCAAGCTGAAAGAGGCCAAAGTGGTGCAATACTTCTACCCGGCCATTACGATCTTCGACATCCTCAGTGCAAAGGCCGGGGGCAAGCCTTCCATCTCGATCGACCTCGATAACTTGATCGCCCCAGACCCGCTGAAGCTCATGTACCTCTGGACCGGCGGCGCGGGAAGGACGAGGTAGGCATCCACAACGACGGAAAGGGGAAGCGGGGATGTCAAGAGCGGTTCGCGATCCAAATGCAGGCCCTACGCTCTCTTTGCCTTCCTCCTGCGCTTCGTTTTCTTGACGCCCAGCAACGGCGCAAGGTACTGGCCGGTATAACTGTCGGGGTTCTGGGCCACCTCCTCCGGCGAGCCGGTGGCAATGACACGCCCGCCGTCCTCGCCGCCCTCGGGGCCGAGGTCGATGATGTAGTCGGCGGTCTTGATGACGTCCAGGTTGTGCTCGATGACGAGGACCGTGTTGCCGTGATCGGTCAGGCGGTTCAGGACGTCCAACAGTTTTTTGATGTCGGCGAAGTGCAGGCCGGTCGTCGGCTCGTCGAGGATGTAGAGGGTATCGCCCGTGTCGCTGCGGCCCAGCTCCGACGCCAGCTTCACGCGCTGCGCCTCGCCGCCGGAGAGGGTGGTGCTCGACTGGCCCAGCTTCATGTAGCCGAGGCCGACGTCGTTGATCGTGCCGAGGAGCTTCTTGACCTTCGGGAAGTTCTCGAAGAAGCGATACGCCTCCTCGATCCGCATATCGAGCACATCGGCGATGTTCATACCCCGGTACCGAATCTCCAACGTTTCGCGATTGTAACGAAGCCCCTTGCACTGCTCGCAGGTGACGAAGATATCGGGGAGGAAGTGCATCTCGATTTTCTTCGTGCCCTGCCCCTGGCAGGCCTCGCAGCGGCCGCCTTTGACATTGAAGCTGAATCGCCCGGCGCTGTAGCCGCGGATCTTTGCCTCGCGGACCTGGGAGAAAATCTTCCGGATGTGATCGAAGACGCCGATGTAGGTGGCCGGGTTCGAGCGCGGCGTGCGGCCGATAGGGGACTGGTCGATCTCGATCACCTTGTCCACCCGCTGGGCGCCGACGAGCTTGTCGAACTTGCCGGGTTTGTCGTGGCTGCCGTAGATCTTCCGCCGCAGAGCGCGCAGGAGCGTCTGTGTCACAAGCGTGCTCTTGCCCGAGCCGCTCACGCCTGTGACGCAGCAGAAGACGCCCGTTGGGAATCGCACGTTGATTCTCTTCAGGTTGTTCTCCTTGGCCCCTTTGATCTGGATGCAGTTCGACCGATAGACACGCCGGCGCTTCTCGGGAATGGCGATCTCCTGCTCGCGGCTCAGATACTGACCGGTCAGGGATTTGGGTTCGGCGATGATCGCATCGATGTCTCCCTGCGCCACGATGGTCCCCCCGTGCGCCCCCGCGCCGGGGCCGAGATCCAGGACTCGGTCGGCGCTGCGGATCGTCTGCTCGTCGTGCTCGACGACGATGACCGTGTTGCCGATGTCGCGCATGCGCTTGAGGGTGTTGATCAGCTTTTCGTTGTCGCGCTGGTGCAGGCCGATGGTCGGCTCGTCTAAGACGTAGCACACGCCCACCAGCCCCGAGCCGACCTGCGTCGCCAGGCGGATGCGCTGCGCCTCGCCGCCGGAGAGGGTGGCGCTCACGCGGTCGAGGGTCAGATACGACAGGCCCACGTTCGCCATGAACCCGAGCCGGGCGCGAATCTCCTTGAGGATCTGGTGGGCGATGATGGTCCGTTCCTTGCTGAGTTTCAGATTTGCGAAAAACTCTTCGGCCTCGGCGATGGACATGACCGTGACTTCGTTGATGGCCTTGCCGCCCACACGAACCGCCAGCGCCTCCGGCTTCAGCCGCGCCCCCTTGCACTTGAGGCAGGGCTGCTCGCTCATGTAGCTGTGGAGGCGATGCTTGACGAACTCGCTGGTCGTCTTGTTGAAGCGACGCGTCAGGTTCGGGACGACGCCCTCGAACTCGGCCTGGTGCTTTTCCTCATCCTCACGGGTGGTCCCGTAGAGTAGGATGCGTTGAATGTCCTCCGGCAGCATGGCGAAGGGCGTGTTCCGGTCCACATCGAACAGGCGGCAGAACTCGCGAATCTCGTAGTGGTAGTAGATGGACATTCGCTTGCCGCCGCGCCGCCATGCCTCGATGGCGCCGTCGGCGAGGGTCAGGGTCTTGTCCGGAACGATGAGTTCCGGGTCGAACTCCATCTTCGTCCCCAGCCCGTCGCACGCCGGGCACGCGCCGTAGGGGCTATTGAAGGAGAAGGTCCTCGGCGCGAGCTCCTCGTAGCTGATGCCGCAGTCGGGACAGGCGTAGAGCTCGCTGAAGACCTCGTCCTCCCAGCCGTTTTTTCGCTCCTTGCTAATCATCATGATGCCCTGGCCGAGTTTCAGGGCCAGTTCGATGCTGTCGTTCAGGCGAGAGTCGATCCCCGTCCGAATGACCAGCCGATCCACGACGGCCTCGATGGTGTGCTTCTTGTTCTTCTCCAAATCGGGTATCCGCGTCAGCCCGTGCACCACGCCATCGACGCGCGCGCGGACGAAGCCGTCGCGCTTGATCTGGGCGAGCGCGTCGCGGTGCTCCCCCTTCCGCCCGCGCACGAGGGGGGCGAGGATCATCACCCGTGTCTCCTCGGGGATGTGGAGTGCGGCGTCCACGATCTGCTCCGGCGACTGCTGCTGGATCGGCCGGCCGCACTGGTAGCAGTATGGATCGCCCACGCGGGCGAAGAGCAGGCGGAGGTAGTCGTAGATTTCCGTCGTCGTGGCGACGGTGGAGCGCGGGTTCGACCCGGCGGAGCGCTGCTCGATGGCGATGGTCGGCGGCAGGCCCTCGATGTACTCCACGTCGGGTTTCTGCATCTGCTCCAGAAATTGACGGGCATAGGCCGAGAGGCTTTCGACATACCGCCGCTGTCCCTCGGCGTAGATCGTGTCGAAGGCGAGGGACGACTTGCCCGATCCGCTGAGGCCGGTGATGACCACCATCTTGTCGCGGGGGATGTCCACGTTGATGGACTTCAGGTTATGCTCCCGCGCGCAGCGGATGGAGATGCACTTTTCGCTTGCCATTGGCAACACAAGTCCCCATGGCCCGGATTTTGCTCATTGCCAAACCCTTCAATATAGCGCATACACCGACACTTTTCAACCCTTGAGACCGGGTCGCGACAATGACGGTTAAGGGCCTATCCGAAAACCCGACATTGGCAGCCGCACCCTTTACGAGACGAGTGCGATTTTCCCGCAGGCAAAAAGCCTGCGGCTACCGGTTTTCGGATAGGCTCTAAAGCAG
>JAADGH010000064.1:25329-60800 GCA_013152475.1 Planctomycetota bacterium
TATCTTGCAGTAGCGATGAGTGTGGAAACTCAGAGTTCCTCGCAGCTCTCCCGAATTTTCTTGATAGCCTTCGCGATGTCGTCCATATCCTCCTTCGGGCCGAGCAGGCGGGATTGGGGGAACCAGCAGGCCTCGTTGTCGCAGGCGTTCTGCGTCGCCGGAAGCTCAACCGCCGCGTAGTCGATGGCCGGGCCGCCGTAGAAGCCGATCTCCTGGAGGCGCTTCGACAATCTCTGGAACATGCCGCTGGTGTGTAAGGGGGTGTAGCCGCCGCTGGCGCCGATGCCCTCGGCGGACAGCGCCTGGAGGAACCGGCTCTTCGGCTTGCCATTGAAGCGGTCGCTATGGTAGCGGAAGATGTAGAGGTGATACGCGTTCCGCGTCACGCGTGGATCGTCGTCGAGCGGCGAGATACCGTCAATCTCCGCAAGCAGAGAATCCAAATGGGCCGCATTCTCTTCCCGCCTCTTCTGCTGCTCCTCCCAGCGCGACATCTGGATCGGGAGGATCGCTCCCTGAAACTCGGTCATGCGGTAGTTCGACCCAAGGTACTCATGCTGATACCATTCCCCCTCGGGGATGCGACCGACGTTGACCAGCGAGTAGCACCGCAGATAAAAATCGCCGTCGTTCGTCACGACGGCCCCGCCCTCGCCGGAGTTGATGTTTTTCGACGACTGGAAGCTGAACGCGCCGGCATCGCCCACAGACCCCACCGGCTGATTACGCCAAGACGCCCCATGCGCCTGGCAGGCGTCCTCGATGACTTTCAGGTCGTGCTTCTTCGCCACGTCCATCACGCCATCCATGTCGGCCGGTCGACCGCCGATGTGGACGGCGATGATCGCCTTCGTCCGTTCGGTGATGGCCGGCTCGATCTGGGCGGGATCAATGTTCATCGTCCCCGGCTCGATGTCCACGAACACGGGAATGCCGCCGACCATGACCACGGCGCTTGCGGTGGCGATGAAGGTATACGGCGGCACAATGACTTCATCCCCCGGCCCCACGCCCGCCGCACGGAGCGCGACCTCCAGCGCGGCCGTGCCATTGGTCAGGCAGAGGGCATGTTTCGCGTTGCAGAACTCGGCGAAAGCGCTTTCGAATTCGCGAACCTTGCTCCCGGATGTGCTCCCCCACTTTCCGCTGCGGAGCACTTCGGTCAGCGCTTCGGCTTCCCTGTCATCATAGATGGGCCACGCGACACCCATCGGCTTCGTCCTCACCTTCTCTCCGCCGTTGATTGCCAGCTTCGCCATAGTTCACTTCCTTCTCACTCATATGTTCCGTATCTCTTGCACGCCTCAAAGTACGTGTCGACATTCTCGCGCGGTGTCCCTTCGCGGAAACTGTCCGAGCTGCCGATGATGAACCCGCCGCCGGGCTTGGCGAGCTCCATCGCCTCGCGCACGCTCCGTTCGACGAGCTCCGGCGTGCCGTGCTTCACGACGTAAAGCAGATCGACATAGCCCTTGAGCGTCGTCTTACTTCCGATCTTCTCCTTGGCCGTTGCGAGATCGAAGTCGCCGACGGGCGGCGGCGTGCACGTCTCCAGCACATCCACGCCGGTGTCGGCAATCATCTCCATCGTCCCGGCCAGCTTGCCGTCATCGTAGTAGTCGTAATATGCGTCATAACTGTGCGTTAGTTCCACATGCTCTCTGATCTGCGGAACGAAGACTTCCTCGAAAATCGCAGGCGACCAGCCAGCGGAGAGCGAGTTGAAGTACCAACTGCCAAAGATGAACTTCGCGCCGCCTTCCATGGCCGCCTTGATCTGAGTTAGGGAGCGCTCTTGGAAGATGCCGACCAGCTTATCAAAGAAGGCACGGTCGTCGTAGTAGTCCATCATCAGGTCCTGCATGTCGCGCGCGTAGCCGGCATGATGGGTGAGCGCGCTGTAGATGTAGACCATGACCACGCCGCGCTCGCCGATCTGCTCTTGAGTTTTGTGGACGAAGTCGAAGTTGGTGTTGATGTCACACAGGATGTACATCAGGGCGTCCAGGTCATCCGGGCCTTTGACGACGTGCTCCGTCTTGATGGGATTTGGGGACACACCGTACTCGCGACCGCCGGGGGGAATCTTCGTCCGATCGGACAGATCGCCTGCAGGCGTGTGGAACGTTCGCTCGACAACGACGTAGTTCCCATCCTGGTATTTCTTCTGATCCACGCTCACGTTGGGCAGGTTGTATTCATCCGGATAGCTGCTCAGCGTGTTCGACGTGCCGTCGGATATGATGTGCATAAAGTCCATGTCCGGCAGCTTCTCCATCATCACAGCCAGCGACATGCTCCCAAACTCTGTCTGGAACCACGCGAACACGCGCGGCGAGATGGGCACACGATCCGGCTCTTCATGCCGCATGGCGGCCAGGATCCGTTCGCGGCCCGTCATCTCTGCGCTTCTCATCAGGCATTCTCCCTGATCCTAAAAAGCTCCTTGGCATTCTCGAATCCAATGCGCGATACATCCGTATCGGAAGCCCCGGCGTCACGAAGAAACCCGACGAAGGACGCCACCTTCGCAGGGAAGGGATTCTCCGCCTCTTCCACATCAAACATCGTGCCATAGGTCTGGAACGGCGGGCCGATGCGTGTCGTCCAGTCCGTTCCGGCGAGGAGTCGGTTCGACGGAACCTCCGCCACCGTGCGTGGCAATGCCTTGCATTGGAAGTCGCGGATTTCGATCCAGAAGTTGTCGGGGTACTGCTCGAAATATCCCTGAATCGTGTCCAGAAACATGTCGGCCCAAGGAACGTAATCCGGCGTGGGGCCGCAGCCGATGGCATGGGCCAGGACGTACTTCGCCTCCGGCACACGCTCGGCGATGCCGAGCAAGTCGCCCATGTGGTCCATTCCCGCGCCGGAACTTCCGGCTCTCTTGTGCCAATAGGTGCCGAGATGGACCTGCACGGGAACGTCATACTCCACGGCCTTGCGAACCACAGTCTCGGCCACGTCGCTGTCCATGTCGTATTTCATCGAGTACTGCAGCATCTCGCCGAGCATGACGAACCCCCACTCGCCGAAGCAGGCATCCATAACGCGAATCGACTCATCCGGGAAATTCGGATTGATCATGCACGCGCCGTACAAGCGGTCTGGCGCCTGGCGGCACAGGTCGTAGATCATCTTGTTGCCCCGCAGGATAGCCTCCGGGTTCTTGACCATGTGACCGTAATACGGCCCGTCACAACTGATGACGAAACGCAGATCGGCATCGCATCGGTCGAGCACGTCAAGCAAGTCTTCAAGCATCTGTTCCCGCTTCTTGCCATCGCGGCCAATGTCGCTGACGTGAATATGCGTATCGATCCATGTGCGACTCATGAAACGGCTCCCTCCTCAATCTTTTTTAGCCACGCCACATAGTCCTCAGGGCACCACTTTTCCGGCTCGCTCTCCACGATGGCAACCCACTCATCCACCATCGGCTTTGCCCGGACACAGCGCAACGTGGCGGAGCCAATCTTTGCGCGACGAACCAAGCCCTTTTCCGTCAGCATCTCTTCGATGACCTCACGGTCGGGTACTCGAATCCCCGGCCAGACACCGGGCTTCATCCAGCCGATCACCTCTTCGGACAGCTTCGCCCGGCTCTCTGGGGCCGCGCGTTCCAATGCGCGCTCGACAAGGAGACTTTCGACATAGTGAACCATCGTGCAGACGCGGAAGGTCACGCCGATGAAGCAGTACGCCGCGTTCCACTGAACCAGCCGCTCCCACGGACTCTCCCCGGCGAAGGCCTCGGCGCTGAAGGGACCAGGCCGCAGACCCGAGGCGCCGTGGTTAGCGGTCAGCTCCTTCGCCCGTGCGCCAATCGCGGCGACAGAGTGCGTGGCGTGGTCACTGCGGATCGCCTCGGGGCGCAGGCGAAAGATCTCGGTAATCTTGCCGACATAAGAGGGCGACGCCGCCGGATCCCATCGCTCGAAGACCAGATGCTGTTCGTCCGGCTGCCAGTTGCACAGCGTCGGCACGGCAACTGTCCCCTCCGGCCCGACGGCATCCAGCAACCCGTCGATCACCGTGTCCGGCCCGCCCTCCACCGTGCCCATGCTGCTGAGGGAACTGTGGAAAAAGACGATATCTCCCCGCTCAATGCCGACGGCCTTGGCGGCCGCGGCGAAGTCCGCGTGTGTAACGTGAACGTTCTCGTCACCGGTTTCCGGTTTCATTCGTTTCTCCTGGAGTTGGATCAGTCTTTCGCCGATTCAGCAAGGGCCCGCAGCAACACCTCGCTGTACATTTTGTTGTTCACAGGATTGTATGGCTCGGTCCTCGCTGCGCTGGAGGCATAGACCCAGACCCAGTCGTAGGCGTCGAAGAGCGCCTTGAACATGGGCTCGAAATCCCCGATGGTCTTGAAGTCGGAGTCCTTGTAGCCCTTCTGGATGAAATTTTTCGCAATGCTGTAATCGTGGAATGGAGAAATCGTTCCTGCCAGGAAAAAACGATCCGGGAATCGCTCCAGAAACGGCGCGACGTCAACATCGCGCTTCGCGATCTTCTCCTTCAGTATGGCAACGCTTTTATTGCAGTACCCCGGTGTCGTCTCACCGCCGCAGAGATACTTCAGCGGGATATTATTTGCCTTCGCGTATTTCAACAGGCCGAGGGTGATGTAGCTCGGCGTGGTGTAAATCTTTTCCCTGTAACCGGATACGACATACGACTTTTCCAATCGGCTGAAGAGGCTCCACACGATGCATTGCGGATACTCATCGGCGATGATCTTCGCCAGGTCCGCACCGAGCTGTTCACATTTGCGTATTGTCTCCTCTATGGTCTCGCCGCGTTCCTTCGCCACCCAGGCCGTGTTGTAGGTGCGGTAGTCGTTGTAGGCCTCCAAGTCGATCATTACCCCGGGAGATTTCCATTCGCGTGCAGCGCGTACCGCATGGCGCCAGATTTTCAGGAAGTCGGCCCGCGCCCCGGCCTCGTTGTCCAGGTCCAGGGCCTTGATGGCCCGGAAATAGTTTATGTCCTTGGCGTGGCTGTTGGCGTGTCCTCTCCGATCGACCGGCGCGCCGATCATGCGATTGAACGCAACCCATGGCCAGGGATCGATCTTGAGGACCTGTCGCACCTTGTCGAGTTTTGGCTTCAGGACGTCGTACTCCGGCACGGGATCGGTGTCATAGCTCTTCAGAATCGGTATGGCCACACCGGCATATGCCGAGTCGTTTAAGACCCCCAACCCCTCGATGTCGTCCTTCAACTGGCTCGCGGTGTAAAACGTAATGAGTTTCAAATAGCTTCGCTTGCCCGGCCGAAGGCTCCGGAAGTATTGTTTTCGGGAGTCAACGATCTTCCCCTCCGCATCCAGCAAATCCACCAGAGCATAGTGGCCGCCGGGGGGCAGGCCATTTGTCGCAAAAGTGAATCCTCGGTCTTTGGCCGCCAGATTTTCTGTGAAGGCGAACTCCTCCTTGCTTTGGGCGTCGGTGATTCGGCAGCGGACATGCGTTCCCTCGATAGGGCCCTCGACTTTGACGTGAACGCCGACGGCTGTCCCGCGGGGAAAGATGCGGGAGGTGACGGAGCACGATGCAAAGATGGGAATGGTCCGTCGGGCAAGGCGCATGTCGTCAATATAAAAATCCAACTTGTCGCCGTCCTCGTACCATCCCTCGGCAACGTAGAAGGAGATGCCGATGACTTTGCTTCGGTCCTTGACGAGGGTCAGCGGCACGGCCACCTCCTGCCACTTGTTCGGCTCCATGCCGGGTATGAAATACCACTCCAGCTTCTTCCCGTCTGCGCTGGGGAAGCCGACGCCCAGAGCGCGGGGCCGCTGGAAGTGCGTGTTCGCCTTCGGATAAAGCCAAAAGTAAACATAATCGTAGGCTGACCAGTCCTGCGGTTTGTCAAACACCCGCCGCATCATCGGCCAGCCCTTGGCGTATTTCTCGTTCGGCCGCTTCGTCCAGTTCACGCGGATGATGAAGGCCAGGGACTGTTTTCCTTCCTTGACGAACTCCGTGTTCGTGGCGACGGTCGCATCCTTCTGTTCCAGGTCGGTCTTTGGGTCGCCCTTGATCCAGGGACTGGCGTCCTCGAAACCGTCAAGCGGAGTGAACACGATGCCTTTCTTCGCATCCGCGAAGGATGCACAAGCCCACACAGTCACAAGACTTATGAGCAGAACGCTTCGATACCGCAACATGGCTTCCCTCCCATTCTTATTCAGTCACATCCTTGATGGCATCCAACGCGGCACTCACGATGGTCCGTTCGCAATCCGGCGACAACTGAAAAAGCCCATAGTAGTACGGCGCCGTGTCCACTTCGTATCCCCCTTCGGGAAAGGCGGCCGCCGTCGGGATGTAGCCGACCTCACAGCTATTGGCATTCGCGATGACGAAAACAGGGCCAGCTCCCGCTTGCTCCCTGATCGTCATCCCAATCTCCAGAAACACCTCCCCGGGCAGCGCGACAAAAATCGCGTCGCCCAACTGCATGGCCTGAACGATGACTTCAGCATGGTCCGCGACCGGCCCGGACTCGTACGCCCCGCGGATTGCTTCGGCCCACTCCTGCGTTCTCTTGTCGCCCGGGCGATCGGCCGCGATGACGTTCGCTTCCTCCGCCGTCGCCATCTTCCCCCAGGGCAGCCGCACGGTCCTGCTTGCCATGCGCAGGTCGGTCGAGCGGGATTGCTCCGCCCCGGACAATCCTGCAAGGATTGCCTGCGCGAGCCACGTACCGGCCATGACGGCCTCCTGCTCGTCGCCGTGGACCTTGATGTTCACGTTCCCGCAGCATCCCTGGAAGAACTGGGCGTGGGCGGCTTCCCACTTCGTCTCCAGATACTCGGCGGCCCGACCCGGATAGTCGGCGGAAATCTGTGGATTCGTCTTGGACATGGTCAGCGGGTGGGCGGCATAGTTGAAGAGCAACGCCGTTCGCATGTCGTCCTTCATACAGATGACCGCCACATTCACGTCGCGATCCACGAGACCGGTCGGGGAGTTGATGCTGTTGACCTCCGCCATGCGGCCGATTTCACGCCGGTTCACACTGAGATCAACGGTGGACCTGCCGAAGTGGATTTCGGCAGGCGCGGCTGACTGCATCGCGCTCAAGGCGGCCTCGGTCATTTTTTCTTCGAGCAGCCGAAGGTAAACTTCGGGCGTTGGCTCGATACTGTGGAACGGGGCGACCGTCGCGGCCGTGTGCGTGTGTGTGGCGCAGAGCGCCACGTGTTCCGGCGGCACGCCTTCCTCTGCCAGCTTCGCAACTACGGCTTCGCGCAGGCATGTGTCCACACAGAGCAGATCGACCGTCACCCAGATGGCCACCTCATCGCCACTACGGAAGGCGGTGGCCCTGGCGAAGAGCGGGTCGCGGATGGGGGTCTTCGCGTCGTCCAGCATCCCCCGCTTGTGGTAGATCGTCTGCCGCTGCGTCTGTGGTGTGATATCCGTCTTGGCGAAGCCGACTTTGATTTCGCTCATGCGAAACTCCTTCTACTACGGGTACGCTCCGTCGCGCAGTTTGTGGAGGAGATCGGCCGTTCGATCCACGATCTGCTCTCCCGCACCGGGCTGCACACTCGTGCGGCTGAATTCCGGCGGATCGTTTTCATACAGGTCCACGCCGTATCCGCCGAACTCGTAGGCCTGCCGAGTCGGCACGTAGCCGATCCAGCCCAAAGAATAGCCTACCACAATTGCTCGGGCAAAGGGAGATCGCCATTGGAGCGACAAGGACAGCTCGACGAACGGCTCGCCCTGCCAGAAGACCATGGCCAGCCTCGGGCTCAGGCGCACGGCGGTTGCCTCGATGCGCACCGTGTGCTCGGGTGAATAGCGATGCGGCAGGTTCGCAGACCACCGCTCTATGGACAGGTTCAGTTCCGGTTCGGGCTCGGCCTGCTGCCATGCGGAGGCAGCGGCCTTCCCGAGTCCCTCCCCCATCTTCTCCACGGCCTCGAAGTCATCGGTGATCGCCTGGTAGGGATGCGTGTCGCCACAGGCCCCCTGGAGGAAAACCAACTCGGAGGTTTCGGCCTCGACTTGGAAGTGCCGCAGCGCCGCGCCGGGATACTCGGCCGTGAACAGCCGGTTCGGCGTGGTCATGATCACCGGATGCGCAGCGAAGTGAAGCACAGCACCGACGGGACCACCGCCCCCACTGTCGAAGCGCAGCACGGTCCCCTTCGGATCAACCGGCCCGTTCCGCAGACGGTCCGGGTTCTTGTTCAGTTGCTGGAACTGACCGTTCGGCAGAATGCGCCGCCGGTTGTATGACAGGTCCGTATCCACCGAGCCGACCAGCAGATTCGTGGGGGCAAGTTTGTCGAGGGCCTCGCAGGCCGCTTCGACAACACGCCCACGCATCTCGGCAATGTAGGGATCGTCGGGGCTGCCGCCGAACATATAGGTGCACTCGGGACCGTTGTGGTTGTGCGTGCCACAGACAATCAGGCTCTTCGGCGACAGGCCGGTCCGGTCGGCGAAAGCGGCTCGCATGTGATCCACGTCGGGCCATTGGAAGCTGACCACATCGGCGGCGACCACCGCCACCGTCGTACCGCCCTGACGCAGGGCAAAGGCGCGCGCCATGATCGGATCGTGTGCGCCTTCGGCCACGCGGGCTTGCATGGGGTTCCGGCTCGCCGGAAAAGCCGCCATCAGGCTTCCGGTAGGCGGTGTGATGTCTCGTTTCGACGTGCCGAAGAGCAGCGAGTTGTTCATGTGTCGATGTCCCTAAGCTCATCCGCGTTTTTGCGAATCTTGCGCATGGCATCGAGGATCAGGTCCATGTCCTCCTGCGGACCGAGCAGGAACTTGTGGTTGATGAGGCACGCCTCTGTGTCGTGGATGCGCTCGGCCTCCGGGCAGTGCACCTTGGTGTAGTCCATCTCTCCCTTGTAGAGCGGGCAGCGGATCGGGCAGCCGGTCTCCCCCCACTCGCCTTCGGCGAAAATCTTGTATCGGTACAACGGCTCCGTCGGCCCGAGGCCGACCGACACCCCCTCCGCGTTCATCGCCTTGCGGAAGACATCGCGGTGAATGCCTTCGAACTCGTCACTGAGAAACTTGAAGTGCCAGCAGAAGGGGTTCCATCGCGTCACCCGCTCGTCAATATCGAGACCGGACAGGCCGGGGATATCCGCCATGCCATCGGCCAGGTATCGCACGTTGCGCCAGCGCGTCTCGGCCTGCTCCGCCAGACGCGTGAGCGCGACGATGCCGATGGCCGCTTCCCACTCGCTCAGGCGAAGTGTCGTGGCCGGCCAGGTGAACTCACGGCTCTGTGCGCCCCGGTCACGTCCGGCATGATGGTAGCGGAACGCCTTTTCATACAAGTCCTCACTGTTGGTCATCACGATGGCGCCTTCGCCGATGGCGAACACCTTGCCCGGCATGCAACTGAAGGCCGCGATGTCCGCGTGCGAGCCGACGCCCTTGCCGCGCCACTGTCCGCCATGGGCATGGGCGCAGTCGCTCACGAGGGCGATGCCGTGCTTGCGGCATATCTCGCCCAGCGCATCGGTGTCGCAGGGCATGCCACCAAAGTCCACAGCCACCACGGCCTTTGTGCGCGGGGTGATGAGGGTCTCGACGGACTTCGGATCGATGGTGTAGTTGCGCGGGTCCACGTCGGCGAAAACCGGGACGCCGTTGCAGACCATGATGCACGAGGCCGATGCGATATAGGTGCAGGCGGGGACAATGACCTCGCAGCCGGCTTCGATCCCGATGGCGCGCAGGCATGTCTCAAGTGCCGTTGTCCCCGTGGAGACGGCCAGGGCATGCTTGCCGTCGTGGAAGTCGGCGAAGGCCCGCTCGAATTCCCAGAGCTTGCTGCCCGCGCGGTTGTAGTAGTCGTAGCCGCTGCGACCCCACTTCCGGCTTTCGAGCACTTCGATGAGCGCCTCTTTTTCCCGATCGTCGTAGACGGGCCAGGGCGATCCGATCGCACGATCGACGGCCTTCGGCCCGCCAGTGATTGCGAGTTTTCCCATGTCTCTCTCCTTCACGCCTTCCCAGCGGGGACAGGCTTCTGGGACAAGTGTTCTGCCACCTTGCAGATGGCGCAAGCGGCATCGCGCACGTGCTGCTCTGTCCAGAACTCGTTCAGGCTGATTCGGATCATCTCCTTCAGCGCTCGCTCGGTCACGGGGCAGAGGCCCTCCGTGTATTCGATCTCATTGTCCGGGTCCCGGAACGGCGCATACCCGTACGGAAAGTGCGAGTCGCCGTAGGTCTTCTTCTCGCGAAGGACGTCATAGAGATACACCGGCTTGGGGATGTATCCTGCGCTGCAGGGAACGCCCTCCCCGTTCAGCGCCTTCGCGAATTGATCCCGAATCGCCGCATCCACGCGGAACCAGTAGAACCAGTACGTGCACTCCCCACCGTCGCGGACCTTCGGCGGATGCACGCCCGGCGCATCGGCGATGAGCGAGGTGAGCAGGTCGCCTCGCTCGCGACGGGTGTCGGTGATGTGGTCGAGCTTCTTCAGTTGGGCGAAAGCCACTGCGGCCTGGAGCTCGGTCACGCGATAGTTCGGCGCGAGGAAGAGATGGTCCCTTCGATCTCCCGAGCGCGGCCAGGCCTTATCGGAGAAGAGCTGCGCGCGCTCGCCGAGGGCGTCGTCGTTTGTCAGCGTTACCCCCGCGTCGCCGCAGGAGATGTGCTTGTATTCGTTCAGGCTGAAGCAGCCGACATCGCCCATCGTGCCGACCTTCTCGCCCTTGAATTTCGCGTTGAAGGACTGAGCGCAGTCTTCCACCAGGGCAAGGTTATGCCGCTTCGCAATGTCCCTCATTCCGTCCATGTCGCACGTATTGCCTGCAAGCTGAACGGGCAGGATGACCTTCGTCCGGCTGGTGACGCGCTTCTCGACGTCCGCCGGGTCCATGCACAACGTGTCGGGGTCGAGGTCGGCAAAGATGGGCACGGCGTTCTGGGCCAGGATCGGATAGATGGTTCCCATGTCGGTGATCGGCGCGGTGATGACTTCATCGCCGGGGTTCAGGTCGAGGGCGCCGAGCGCCACGTGGATGGCCGCCGTGCCCGACGCGACCATGACGCCGTGCTTCATGCCCATGTAGTCGGCGAAGGCGCGGCCGAATTCTTTCACCTTCGTCCCGACGTTGCAGTTGAGCTTCTGCGAGCGGATGACTTCGGTGAGGAGAGCGATTTCCTCATCGCCGTACCGCTCGCCCGTCGGCGCGATCCGCTCCGCGCAGATGGGTTGTCCGCCGTCGATTGCCAGACGCTCCATTATTCACTCCTTTGCACACCTTTGAATTCCGAGGTCCAAAACATTGGGCGCAATTCTATCCCATGGCGGGACCAAAGGTGTCGCGGGCCCCACGCTCCGTGTCGCATATCTTACGGTTTTTCTTCGTGCCGCACAATGGACTGATAGCGGATCGGGGTGGTTCCGACAAACTCCCGAAAGGCGCGATGGAACTGCGACCGGCTGCCGAACCCCACCTCACAGGCGACCTGTGTGGCGTTCATGTCGGTCTGCGCCAGCAGCTCGCACGCCTGCTGCACCCGCTCCTGCGACAGCCAGTGGCAGGGACTCATGCCGGTGACATGGTTGAAGAGGACGGTGAGCTGCGTTGCGCTGTAGCCGCTCCGCCGGACCAGCTCGTCGAGGGTCCACAACTCATCGAGCGACTGGCGAACCTCGTTGCAAAGATCCTCGATGGTCTCGCGAGCGACCGGACTGACCACCTCCGGCTCCCGCTCGCCTGCCGTCTTCGCGCTGCGCGCCAGATCGAGAAGCAACTGCGCGAGGAGGGCCGTGCACATGGCACGCTTCGTCGCGTCCTTGCCGAAGGCCTCCTGTTGGATGCGCTCGAACACATAGACCATCGTCGGCCGCTGTGACCGCGAAATAGAAAACGTGACAGGGAATTGCGTGCCGCCCACAGCTATGCCCTTCTTGCTGCAGCGCACGCGAACGGGCATGGCACCGAGAAGCGTCTCGCGGAACATGACCGTGTGCCGCTCACCACTCCAGGCGAGGCACTCGTGGCAGTCGTCGGGACGAATGATCACGACGTCACCGGCGGCCAGGTGGAAGGGCCGACCGGCCACGTGGTAGTCGGCTTCGCCCTTGTCCACGTATCCAATCTCCCAGTCGGCGTCTGTGTGGCGGTGGCGCTTGGTCGGCCGTCCCGGCAGAGAGCGGTTGGCCGCAATGGGCACATCCGCATCGGGATAGGCCACGGGGACTCCTGGGCATGGAACCATCGGTCAACTCCTCATCGGCAGAGCATGAGAACGGAGGACATTCTACCACGCAAGGCATGGAAAGTGGGAAGGGATTCCCATCCTACCCCCTGTCACTTCATCCCTTGACCGCGCCGAGCTGGATTCCCTTCACCAATTGTTTTTGAAGCAGTACGAAGAGGATGATCATGGGCACGACGGACATGGTGATGGCGGCCATGAGGAGATTGGTCTGCTGGCCCTGGCTGGAGTCGAAGAAGAGCAGGCCGATGGGCAGCGTGTAGCGGTGCGTGCTCTTGAGCATGACCAGCGGCCAGAAGAAGCTGTGGTAGTTGCCGATGAAGGTGAAGATGGTCAGCGTGATCAACCCCGGTCGCGAGAGGGGCAGGATGACATCCCAGAACAACTGCCACTTGCTCGCGCCGTCGATCTCGGCCGCCTCGTCGAGGGAGGTGGGGATGGTGAGCATGAACTGTCGCAACAGAAAGGTCCCGAAGGCGCTGAACGCCGCGGGGATGATGAGGCCGAGATACGAGTCCACAAGCCCGAGCTTGATCATGATCTGATAGTTCGGAATCATCATGATGAGCCCCGGCAGCATCATCGTGCCGAGGTAGAGCAGGAAGACCTTGTCCCGCCCCTTCCACTGGAGGCGCGAGAAGCTGAACGCCGCCATGGCGCTGGTAAAGACCTGGAGGAACGTCACGCACGCGGCGACAAAGATGCTGTTGATGTACCAGCGTCCGAACTGGATGTTCTCGACCCGGAACACGTCGGGGTAGTTTCCCCACTGACACGTCTCCGGCAGCCAGCTTTCGAGGCCGCACTCGGCCAGCGTCTTCAGGCTGGTCAGGACCATCCACACGAAGGGCATCACGAGGGTCAGGCTCAGCGCGGCGAGGACGAGGTGGAGGAACGTCGTCTTGCCGACGCGTTTCCAGACCGCCGCCCGGGATGTCCGCCGCATTGTTGAGCTACTCGTTGACATAGCGATTGCCAAACTTCCAGTTGAACAGAGTCACCGCAAAGACCAAGGCAAAGAGCGCCCACGCTATGGCCGAGGCATAGCCCAGCCTGCCGGTTTCGAAGCCCTCGGTATAGACATAGTAGCTTAATGTGGTCGTGGCGCCGGCCGGGCCGCCGCGGGTCATGGTGCGGGCCATCTCGAACCCGCCCTGCAATCCCCCGATGACAGACATGATAAAGATAAAAAACGTGACCGGCGCGAGCTGCGGCCAAGTGACATGCCAGAACCGCTGCAGGCGCGATGCGCCGTCGATGTCGGCCGCTTCGTAAAGCTCTGTGGGGATGTTGGACAGGCCGGCCAGGTAGAGCAGCATGTTGTTCGATCCCACCGCCGCCCAGAGGCCCATAATCATGAGCGACGGCTTCGCCCAGTGATACTGCGTCAGCCACTCCGGCGGGGCAAGCCCCTTCCTGCTCATCGCCGGCAGGTGGTACAGCACGTCGCCCAGGCCTAGCAGGGCGAACTGCACGGTCATGAGGATGCCGCAGAGAATGAGCGCGCGGCCGAGGCCCTCGTCGGCGACACACCCGTGCTCTCGATATTTCGCTAATGTGTAAATTAGTATCATCGCTGTCACCAAGGAGGCCGCCACCACCGGCCAGGACGCCATCGGGTTCGCGCCCCACCACGGCATGAAACCGGCAGGCAGGCAGAGCAGCACGCCGCCGAGGACGACGCCAATCCATCCCATCTCGCCATCGCGCCACGAGATGCGCATGTGGCGCAGGCCGAACAGGATGCACATGACCATCAACGCGGCGCAGAGCCATGCCCCGGCCTGCACCAACCCGGACGGCGCGGCATTTACGGCGCCGCCGATCCCGGACAGCACGGGCCGCAGGGCGTTGTTGATCGGACCGGTGAGGGGGTTATAGAGCTTTTTCCACAGCAGGAACGTGGCCACGCCGGCGGTGAAGTGGGGGAAGTAGAACAGCGTGCGATAGACCGTCCGCCCGCCGAGGGCGCCGCTTACGAGAATGAGCGACGCCACACCGCAGAGCAGGAGGGTCATGGCGGTCGTCGGGCTGCCCAGCACGACCAGGACGCCCAGGCCGACCACCAGCCCGACGCAGGCGATCACTCGCGCCCAGACCTGCCCGTGTCCGCCTCGAAGGTCCTGGCTGAGGAGGATCGCGGCGAAGAGGCTCCCCGCCACGCCGAAGGGGATGCCCATCATGAAGAACAGGGTGTTGCCCAGATACTTGAAGAAATCCGGCTCGGTCAACAGTCGGACGAAATTCTCAAACCCCACAAAGCGAACCGGATCCTCCTTGAACATGTTGTGCAGGCGCAGGTCCCAGTTGGTGAACGCCATGATCAGGCTGAACACCAGCGGAAACAATGTGAATACGAGGAAGCCGAAGAGGTTCGGAAGAATGAACGCCAGGCCGGTTGCAAGCTGTCGGGTTTCCTTGCGAGTCGATCCCATCATTAACCGCCGTTGGCAGAGGATGCCGCCTCTGCCCAACCTTTTTTGAGGTAATAGGTTCTATGGAACGGATTTTTGATCCAGTCCAGGGGGATTTTCTTTCCTTCGCGGCGATGCCGGTCGATCTTCTCCTGAAGCGCAAGAAGATCGTCGTACTTCTTCTGAAGCCGGGGGCTTTCTCGCAGCGTCCGTTGGATTTCCTCGTTGATCCGTTCGGCGCAGCGATCGGCGGCTTCCTGCGGCGTGGCGCGGTCGTTCATGACCTCCTCCTCGGCCATATTGTCGTAGCGCTCCACGGTGACCGGCAGGACGAATGGGCTGAAACTCTGGACGATGGCGATGTCCTTCGCTGCCTTCGCATAGGCCTCGTGGCATCCCCATTCATTGGGATGCTTCGGCGGATGGCGGAACAGTTCGTTATCGGTGTATTTCGGATTAGGCGGCAGGCCGTCGCCGTCCCGCACGATCTGCATGTTGTAGTCCGCGCTGGCCATGAAGGCCAGGAAGAGCTCGGCATACTTGCGATGGGGCGATGCGCGGTAGACCGTCGACTGCCCCCCGCTCAGGATCGTGTTCGGCAGGCCGGCATGGGGCGGCTCGACGACGGCCAACGGCATGGCCCCGAATTTTCGGAACAGCATCAGCGCCCAGCGCCCGCTGGCGAAGAGGGCGTATCGCCCGCTCTTGAACAACTGGAACGACTGCCCGCCCCAGCCGCCCTCCGTGTCGAAGCTGGCCTTGTCGGCCGCGCTGGGGAGGAGGTGGTCCTTGTAGGTCCACCGGTATATGAGTTCCATCGTTCTTGCGTTGCGGGGGTCGTCGAGGGTGCAGCGCGTCAGCGTCTCGTTAAACATAGACAGCCCCATGCTTCGGCGGAGCTCGATCTTGCACGCACGGTCGGCGAAGAACACCATTCGCCGCTCTCCCGACCCATTGGCCGCATCGACGAATGCCTTGCCTCGGCGTTCGAACTCCTCGATCGTCCAGCGCGATGGCGGCAGGGGCTGGCCGACCTTCTCAAAGGTCTCCTTGTTTACCCAGTACATCACCTGGGCGGGGTTGCGGGGGAAGGCGTACTGCCGTCCATCCACGAAGAGCGCCGGCGCCAGGGCCTTGTAGGTCTGGTCCGGGCCGAAGCCCAGACGCTTGGCGCTCTCGGTCACATCGGCCAGCATGCCCGCGGCCGCGAGATACTGCATCTGCTTGCCGCCGCTGTAGGCCTCGATCACGTCGCCGGCGACGCCGGAGACGCCCTGGACGAGTTTCTTGTTCATGTCGTTGCTCGCGGCGTCCAAGCGCATCTCCACAGCGGGCACACGTACGGTGATCGGCAGGTCGGTTGCGGATGGGGTCTCGGCCCAGACTTTTGGCCCATCGGCGTTGCCTTTTTCAATGGCTTCGATCAGGGCGGGGGACCAGTTGCGCCGGCGGAAGGATCGCAGTTCGTCCATGGTTCGAAGCGTGTACTCCTTGCCATAGCCCTTCTTTATCAGCCAGCGATGAAAGAGGGCGATCTGCTCGCCCCGCGCGGGCGCAGGGTCGATAACCCAATAGATGACCGGCACCTCGTTTTGCACCTCCGGTGCGGTGAGGTGAATGGCCGCCCCCGCCAGGAGCAGGGCAATGCCACACGCAAGAAACACATACTTCATCCTCGGGTCCTTTCGGACGGGGTCAGCCCTTCGGCAATCGCATATCCTTGGCGATGTGCACCAGGAAGTGCCGGCGATCTATCGTAATCCTCAGCAACCAAAGATCGATCCTCACCATGGAACCGTGGCGGTATTCCGGGCGAGGGTAGCCGGGCCAGACATCCCACAGCCCCGGTGTGTTGGCCGGGGCCTTTCGGAGTGGATGGTTGACCGGCCGGCTGCGCCACCAGACCATCTCGCGAAAGATCGGGCCGTCCGCCTTGCCGTCACCGTTCACGTCCTGCCGATCCGGTCGGGCGATCCGATTCCGATCTTTGTCCCATTTGACGATAGCCCACGTCGGCGATCCCATCAGGGTGGCATCGACGGAGGTCATGGACTGTTCCGGCGCTCGGGTCGGGTCTCCCTCGGTGGAGGAGAACCGCATCAGCTCGCCCGGCAGGAAAACGCCATCCATTCTGCCGTCGCCGTTGATGTCCATCTTGATCCGTGACTCGTTGATGCAATCGTCCATATCCGCCCGATCGTTTGCATTGCTGTCGAGGTACTGGAACTGATAACACATGAAATTGCCCCACACGTTCCCTGTCGTTTCCCGCGCGCCCCAGAAGACGTGTCCGTTGCCGTCGCGGGTGTGGATGTCGTTGGCGTCAATACGTCCGTCGCGGTTCACATCGAAGGGCTTCCACCCCTCCTCGGTCGGCGGGGGAGGCGCACTGCCGTGGAGAGTGTATTCGCCAAGCTGCCACATGCTCAACCGGATGGGGAGCTGGAAGGTCATCGTCATGCCATCGGGTGAGATACGGATATTCCCGGCCTCGGCCAGTTCCGAAGCCATCTGCCGCAGGGCTTTATCGGCCTCCCCTGTCATTCGGCTATAGGCGGCAGCATGGCGATAGGCATCTTGGGCCCTCAGGAGGAAGACACAGATCAGGCCGATGGCGAGGACCACCATGACGGCCGTAAGGCCCAGGACGAGTGCAGAAAACCATACGGCGGTCTGTTGCCGAGCCGCTATGCCGTTTTCCTTGACGTTGGCGAAAGTATCAACGGGGCTCATACCCTATTGTAACAAGAGAGGAGCGTACAGGCAACACCGGAGGATCGAGGCCGCTCAGAACGGCAGCACCAGACACGTACCGAGGGCATGGGGAAGGCTATCGTTCCGGGTGGAACTCGCGCCTGAAGGTCAAAAGTCCCTGGTGGAGACGATAGTCACTGTTTCGTGTGCAGCAATTCGCTTCTGCCAGGTCTCTTTGGCGAGGACGAGTCGCACGAGGACCTGCCTGGCACCGGACGGACCGATGACCTGCACCTCGAAACCGTGCGGAAAGCCTGGACCGCTGAGGGAGACATCCGGATACCCGAAGCGCGGCACGAGGACCGGCGACTGGAACCGAAAATAGTTTCCGTAGTTTACCTTGAATTGATTGCCCATCCCGGCAATGAATTCGTTCCCTGGTGTGTTCCAGGACACCGTTGCGTGCTTGGATGCCAGGTTCAATATAACGTGCTCGAACTTGTTCATCGGGATATTCAAATTCGTCGAGGACGCGTCGAAAGCAGACACCGGGGAGCTGTCGATCACATAGTCCCCCGAAACGGCGTCCTGGGTAAGCTCATAGAACGCCGAGCTCGCATCCTGGGTGGTATCCCAGCAATAGTTGATCCCCTCATCCTCAACGAGTTGCCGGATGAACTCGGACTGCATCACGGGCAACGTGGCGTCGATTTCCGTCTGGTCGGGGGGACCGGTCTTGGGGTCGTTCTCATCCCAGGGGTGGTCGCCGGGGATGGGAAGCGGGTCCCGCTCTGCGAGGGCGTCGAGCTGCCCCTTGTCCACGAAGCGGATCGACTCCCAGCGCACAAGACTGAGCCCGTCTTCCACGCCTCCCACATCCGCCCCCGGCACGCGGGTAAGATAGTAGTACACAAGGCGGAAAACGTCGATCATGATCAGGCGTGTGTTGGCCTCAGGATCGCCAACCACCACCGGGCCGTATCGCGTCCGCGCGGAGAAAGCCGCCTCCGTCCGGGTGAACAGAAGGCAGTTGCCCGTTCTTCGCACCGTCGCGTCATCGGGGCCGAACATGCCGTTCGGGTCGAGCACCGGCAGGAGGCCTGTTCCCTCTCTCGGCTGAATCTCCTCACCGAGCGGGAGGGCGGTCGGAGAAAGTTCGAGCTCGATGCGATACTCCGAGGCCCGTATGTTGGGCGCATACGTGTCCGAAGCCACGGGGGGGTCGGTGCCCGGCTCGAAGCGGAGCCCGAATACCTCCTTCGCCGTGCTCAGGTCTTCCTTGAGCTGGTTGGCGGCCTTCTGGCAGGACGTCGCCATCTGATTGAAGGCCAGGGCGTAACGGGTGGCATAGGTGGTCTGCATGACGAGCTGGTAGAAAAGATAGGCCACAACCCACGCGATCACGGCGACGATCATGACCTCGACGAGCGTGAAACCTCTGCCATAGCGTTTGTTCGCACTCATTTTGGGCCTACCTGCTGATAAAGATCTTCTCCATGTGATAGGAATAGTGCAGCGGGCACCCCTCCCGGTAGCACTCCACGCGAATCAAATAGCTGCCCTCGGGGAACTTCGTGTCGTTGCCGATGTCCCACATGTACACTTCGTCCCCGTTTACGGCGTCGGCGATCATGTGCGGATCGTTGTAGTGGTACCCCAGCCCCGGGCCGTCCGGAGGAAGGACGTTCGTGTCATCGGACATATACTGCCAGGTGTCTGCATTGTCGCGGCTGTACATCAGCACGTAATTCAGCTTCGATTCGTCCTGAGAGAACGTATCGGCAAATTCATCTGTATACGGTTTGCTATCCCACCGCAGCCACTTGACATTCCACTGCACCGGCTCCGCTCCAGACGGGTCGTCCAGCTCCGTCTCCAGAGTCGGCGTCTTGATCTCGACGCGAGGCAACTGCGTGATTCGATAGCTGATGTTCGCGTCCTCCAGGTTTGGATGGCCGCAGACCAGGAAGCTGTGGATCAGCGTCAGCAGCGAGTATTTCCCGATGAACGCCGTCCCGGTCTCCGTGGTTTTGTCGATACCGTTCACGACAATGTACCCGCACTTCTCCAGGTTGTCGGTCTTGCCGTTGCCATCCACATCGATGGCCGGGGCCATCGTCCGGACAATGCCGCTGCCGACCAGGTTGTTCGGGTCGTCATTATGATTGTAGAACTTCTGCACGATCTGTGCGCCGGTGTCCGGATCCGTCATCCGGTAGGGAATCTCCGAGAGATTTCGCTCGGTGTACGGGTAGTAATTCCAGTTGTCGGGTTTGCTGCTCGTGCCGTCCAGCTTCCACGGACGGCTGATCTTCGTCTCCGTGGGCAACGGGAAGTAGTAGCGATCCGCCAACTGCTGCCCCGGCGGCTGCAACGTACCCAGACTCCCGTAGGACTTGAAGATATGGCGGAACATCTTGCCGTTGGCCTCCACGGAGTTGAACATCGCCGTGCAGCCCTGTGTCTGTGTCCTGCGAATGGAGAAATTGAAGGTTGTTCCCAGGGGCCGCCCGTCGCCGCACCAAGCGGACCCATTCTGGCAAATATACCCGCGGCTCACCCATTGGAAGGGATAGGCGCTGTCCTTCTGCTCGGTGGGCAGGTTGCCGCGAAGCTCCGTCACGGTCGGTTCCCCGTCCTCCGGCCAGCGCCAGTAGGTGGTGTACAGGTGGTCGGGATAGATCTCGCCCAGCCAGGGCTTCGCCCACCAGCGCACTCCATCCTGGTCGTAATCAGCGCCGATGATCTTCGCGCCCTTGCCGTTGCCGTTCGATCCACTGCTGTTGAGCTGTGTCTCCGCAGTCGGGGAGTCGGTCCCGTCCCAGACCATCTTATTGATCGGCACCCCATACTTGAAGGACGGCCCGTTGGCGGCGTCGTAACCGACCTCGCCGCCCATGCACATGTAGTAGAAGGAGAAGCCGGTCAGCGTGGTGAAGAGACACCGGCTCTCGATAATGGCCGAACGGAACCAGAAGAAGTAGCGCGGCACGTCGAACTCGCAGTAGTTGCCTGACCAGCCGTCCTTCAACCGGCCGTCCTCGAAGCCATCCCCCCATGCGTTTACGGCTACCGTGCTGTCATCGCCGTCCTTGAAGTCGCCCCAGTACCAGTTATACCCGTCGGCGAAGGGCGTATCCGCTGGCGGCGGATCGCCGTTGTGGCGCAGGTCCACATACGGGCAGTGCCGGGGGTCGCCCTGGAACTGATAGCGCTCCGAGAAGGGCACTTCCGACGGCTCGTTCACGAACCATGTGGTCGTCCGGCTGACGTCGGCCGGCTTGTTCCGCCCCGTAATATCCTGGCCCAGATCGGCCTGCAAGGGCCAAAAGACGCCCGTCGTCAGGTCCTTGCCGATGCGCGTGGTCACCCGCACCGCCCCCTCGCCCGTGGACACACCCGCCGCGAAGAGGGCCTGCTGAACGGCCTTCTTCGGTATCTGGATGATCCAGCGCGCCGTGTTCTTCGGCAGATCATCCACGCCCCGAGCTCCGTAACGCCTATGGCGTAAGTCTCCTCTGTATCCCCCGTGATTTGCGAGGAGGCCCATCCGCCTGCGGACCCATTGTTGAAGTAAACGTAGTTTGTGCCGACATTGCCCACCACGAGGTCCAGATCACCGTCGGCGTCTATATCGGCCAGGGCGACGTCGTGCGTCTCGTGTGTATCGCTCCCGATGTCTGTTCGGTTTCCGAAGCCGGTCCACTCGCCCGGATCGCACACACCATTCAGGTTCACGTCGTCCCACTGGCTCAGATAGTAAACATTCGTCTGGTTCCACTTGCCGTAAACCACATCCAAAACACCGTCGCCGTTCAGGTCGCCCAGGGCGACCCCGCGCGAGGCACCCCAGTTGAGCTCATTCCAGATAAACCCGTTCCATTCGCCCGGCTGGAAGACGCCGTCCGCCGGGTTGCCGCCCTGGCCGTCAACCCACGCACCCAAGAACACGTTGTCCTTCTGGCCTTGGTCGGCGGTAGCAACATCCATCAGACCGTCCTTGTCGATATCGCCGACGGCAATATCGTATGTGTTGCTGTCTCCGTCAGGGAAATCCACGCCCGTGGCGGTGAACCCCGTCCACTCGCCGGGCTGGCAGATGCCGTCGCCGTTGCCGTCGGTCCACGTGCCGAGGTAGTACTTGTTTGGCTTACCGTAATTGCCCGTGATGATGTCGGGAACCCCGTCGCCATTGAGGTCTGCGATGG
Source organism: Planctomycetota bacterium (assembly GCA_013152475.1). Lineage (GTDB taxonomy): Bacteria > Planctomycetota > Brocadiia > JAADGH01 > JAADGH01 > JAADGH01. Next base: position 46,876 of record JAADGH010000064.1, read on the forward strand.
CCACGGCCCGCGTGTCGTCGGCCTGGGTGTCGTTGACGCCCAGTTCGCCCGGGGTGGCCAGTGGGTTCGACAGGGGAGCGAACCCCTGCCACGTGTCGAACCCGCCCTCGAATACCCCGCTCGAGTTGTCGTCTGAGAAAACGCCCAGGAAGACCCGATCCGGGTCCCCGTCCGCATCGTCGTTCCCGATGACAACGTCCAGGCAGCCATCCATATTCAGATCGCCCACGGCGATGGCCCAGCTATCCGAGGCATCGGGAGATGTCCTGCTTGGTCCAGGACGTGCCGTCTCCGTCGTTGAGGACCACTCGGTTCGTCTGGTTATTCGTGTTCGCAACAACAAAGTCGAGGTCGCCATCGCCATCTATATCGGCAATCACCATGTCGCGCCTTGCCCGGTTCTGGGTAAAGGCGTCGGCGCCGGTCCACGACGTCCCGTCGCCTCCGTTCATATAGACCCTGGGCCTGGCCCCGGTATTGGCCGCGATGATATCGGGGCTGCTGGGGGCCCAGGCCAGGTTGCGCGCGAAGCCCGTCTTCAGGCTGGCGGGGAAGTTGTCCGTGCTGTCGTGCTTGGCGCCGGTGTCGTCGTAGTAGCAGGGAAGATTGGCTGCGGCATAGGTCCGGTCGGCAGCGGTGTCCGGGCTGCAGGGGATGTATTCCATCTCGTAGAGGTGCCACTTGGCGCCTGCGCCATTGGGGTCGCGTTCGTTCAGGAGGCCCCGGAAAGACGGGGGTCCGCCGCTCTCGGGACACACCTGGGGGCTGTAGAGAGGGGTGTCATAGAGCTCGAATACGGTTGCGTTTCGCGCATCGCCGAACATATTCCGGTGCGCTCTCACCCCCGGATCGGCTGGCTGGCCATCGGCGGGATTGGCGGGGGCGAAGCGCCAGTACATCTGGCCGGCATAGTCGGGGTTGTTCTGCTGGGGGCATTCGGCGATGAAGTAGTCGTCCTGCTTCCCGTCCGGGTGGCCGTATGTTGCCGGATCGACACGGGGGTCAACGGCGGGGGCGTCCGGATAGTTCGGGTTCGTGGCGAAATCGAAGCCGCCCTCGATTTTGAAGACCTTTACAGGAGGACAGCCGGCGAGCGCCCCCGTAAGGTCCAGATCCACGTGTTTGCCATCGGGGTCCATCAGTTCCACGGCCACGGTGATGGGAATGTTGTCATCGGCCACATTATTCGCACCCGGGTTGTTGCTGTCGGCGTTGGGGTCGTTGCCGGGCATGTATTCGATCCCCTCCGTCGGCTGAAGCGTGTGGGGGTGGTCGGTGGCCGGGTCCATGGGATTGTTGGCGTAGTAGCCCTGCTTGTTGGGGTCCCTGGTGTCATTGTCGTTGCTGTCATCGGCCATGGGATAGAACGCGCCGCCGTTGGAGGTATCCTGTCCGGGGTGGACATAGGCGTAGACCCTGAGGTTGATGTAGGCCTCGGGGTCGTTTTCATCGTCCCAGGCGGCGGTCCCGCCCGAGGGCTGGCTGTCGTACCAGATCTTCTCGGGATGGGTGACCACACGCCAGCCGGGATGGTCCTTGGGGTCTTTGGCCGGGTCGGCGGAGTTGTGCACCGGTGGGATGGGCATGAGCTCGCCGTGGATGTTAATGAGGATGGCATTGAGGTATTGCTCGGGGTGCAGGCTCATCTCGTCGAGCAGGAGGCTGTAGGGGGGTTCTCCCTCGCCAAACTTTCCACCGCGTTGATCGTAGTATTCCCGGTTCTCGGCATAGCGGAGGGAATGATTCCACTGGTCCGCCACGGCGTAGGGGAAGGCATTCTTGTCGGCGTCAAAGTCGTTCTGCAGTGCCTCGTCCACGTTGATTCGGGCCTTCACGCGATCCGGGGCGTAGTATTTGTCTACGTCGCGTTCCTTGTTTGTCGCGGTCACGATCTCGGGCATGGTGCCGGGGTACCAATAGACGTGATCCTCGGCCTGCTCGGAATCGGTGGCCAGATTGAAATAGGGGGTGTATTCGGGGTCGCGCCCGTAGCCGGCCTTGGTAATCCAATGCTCACGGATTTCAAGGCCGGGGTTTCTGTTTTCGAGATCTTTGAGGCAGGTCTCGATGAAGGGCTTTACGTAAGACATGTAGACCCACCAGCCGGGGATGGTGTCGATGGCAAGGCAGTAGACGTCATAGACCTGTGTGGTAGGAAAGGCCTCGGCGGTGGTCCTCAGCACCGTTCCGACCTCGGCGAGACTGACCTTGGTGCCGTCTTTTCGGTAGGCGAAGACCTTGACCAGCACGATGCGGACATCGCGGCTGACGATAATCCCTTGCTCGTACAGCGGGCGGACGCTGATCTGCCGTTCGTATTTCCACCAGGGCACGGCATCTTTCTCCAACTGCCCGTCCTCGTTTATGTAGTCGCGAGTTTCCGCCACAAGAGTGTTGTTACTCAACGCCTGGGCCGGGTCCGTGACGCCATCTTCGATGGTGAGAATCGGGTTGGTTACGACGCCATCGTCCAAGGCGTCCAGGTCGATGATGGTCTTTGCCCTCGTGATGGTCTCGCCCTCGGCGTCCTGGTCTTCGACGGGTGTTTCGAGGAAGGACCGAATCTCGCTGAGCATGGAGATGGCCTTCTGGATGGCGAACACGCGGTCCTTGTTGGCCTGCGTGCTGCGCCACGCGCCGGTGGTAAACCCCGTAGCCGCGAGGAAAACGACGCCGAGTACAAAAACGCAGATCATCACTTCGACCAGTGTAAAGCCGTCGTTCGGTTTGTGCCGTTGTCGTTTCATGAAAGGCGCCTCCGCAAAGGGGTCGGGGTTGGTTATTCCACAACGTAGATGGACCGGGAGAAGCGATAGTTCGACATCATATCCGCCACCCGGTCCAGGATATCGCTGTCGTAGTCGATTTCGGAGTAGTCGCCCTCGCCGGCGACGTTGATGGTGGCATAGGGTTCGCCCGTGTCCCACTGGCCATTCAGATTGTCGTCCTGCCACCCGCAGGTAATCACCGTGCCGCTGATGAGGGAAGGCGCATGCTGTTCGTAATTACCCGTGACGTAGATCAGTCCCCGGTACATGGAGTTGGAGCTCGACTCGATGGTGAGATTCCCGTCCACAAAGAGAATACCCACGCCATCCAGCCGCTTTTTCCGTCCGTCGGGCCATTCCCCGGGGCTGAAAACCGCGTCACCATCAATGTATACGAGTGAATAGTTGGGCAGCGGGTTGGGCAGTTCGGTATAGTCGGTCGTATAGATGTCGGCCATGGCCCGAAGCTCGGATTTGTGCATCTTCGGAAAGACGAAGTGCACCTCGAAATCGTCAAGGATGTTGTTGTTGTTGCCGTCGCCCGTGTCGGGCGGCGTGGCGCCTATGGTCTGTGTCGGCCCGTTGACTTCACCCGGGGTGCTGGGGGTTCCCGTGCCCTGGGCATACAGGAGGGCGGCGTCGGCGCCGCCGACCACGCGTCCCTTGCTTCCGATGGTAATGGCGGAACCTCGGTGGGCGCATACGGCGGAATTGCCCGGCGGGTTGATGCTGAACCTTCGAATCTCGGTGGCCACAACCGCCCGGGCAAGGACCTTCACCGCATCCCTGTCAACCACGTACTCGTCTTCGCCTTCCACGGTCGGCTTTACCTTGTAAAAGTTGGTTGTTTGATAGGTCGCCTCGTTCTTCTTCTGGAAAATGGTCCCAATGGAATACACGAGCCAGGCTTGGCTGTCACCGGTTTCCACGTCGGTGTAGCAACGGTCGTAGGAGACATCTTTGACCTCATAGGTCCCGATCTTCCTCACCTCGTACCGCCCCCACAATTCGTCTCTCCCACTGACCTGGAATTCCCGGACAATCCCGATGGAGGGATCGGCGGTGTCGTTGATGGGACGCGGGGAGGCGTTCAGGTCGAGCTGGGGGTTGAACTCCGTTTCCAGCGCATTCCTGCGGAACCAGGAAAGCGCCTCCACGAGGCCGGCCTTTGCAATACTGACGGCCTGACCGTGGGTGCGGAGCTCAAGCTCGACCACGGTCTGGGTGTTTAGCAGGATGATTGTGCCCGTTGTGATCAGTCCCATCACAATCACAACCCCAACCATCGTCATGAACAAAGCCGATCCCTGTTCCTTTTTCATTTTATCTCGCCTTATTTCTGGAGGGCTCTTGTACATTATCATCGCTGATTCATGCGATCGAAAGGACCAGTGGAGCCGCCTGATAAGTCCCCAGGCGTCGTTCTCTTTCTTGCTCCATTATGTAGTATAGCACCGCAGGCATCATAGTCAAATCCTACTCCCCATTAAATACGCTTAACAGATCATTAAATGGCGTTAATTATGCAATACTTATGGGTATGTGGACTCATTTCGTGGCCAAAAGGGTTTGTCTATAGTAGAGTAACGCGCAATTCGGCCCCGTGATGCGCCACAGAAAAACAGGCGAAATCACAAATTTTTCTCCATCCGGGCCAGAACACCTCTCTCCGGCGTACGTAGTATCCGCTGCGGAAAGTCCCTTGGGTGCGGCGCCCGTGTATACACGGACGCCACGTCCCTCCTCCGGGGAGGAATCGGGTCAGAGAAGCATCCGAGGGAACCATGACTTTCCCCAGAATCTGAATGCGATCTATTCTACCCCCTTCCGGGAACAGCACTTGTATATGTTCGGGTTGTGGAACCCACGAACTGCCATTAGGAGGAGTCACGCGCCTCACGTGACGACGAAGCAATCTGGCGGATCGACGGGGATCGAGCGCGCGAGATCGCGTCGTTTCTCGTTCCGAGGCTCTGCCTCGGAACGGATCATCCGTCAGGCTCTGCCTGACTCCTTTCGCAGCAAAGAGGCGGAGCCGAACGGCTATGCCGTTCCGAGGCGCCTCGCGATGACACGGTAAAGGTGATGGGGAAACTCCTCCGAGGGAACCGCTTGATTCTTTCGCAGCGAACCTGTAGAATACCCCCTGCCTTTTGCATGTTGTACCCATTTAGCCAAGTGGGGGGCGTCATTCCCGCGTACGCGGGAATGACAGTGCCTTTTTCGGATTCAAATGCCGACCACTACATTTGGCTAAATGTTTACGGCATGTCCCGAGGGGAGAGAGGAGGAAGCGTGGCTCAGACAAGGGTGCTGGTCGTTGACGACGAACCCAATGTGGCCCAAGCCATTCAGATCGGCCTGGAGCGCATGGGCTACTCCGTCGGCACCGCCTCGACCGGACAGGAAGCCATCGAGGTCTGCGACAGCGAACCGGTCGACGTCATGCTGCTCGATGTGCGGATGACCCCGCTGGACGGTATCGAGGTGCTGGGCCGCGTAAAAAAATCCCACCCGGAGATCCTGGTGATCATGATCACCGCACATGCTGACGTGAAGGCGGCGGTAAAGGCCATCAAGCTCGGGGCCTTCGATTATATCCTGAAGCCGTCTTCCGCCGATGAGTTGAGCGAGAACATCAGGAGGGCCGTCGCCTTCCGCGATCTCGCGGTGGAAAACAAGGAACTCAAGCGCCAGCTCAGGGCAAAACACAAGTTTGACAGCATCATCGGCAACAGTCCCGCGATGCAAGAGGTCTTCTCGATGATGGAGTGCGTGGTCGACACGGAGAGCACCGTGCTGATCGTGGGCGCCACGGGAACGGGAAAGGAACTTGTCGCCCGTGCGCTCCATTACAACGGCCCCCGCAGCGAGAAACGATTGTATTGCCTCCATTGCGCGGCCATACCGGAACACTTGTTCGAGAGCGAGTTGTTCGGTCACGAAAAGGGGGCATTCACCGGGGCCGACTCGCGGAAGATCGGCGCCTTCGAGGCCGTGGACGGGGGAACGTTCTTTCTCGACGAAGTCGGCGAGACCCCCCTCTCCATCCAGGCCAAGCTGTTGCGCGTGTTGCAGGAGAGAGAAATAGTCCGTGTCGGCTCGACCACCCCGATCAAGGTGAACGTCCGCCTGATCGCGGCGACGAATCGCGACCTCGCGGCCGAGGTGAAGAAGGGGAACTTCCGGGAGGACCTGTACTACCGCCTGAACGTGGTCGAGATACGCCTCCCCCTCCTCAGGGAACGCAAGGATGACATTCCCCTCCTGGTGCAGCACCTGCTCGAAAAATACCAGACCGAGGCAGGACCGGCGACGATATCCGACGACGCGATGGAGGCCCTGATGGCCCATAACTGGCCCGGCAATGTGCGCGAACTCGAGAATGCCATTGAGCGCGCCGTGGTGTTGTCGAAGGGGGGGGGACTTCAGTCCTCTCACCTTCCGCGGATGAGTGCGCCGTCGCCTGCCGGCGACCCGGGCCCTGCAGTCGACCTGGACCAGCCGCTCTCCGAGGCCCGAGACCGCTTCGAGCAACAGTACGTCATCGGCCTCCTGCGGGAAACGAGAGGCAACATCAGCGCCGCGGCCAAGCGCGCCGGCATCGCATGGCAGAACTTCCAGCGAAAGCTCAAAAAGTTCAACATCAACGCCAAGGACTTCAGTTAGGGCGTCGGTTGCTCTGCTTGTACTGAGAACGCGGAGTGCTCCCATTGGCGGCGAAGCGTATCCTTATCGTCAACCCTGACCCAACCGTCAGTCGCCAGATGACGGGCGCGTTGGAACGGAACGGGTACACGAACTTCTCGGTGTGCGCCGATGGCGACGCCGCGCTCACGGAGATCGAGGCCGATCCACCCGCGCTCATCATCGCCGACGTCAACGCGCCGGTCATGGACGGGTGGCAGTTGTGCCGCATCCTCAGATCCGAGGAGTACCGCAGATTCAACGACGTTCCGATCCTCTTGATCTCCACGAGCTACCGCGACGCCACGGCGGTGCGCCTGGCCGCGGAGGTGGGATCGTTCGCCCTGCTCCAGGTCCCTTTTGAGGAGGAGGACTTCGTCGACCTGGTATCGACGCAGCTCGCCCCAGCCACAGTGAGCCGGGACAAGAAGGACCTCCTCACCCCGCAGCGCAACGTGCTCATCGTGGATGACGACGCCTCCATCACAAAGGTCTTGGAGCATTGCCTCAAACGCGAGGACTACGACGTGCGAATCGCCCGAAATGGCGAGGAGGCCATGGCCGTCATCGAGGAGCGCGAACCGTCTCTGGTTCTGCTCGACTACAAGATGCCGAAGATGGACGGCATGGCCGTGCTCGAATGGGCGCGGCGGCATCACCCCGATATCGTGTTTGTCATGATGACCGCCCATGGCGACGAGGCCCTCGCCGTGGACCTCATGCGGGCCGGCGCCTACGACTACATCAAGAAGCCCTTCCACATCCGCGACATTCCGCCCATCTGCGAGAACGCCCTGAACGTTCACAACATGAGGCGCATTCACAGCCAGTTCCTCGAACACATTGCCGCTGCGCAGGCCTCCGAGAGGAAATTCGAGGCCCTTTTCAAAAGCGCCGGCGAAGGGATCCTCATCAGCGACGGAGAGACCGGCCGCGTGCTCGACGCCAACCCCACATTCCATGACCTGTTCGGTTACAAGCGCGACGAGCTCCTCGGCACGAACGTGGCCGCCATCGACGCATCCGGCGCCTTCTCCGCCGCCGCGCAGGGCAGGAAGGCCATGGAGGGCGTGGCCTGCACCAAACGAGATGGCTCCATTTTCTACGCCGACATCACCTCCTCCGTCCTGGAACAGGAAGACCGCAAGGTCGTGCAAAGCATCGTCCGGAACATCACCGAACGAAAACAACTGGAGAACGCCCTCCACGAAAATGCAGAGAAGCTGAAGGAACAAAACGTCCGCCTCCGTGAGCTCGACAAGCTGAAGACCGATTTCTTGAACACCGTGTCCCACGAGCTGCGCACGCCGCTCACCTCGATCCAGTGGTCTATCGATTCCCTCGATGCCTTCGTCTCCGAGCAGGAACAGAGCAAGGTGGACACGCTGCTGAACATCCTCAAAGATGACACCAACCGTCTCGCCAATCTCATTCAGGACCTGCTCAACTTCTCCCGAATCGAGGCCGGCCAGCTCCAGATCGACAAGAGGCCCATCGATGTGGCCGACCCTCTCCACCGGATCATCGAGGAGACACGGGCGATCACCGACGCCAAGCACGTCTTGATCCAGACCGACATTGCGGACTCCATGCCCAAAGCATCCGCCGACCCCGAAAAGCTGCGGCAGGTGGTCTCCAATCTCATCGGCAATGCGATCAAATACTCGGGAGGCAAGGCAAGTATCGTCGTGATAGGTGCAAGGTATCGGCCACCGCCCGTTGATGCGATCGAAATCAGCGTTGGCGACAATGGCATCGGCATTGCAGAAGAGGACCGGGAGCGGATATTTGACAAATTCTACCGCGTCTCCCGAAAGGAAGTGAGCGGCGTCCCCGGCACGGGCCTCGGACTGGCCATTGCGAAGAGTATTGTCGAAGCGCACGGGGGGCAGGTGTGGGTCGAGAGCGATCTCGGCAAAGGCAGTCGCTTTGTCTTCACACTCCCCGTTGCACAGACCCGGAGCGAGGAGCCGGTATGATCATTGATGTTCACCAGCGCCGGTATCGGGACAATATCGCGGAGCACCTCGCACGGACAAAAACGCTCTGCCGAAAACGGCGGATCGACGGTGATCGAGCGTGCGAGATCGCCTCGTTTCTCGTTCCGAGGCTCTGCCTCGGAACGGGTCGTCCGTCAGGCTCTGCCTGACTCCTTTCGCAGCAAAGAGGCGGAGCCGAAGGGCTATGCCGTCCCGAGGCGCCTCGCGATGACACGGCGGAGGCCATGGGGAAACCCCTCTCTCATTTTTGCTTGACACTCGGAGGGGCCGGTGCTATATTCCTTCCCGGCGTGGGGGGAAGCTGCCGCCATGGATTCCAGCAGAACTTGGGTCTTGTTGCGTTCGGGCCGGGCTTGATCTTCGTCGGCAGCCCGGCGACTTCCGCTGCGGGAATAGACTACGAAAGCGCGCGTGCACGATGCCAGAGGCAACCTTCGGTTCCCTGCTGAAGCAGTTTCAGGAGGTCCACGAACGCATTATCGAGGAGATCGGCAAGGTCATCATCGGCCAGCGCACGGTCATGCGCCAGATCATGGCCGCCATCTTCTCGCGGGGCCATTGCCTGCTGGTCGGCGTGCCGGGCCTGGCCAAGACCCTGATCGTCCGCTCCCTCGCTGAAACCATGGCCCTCAGCTTCAAACGCATCCAGTTCACGCCCGACCTCATGCCATCCGACATCACCGGCACCAACGTCCTGGAGGAGTCGGAGGACCGGAAGCGTGAGTTCCGTTTCGTGCCCGGGCCGATCTTCGCCCACATCATCCTGGCCGATGAGATCAACCGCACGCCCCCGAAGACCCAGGCCGCCCTCCTGGAGGCCATGCAGGAGCGTCAGGTCACTGTGGGCCAGACGACCTACAACCTCCCCGAGCCGTTTTTCGTGATTGCGACACAAAATCCCATCGAGCAGGAGGGGACCTATCCCCTGCCCGAGGCGCAGTTGGACCGGTTCATGTTTGACATCCATGTGGACTATCCTTCCTTCGAGGAGGAAGAGGACATCCTCATGGCGACCACGTCCGGTGAGGCGGAGGAAATTCGCCCCGTCCTGGCCGCCCGGACCATCCGCACCTTCCAGCGCATGGTGCAGCGGATTGTCGTCTCGCGGCATATCGTGTCCTACGTGGCTCGACTTGTCCGGGCCACCCGGCCCAAGGACGAGGCGGCGCCGGATTTCGTGCAAAAACTGGTGGACTGGGGCGCCGGGCCGCGCGCAGGGCAGCATCTGATCCTCGCCGCGAAGGCCATGGCCGCCATGTCGGGGCGGGTGAACGTCGCCATCGACGACATCCACGATGTGGCCGTCCCCGTTCTGCGTCACCGCATTGCCCCAAACTTCCAGGCCCAGGCCGAGGGCGTCGACTCGGTGGCCATGGTGCACAAGCTTCTCGACGTAGTTTCGGAGCCCGAGGTCGCGAAGTACACCAGGCAGCGATCTGGAACGGAGTAGAGCGCCGCGCGGAGGGAGGGGATTCCCCTTGCACCGTCCTTATCTTAATCCTAATCGTAATCTCTTCTCCTTGTTTGGATTGAGATTAGGATTAAGGCCAAGATCAAGATTAGGAATGCGGACATGAAAGTGTTCCTGGCCACTTTTCTTGCGAGCATCCTGTTCTCGACCCTGCCCGCGACTCACGCCGACGACACCCAGAGCGACACCCTTCGCAAGCATGGCGTGAAGGTCGAGCGACTTCCCGATGGCCGAAGCCGTCTCGGCCGTGTTATAATAAATGGAAAGAAGCGGAGCGTGCAGCTCGATGCCAAGGTCAACATGCAGGAGGGCCTGGTGGAGTTGCTGGTTTGCACGCCGGACGGCAAGGCGCATGAGAGCGTCCTCGTCGCCGACATCCGCCCCCTGCATCTGCAGTTAGCGCTTCTGGCGCTGGGGCTGGGCCCCGGACGCAACCCCGGCGTCCCCAGGGACCCGGAGGACAGCCGAAGGCCGGGGGATAGGGTGACCATTGAGGTGTCCTGGACGGAGGGAGGAAAGGCGCACACCGTTCGGGCCGAGGAAATGATCTGGAACGAGCCGCGGAAGCGCACGATGCAGAAGACGGACTGGGTGTTCCTGGGCTCCGTGGTCGGCAAGGGCGGGTTCGCCGCGGATGTGACGGGGTCGCTCATCACGACGTATCACGACCCGCTTGCGATCCTTGAGTGTCCGTTGAAAGCCGTCATGGACGACACGCTCTATTTCGCAAACCGCCGCATCGTGCCGCCGGTGGGGACGAAGGTGACTGTGACGATAGTAGCCATGGGAGGGAAAAAACCATGAAACGAGGGTCGGTTTTCGTCTCGATGCATAAGGTAGAAGCGGCATCTTGCCGCTTCAGAAGAGGCTGGAAGCCTCTTCTACGTTCAACCCCCGTCCTCCGCAGCGGCTTCTTGGCACTGGCCGCGACATACCTCCTGTTCGCCGCCTCGGCCGCTGGTCAGCCCGTAACGCTTCAGCCCGAGGGCCGCCTCGATGTCTCCGAGCGCAAGGAGACAAAGCTCGCCATCGAGCGCGCGCTGCATTGGTTTGAGAAGCAGCAGAACGACCAGGGTGCCTGGGAACCGGCGCAGGTGCCGGCCGTCACGGCCCTCGTCGTCACCGCCTTCCTGGGCCACGGCGGGGAGAAGTATGGCGAGTCGAACCCGGCCGTGAAGAAAGGCATCGACTTCGTCCTCAAGTTCGCCCGAGAGGACGGCGCGATCACGGGGGAGATGTACGCCAACTACAATACCTCCATTTGCATGATGATGCTTCTGGCCACGCGCAACCCGAAGTACCGGCCCGTCATCGAGCGAGGGCGGCAGTTCCTCCTTACCCTCCAGTGCGACGAGAAGGAGGGATACACCCCCGACAAACCCGGCTACGGCGGCATCGGCTACGACAGCCACGGAAAGCCGTGCCTCTCGAATCTGGAAATGGCCCTGGAGGCGATCAAGTACTCCGAGGACGACCTGACCGACACGGCCAACCCACCGAGCCGGCTGCACTGGGACAAGGCGATCCTCTTTCTCCAGCGCTGTCAAAATTTCGCGAAGACGAACGACCAGCCCTGGGCGGGGAACGATGGCGGCTTCATCTACGCCCCGGGCCAGAGCAAGGCCGGCGGCACGCGGTCCTACGGCAGCATGACCTACGCGGGCCTCAAGAGCTTCCTTTACGCCAACGTGAAGCGTGACGACCCCCGCGTCCAGGCCGCCGTGTCGTGGATCAAGAACCACTACACCCTCGACTGCAATCCCAACATGGGCGAGCAGGGGCTCTACTACGCCTACCATACATTCGCAAAAGCGATGCATGTGTATGGCGATGAGGTCCTTGTCGATCCGAAAGGGACCTCGCACGCCTGGCGAAAGGACCTGGTGACCAAGCTCCTCTCCCTCCAGAAAGGCGACGGCTTCTGGGTGAACGAAAACGGCCGGTGGATGGAAAGCAACCCCGTCCTGGTCACCGCCTACGCCTGCATCTCCCTGGAGCTGGCCTGCAGCGGACCGGGGAGATAGCGGTTGAGGGATTGGAGTGGCGGAGTGATGGAGCGTGGTGTACGGCAAGCCGGAAGAAACGAATTCGCTCTTCCAATACTCCAGCGTTTCACGACTCCAATACTCCTGTGCACTATTCTATGTCTCCGATGCGCTTTCGTTTCTGCCCAGTGCCGCTGTTTCTATGAGCGCCCCCTCGACGTGGTCCTGATCCTCGACACCTCCGACTCCATGGCCGACGTCATCGAAGCCATGAAGCTCAATGCCGAGGACATGGTAGACACACTCCGGCAGCACGCGCGGTTGTTCCGCGTCGGCCTCATCACCTACGGCTATGAAGACCCGAAATTCTCGCCCCTCACCGACGACGCCGGCGCCATCCTGCGCGCGATCCGGCGGCTGAAACACTTCGGCAACTACGAGCCCATCGACCAGGCCCTTGACATGGCCCTCAAGCAGATGAAGTGGCGCGACAAGGCCCGGAAGGTCATCATCCTCGTCGGCGACGAGGAGCCGGACAACGACCGCCGCGACAACGGCATCTACCTCAGCTTCCAGCACGCCAGCGAATGCGCCCGCCGCGGGATCACCGTCCACACCGTGTCCGCCACGCCCGGCGGCAAGCCGATTTTCGAGTTCACGGAAATCGCCGAACGTGGCAAGGGCGTGTGTCTCTCCCTCGAAGGCGCCCGCGATCTGCCGGGTATGCTTCTGAGCCTGAGCCTCGGCTACGGGGGGAAGACCGAGCCGCCCGAGCTGGGCCGGGAGATCGACTACGGTATTGGCCCGACCCTCATCGCCAAGCTCGACCTGGGCAAGGGGTGGAACCTGGACCGCGGCGACGTGGCCGCTCTTCTCGCCGATGCGAAGGACGATCTGCCCGAACGGTTTTCGTGGCAGGTTGTGAAGGAGGACGCGTCCTGGGAGGAGCTGGCGAAGGCGCGAATCCTCTACCTGAGCGCCCACGGGGACTTCGAGTTCAGCGAGGAGCTACGCGCAAAGGTCCGCAAGTTCATCCAGGCCGGCGGCTTCCTCCTGGCCGACGACTGCTGCGGGGACCCGGCCTTCGACAAGTCGTTTCAGGCTGAGCTCCAGAAAATCCTCCCCGGCCGCGCGCTGGAGAAGCTGCCGAAGGAGCATCGCTTCTACCACACCCCGCGCAAGATCGCCAAGGACACTCCCCGCGCGCTCTACGGCATCCCCATCGGCTGCCGCACGGCGGTCGTCTATTGCCGGACCGATCTCTCGTGTCGATGGGTGAACGGCCCGGACCTCGGCAAGGGGGTGTCGGAGAAGCAGGCCTTCGACCTCGGCGCGAATATCCTCCACCGGATCGTCTTCTACAACACCGCCATCGCAACGGCGGCCGGGCTGCGGGCGAACCCCGGGCGGCCGAAGCAGGTGATCGGGCAGGTGCGCTTCGACGGGTTCTGGAACCCCGCGATTCACGTGCTCGATCCGATCTTCCCTGCCGTCTTCGGCGGGAAGGACCAGACCGTGGTTCGGCCGGTAACCCTCACGGACAAAGGCCTTTATGACTACCCCATCCTCTACCTCACCGGTCACGGCGACATCCGGCTGTCGAAAGAGGCGAAGGCCGCGCTGCGGGGCTACCTCGAACGGGGCGGGTTCCTCTTTGCCGAGGCGTGCTGCGGGGACAGAGAGTTCGACCAATCGTTCCGGCTCTTGATGGCGGAGCTTTTCCCCCACGGGCTGCGCATGCTGCCGGCGGCACACCCGGTGTTCCACATGGCGAAGGACGTGACACAGGTCACGCACGTCCCCTCCGGCAAGGCCGGCCCGCCGGAGCTGGAGGCCGTCCTCATCGAGAACCAGGCCGCTGTCATCTACACTCCCCTCGACCTCACCGCCGCGCTCTTGGACCATCCCGGCTTCTGCTACCGCAGCGTCGCCAAGGCCGACGCCCGCGCCCTCCTCACCAACATCCTCCTCTACGCCCTGTCGCATTGAGGGACACCGCCCCCCGCCACCTCAC
>JAADGH010000196.1:0-321 GCA_013152475.1 Planctomycetota bacterium
GAGGGGGTCTTCATCCACGCCGTCCGCGCCGAGGACGGGAAGCCGCTGTGGACGAACGACACGTCCGGGCAGATGTATCTCCTCCAGCCCCATCCCACGGCCGAGGGCTTCACGGGGGTATCGCCCCAGGGCCCCATGCTGGCCTCGGCATCGCGGCTCTATATCCCGACGGGCCGCAGCGTGCCGGCCGCCTTCGACCGGAAGGACGGGCGGTTCCTCTACTGGCGTGCCGTCACCACGAAGGACGGCGGCGCCTACGCGCTGCTGGCGGATGACCTGCTGGTCAACACCCCCGGCGGACGCCTGATCGCCTACAACAGG
>JAADGH010000196.1:365-5948 GCA_013152475.1 Planctomycetota bacterium
TCGTCACGCCGGACACGGCCTACCTGATGAGCCCGGGCAGCATCACCGCCGCCAACCGGAAGGGCTACACGGAGAAGAACCGGGAGGCGACAGAAGCATACGAGAAAATCCGGGCCATGTGGCGCACCGGCTACACCCTGTCGCGCAAGATAAGCGCCCTGGAGGCAAAGCAGGCCAGGCTGAAGAGGGAAGGCAAGGACTTGGACGAGAAGACGCTGGCGGAGCTTGCGAAGCTCCGGGCGGAGTACGACGTGTTCAGCAAGAAGCGCAAGGTGCACTACGACGAGCGCACGAAGGCAACCCAAGAGGCGCGGGCCTACACAAAGTGGACGACGAAGTGCAGCGCTTCGCATTCGATGATCCTCGCGGGGAATGTTCTGTTCGCGGGTGGCGACGGCGAGGTGATCGCCCTCGATGCCGATACCGGCAGGGAGATCTGGACCGGCAAGGTAACCGGCAAGGCCCTGGGCCTGGCCTTCTCCGGCGGACGGCTCTTCGTCAGCACGGACAAGGGGACGATCCACTGCTTCGGCAAGGGCGGTCCGGCAGCGAAGCAGATCAAGCAGGCAATCGCCCCGGCGCCATATCCCAACGGCAACCAGGCCTCGACCTGCGCGGCGGCGGCCGAGGGGATCATTAAAGCGACCGGCGTGAAGAGAGGCTACTGCCTGGTCCTGAACTGCGGGGCCGGCCGCCTGATGCACGAGCTGGCCAAGCGAACGGACCTGCGGGTCTACGGAATCGACCCCGATCCGAAGAAGGTCGCAGCCGCACGTCGGGCGCTGGATGCCGCCGGGCTGTATGGCGTCCGCGCGACGGTGGACCGGGCGTCGATCGGCGACATTCCCTACGCCAACTACTTCGCCAACCTGATCGTGTCCGACGGACCCGTTGCCCCGGGCGATGAGAAGAAGGTTCTGCGGATGCTGAAGCCTTGCGGCGGGGTGCTGCTCCTCAAGACGGCCGACGGCAAAATGATGATGATGGTGCGCGGCCCGCTCAAAGGCGCGGCCGATTGGACGCACCAGTACGCCGATGCGGGCAACACGAACTGCTCGGAGGACAAGCGCCTCGAATGCCCGCTCACCCCCCTGTGGTTCGGCGAGCCGGGCCCGGCGAAGATGATCAACCGCCACGCCCACGGCCCGGCGCCCCTCTACACGGGCGGGCGGATGTTCATTTGTGCGAACAATGTGGTTATGGCCTACGACGCCTACAACGGCCTGCCCCTCTGGGAGCGCAACCTGCCCGGCAGCCGGCGTGTGCTCGTGTCCCAGGACCAGAGCAACTTCGCCGCTGCCCAGGACAGCGTCTACGTCGCCATTGGCGATCACTGCCTCCGCCTGAACGCGGCCACCGGCGAGACCCTGGGCAACTGGCCTCTGCCGGCGGACCCGGACGGCATCGAAAGGCAATGGGGGGTTCTGGCCTACGACGGCGACCTGCTTTTCGGCAGCGCATCTCCCCGGTTCACCGGTCGGCGAATGACGGAGGACCCCAGACGGGCCCTGGCTCGGGCCAAGGTGCCGTACGGCATAAGCGAACGGCTCGAAGCGCTCCACGGCCGACGCTTCACAACGGAGGAGGAGCTGCGCCGCGCCGTCGCCGAGATCCTTACCGATGCGGAGATGAAGAAGTACGAGAGGCAGCTCTTCGGCAAGCCCGGCATACAGCACGGCGGCATCCTGAGCGACTACGTCTTCTGCCTCGACCGCAAGACCGGTCAACACAAGTGGACGTACCGTGTCCCCAATGGCTACGTCTTCCACAACGCCATCGCCGTCGGCGGCGGGCGTGTGTTCATCGCCGAGACCGATGGGGAGACGAAGCAGGTTCGGGTCGTGGCGCTTGATGCGCAGACGGGGCGGAAGCTTTGGCAGGTTGTCCCCAAGGGGGTTGCCCAGGGTGTTTCCTCCATGATGCTGGTATATAAGAATGACATTCTCGTCCTCCAGGTGGGCCGCATGACGGTGCTCTCCGCGAAGGACGGCACGGTCCTCTGGCGGAGCAAGGGCCGAGGCCGGGGACGGCTGGTGGTCAACGGAGACACCATCATTGCCGAGCCACTTGCCTACGACCTGCGCACCGGCAGGCAGGTCACGCGCGTGCACCCGGTCACGGGTCTCGATGTGCCGTGGCAGTTCTACCGGGCCTACGGGTGCGGCAGCATCTCGTCGTCCGGCAACTGCCTCTTCTTCCGGTCGGCCTCCATCGGTTACTATGATGTGAAGAATGACTTCGGCACGACGGGCTTCGGCGGCACGCGGCCGGGGTGCTGGATCAATGTGATCGGCGCCGGGGGCCTGATGCTCGCGCCCGAGGGCAGCGCGGGGTGCTCCTGCTCCTACTCGACCAAGACGACCCTCGTGCTCCAGCCGGCCAAGAAGACGCGGGCATGGTCGGTGTTCTCGTCGCCGGGGGCCATGACGCCGGTGAAGCGTCTGGCGATCAACTTCGGCGCGCCCGGCGACCGGGAGGATGCGGAGGGGAATCTCTGGCTCGGCTACCCCAGGCCCTGCCAGCGGTTCGGTCTGAGGCTCGACCTGAAGGAGCAGATCATTTCCGGGTTGGGCTATTTCAGACGAAACGCAAACACGACGAAAATCGCGGGCACGAGCCGCCCGTGGGTCTTCGCCTCGGGCTGCTGCGGGTTGTCGCGGTGCACGATCCCGCTGGACGCTGATGGCAAGGCAGGAATTTACACCGTCCGACTCGCCTTTGTCGATCTCTCCGCAAAGGAGGTCGGCCAGAGGGTTTTCGATGTGAAGCTCCAGGGCGAGACGGTTTTGAAGGACTTTGATATGTTGAAAGAGATGGGAGAAAGGACCCTGGCCCTGACCAAGGAATTTCGTGGGGTCAAAGCGAAGGGGACGCTCGTGATCGAGCTGGTCCCGAAGATCGAGAACCCCTCGAAGAGCCGGGCGCCGATTCTTAACGGCATTGAGATATTAAGGACAAAGTGATCCGCGATGACGCGGCAGCGACATGAGACCTCCAGCGAGTCCCTCATGGCGCGGTATCAAGATGAACTTGATGCCGAGGCGTTTCAAGAGATCGTTTCTCGTTTTCTGTCGCCCGCCCTGGCGGTTGCCCATCAAATTCTCTCGGATCGTACACTCGCCGAAGACGCCGTACAGGAAACCTTCCTCCGCATCGTTCGCAGGCGGGAGCGGTACATTGCATCGAGGCCATTTTCAAACTGGTTTTATGCCATTCTTCGCAATGTCTGCAAAGACATCCTTCGGCATCGAGCAAGACAGAGAAAATTGATTGAGGAAGTCGCGATTCGCAACCTCGCGCAGGCGCAACCGTCTTTCGATCCTCCGGGCGGATCCGAACTCCTGGCCCGGCTGCCGAAGGAGGCGCGCGTCGTACTGGTCCTGAGAATCATCCACGAGATGCCCTTTCGCGATATCGCCGCTGCTCTGGACATTTCAGAGGAAGCAGCCAAAAAACGCGCCCAGCGGGCGTTGCAGCAGCTCCGCAAGGAGCACACCGCGTGGCCGGTGGCATTCGGTTTGCCGTCTGGGGGAACGAAACGTCTGGTTTGATTTTCCGAGGGAAAGATGTCCCTTTCCCGGCATCTTGGACGTATGGGTACTTGGATTGGAGAGGTAATGGCCATGGGATGCCGAGAGGTACGTCAGGATATAGAGGGGTTTGTGCTTGGGGCGCTTCCCCCTGCACGGGAGGCTGAAATCGGGGCTCACTTGGCGGAATGCCCGGACTGTCGAGCGGCGGAGGAGCACTGCCGGCTCCTCCTGTGCGAGATCAAACGGACCGCTGACAAAGTGACTCCGGAACCGGATTGGGAACGCACGGTCCGATCGGCCGTCGCCGCGGGGATCCAGGCGGAACGCCGGCAATCCCACGTCAGGCGTGTTTTCGCGGTTGTTGGATCGATGGCGGCGTTGCTGCTGATCAGCCTGACCCTCTGGAGCATTGCCGACAGGACAGTCAACCCACCGCAGATCAAGACCGCCACGAAGAAAGACTCCGCCATCGGCGGCGGTCTCGTGTCGGAAAGGTGGCGATATGAGAGCGTCCGGGCGGCGCCCGGCTCCGTGGCCGATGGGGTGATCGTGCAGGGTGCGAGCATGTATCTCCTGCGCGACGACGAGGCCGTATCCTGCGTCGTCGCGATCGATACCGCGACGGGCGCGCCGCGCTGGCAGTCGGAGTGCCCGAGCCTCGGCTACCTGGCCGCAGATCGATCGCGGGTGTTTTGCCTGGCGTCCGGCGGATCGAGAACGCTTGATCTGGTCGCACTGGATGCGAGCGACGGGAAGGTGCTCTGGCGATATTCGCAGGGAGCCCCGCATCGTCTTCAAGGCGCGTGCCACCCCATTCCGCTGGAGGACGACCGCGTGTGCTGGACCATCCACAGCACGATCCACATGCTCGATGCGAAAACGGGCAAGCCGATCTGGACCCGGCCGATCGCCGATGAAGGCCCCCTCTCCTCCGCGGCGGTCAAGGGAGAGGACCTTTACGTCGTCACGGGCAGGGGACTGCACTGTCTGAAGGCCGACTCCGGCGACGAATCCTGGAGAGAGAGATTTGCAGAGGAGATGTGCGGTCAGGCCCAGCCCCTGATCGCCCTTGCCGGCAAGAGAATCTACTTCGTCCAAACTCGTCTCGGCGCCGCTCCCAAACTCTTCTGCATGGACTTGGACACGCGTGAAGTGATCTGGAAAAGGAGCGTCTCCGGGGCGCGGTTTCTGCTTGCTGCGGGTGAAAAGATTTATGTTCGCGGCCGACGAATCCTGGCGCTGGACAGCCGAACGGGGGAGACGCAGTGGGCTTACTCGGCGGCAGGATGCAATCCTCTTACTCTCGTTGATGGTTTGCTTTATTTCGTTGACACGAACAAGCACGGCAGCCTGGTGGCGCTGGCGCAACGTACCGGTCGGAAGGCATGGGAACTCCCAGACATACGATCCTGCGATGCCTTTACGAAGATAGGGAATACCGGCTACATCAAGACCCGAGACGGAATTGTCCACGCCCTTGTGCTCTGTTCCGCAGCCCAGCCCGGTCTTGAGGCGACGGCGAACGGCAGATAGCGCCGGGGGCTTCAGAGCCGCCGCTAAAAATTCTCCCCTGGATTCTCCACATCCCACAAAAGGGGAACTCCTCCCCCCCGCTTCCACGATCGGGACCCCACATTCAACAAATCCCTATTTTTCGTGTCCCGAAAAGGCCGTGTTCGTCGTATTGACAAGTGGCAACAGTAGCAGTGTTTGTGGAAACGAGGGAGAAAATATGTGCAAGTCTGCTTCAGCCCTTTTGACCACTGTGTTAGTGATCGTCTGTACAGCTGTTGGCCAAGAGAACACCCAGAGCCGCATCGAGCGGCTTCAAAAGCAAATGGAAACCATCAGGAAGCAGATGGCGGCGATGGACCGAGAGATGAAGGGACTGAAAGACAAGGAGCTTGACAAGAAGATCGATGTGCTGAGCAAGAGGCTTGACAAGGTCAAGGCCGCCACACCGGAGTCCACCGCCGGCTACAAGAAGCATTTCTACATCAAGTCCGCCGATGACATGTTCGCGCTCCAGTTCTTCGGCCGCGTGCAGTTC
>JAADGH010000026.1:0-1583 GCA_013152475.1 Planctomycetota bacterium
CATTCGTGGATTCCCGCTTTCGCGGGAATGACGTTTTTGGTCTATATCTCGGCGGTCTTGCCGTTCTTCTGTCTCCTGTATTCTGTCTTCTGAATTCTGCCGTCCTTCGCGTCTTTGCGCCTTTGCGAGAGGCATTTCTCACGCAAACGCCACACACACCATCTGATGCCCCTCGACCTTCGGCACGGTGAACTCGACGCGGCTGTCCTTCATGGTGAACTCCAGCGCTTCCTCCTGCGGCACGCAGACGACGCTCTTCACGTCGCGGCCGACGCGGAGGGAGCAGCCGACATCGTGGATCGGGATCACGTCCTCGATCACGTCGATGTCCTGGCAGCGGCGCTCGGGGATGTAGTGGAGCAGGTGGACGATCCACCGCCGCTTCGTGCCCTGCTCGTTCACCGTCGCCAGCGCCGTGGTCGGCGCGTTGAGGCGCAGGACGGGGCTCGGCAGGAGCATGTCGAGCGCGTTCAGGACAAGCTGCTTGCACCAGCGCGGCGCGTTCTTTGCATACTGCCCGAAGATGGGATGGGCGAAGTAGATGATGTTGCCGCTGCGGACGATGCCGGGGTAGCCGACGCGGCCCGCCGAGGGCGTGTGCTTGTGGGAGCAGAAGTGCTCGTGGGTGCGGTTGAAGTAGGGCACGACCACCTCAGCCAGCACGTCCGCGTTTTTCTTCGCCTTCACCTCCAGGCCCTTCATGTACATCACGTGCTCCGTCTGCGGCAGGCCCTTGCCGATTTCGCCCCGGGGCACGATGAAGTCGGGGCTGTACGGCGCATCGCCCTTGAGCTTCAGGCCGAGTTTCTTGATCGCGAATTTATTTCCGTCCTCGTTCAGGCCCGATTTGTAAGAGACGATCATCGCCCCGCCCGCATCGAGGTAGTCCCTGATCTTCTTCGCCAGCTTCTTGTCCGCGGGAACGACGTCGGGCAGGATCACCACCTTGTAGTCGGTCAACTTGCTCTTCGTGTCGATGATGTCGAACTGGTGCCCGCTCTCCTGGAGCATGCGCGCGGCGGCCATGGTCTGCGGCGGGACGCGCTCGCCGGTGACCTCCTCCGTGGTGAAGAGGCCGATGTCCACGACGGGCTTCGCCTTCACGCACCACGGCTCCTTGCGTTCGACCTCCATGTAGACCTTGCCGATGAGGTCGTAAACGTGCGGGCAGATCTTCCCGTCGGGCGCGAGCTGGTCGCCGACGCTGCACTTCGCGCCGTAGGCCAACATGCGGAAGCACTCGAACTGCAGCGCGGGCAGGTTCTTGAACGAGTGGAAATCGCCCCAGGACGTGTGGAACTTCCCGGTCATGCCCATGCAGTCGAGCCCCAGTGTGCGGGAGTAGGACACGGCCATGGGGAAGTGCATGTAGCCCCAGCCGCCGCTCGGCAGCGACTCCAGCTCGAAGTGGGAGAAGGCGTCCTTCACGTCGCGGTGGCGCGGGCCGATGTGGCCGGCGTTGTAAAAGATCGTGCAGTCCTTGTTCATGGCCCAGACGAACTTCGACATCTCGCGCTCGAAGTTGTTGATGACGTCCAGACCGTAGGCCCTGCGCTGCTGCGGGTCGGCGGGGTCGATGCCCT
>JAADGH010000026.1:1610-3431 GCA_013152475.1 Planctomycetota bacterium
CAGGAGCAGTCGTTCGGCTGCATGATGTCGAAGAAGAGGCCGTCGGTCGGGAGCGTCTCCACGACCTCTTTCACGTGCGCCTTGAGGAAGTCCACGTACGGCGTGTTCAGGCAGAGCTTGCGGTAGAAGCCGGCCTCGTAGGGCGGCGTGCCCTGCAGCGCGCCCTTCTCGGTAACGCAGAGCCATTCGGGGTGCTGCTCGGCGGTGAAGTGGTCCCACTGAACGGTGATGTAGATCGGCACGCGGATGCCGCGGGCGTGGCAGGCTTCGATCTGTTCCTTGAGCAGGTTGCACGTCAGGTGCGGGTGGCGGCGTTCGGGGAAGGCCTGGGTGTCGTAGTAGATCCAGCCGTGATGGCACCGGCCAAAGCAGGTGACGGAGTTGACGCGGGCGCGTTCGAGGGTCGATGCGAACTCCTCGGCGTTGAACTGCGACCCGATGCCGTCGATGGCCTCGCTGGTGTGGAAGTCCATATGAATTTGACGAAAGCGTAATTCCGTCCTGGCCATGGTCCTCTCCTTTCTGTCTGGAATGCAGGGCGGGCCATTGGCCCACCATCTTCTCAACGTAGAAGAGCCTTCCAGGCTCTTCCTGAAGCGGCAAGATGCCGCTTCTACTTTCTGGCGGGCGGATCGCCCGCCCTACATCTTAGCGTCTTTGCGCCTTTGCGTGAGACCCGCTTCCGCTATTTTACAAAAAGGAACGAATACAGGTCGGCATCTTTCAACCGCACACGCAGGCGTACGGGTTTGCCGGCGAGAGAGCTGACATTGGTCCCGTTTTTCCATGTCACTTCGTGGGCGATCTCGTTGCCGAAGAGCTTCTCGCTCTCGCCCATGGCGAAGCCTTCATAGGGCTTACCGTCGGCATTGCACAGCTCGAAGCGCAGCGACCCGATGGCGGAGGTGGCGTAGTTGACGACGAGCTTGCCCCCCTCGAAGGTGAACGGCCGCGTCAGCATCTCGCCTCCCTCGGCGCCGGCGTGGACCGAGACGAACCCGTCGGTGCGGATCGTGCCGCGGCGGAGGTGGTGCGTGGGATAGCGGTAACCCTCGTTCCAGTAGATCGACATCTCCGTCTCCGACGTCGGCGCCACACCCCACGCGGGGTAGTTGTTTCGATCGGTCCAGCAGAGGCGGTCCGGGCCGGGGCGCAGGAAGGCCTCGACCCATCGCTCGAAGTGCAGGCCGTCGCGGCTGCTCATGAGGACGCCGTCGTTGATGCCGCCTTCCTTGTGTTCCTGGATCTTCTTCCGGCCGGGCACGAAGCGGCACGGCAGGCCGATGAAGATGTGCGGCGCGCGGAAGTAGGGGGCGATGGCGTTGGTGTAGAGGTGCTCCTTGGGCGCGTCGCCGTAGTCGAGGTCCTCCGGCTCCGACCAGTGGATGAAGTCCTTGGAGGTGCAGCGTCGGATATCGCGCACACCGTCCTTGAAGATGCGGAAGTAGCAGACGTACTCCTTACGCACGGTGTCGTAGAAGGCCAGGTTCTGCGAGTCGAAGGCGCCTTTCGTGATAACTGGCTCTTTTTGAATCATGGTCCATTTGTATCCATCGGGTGAGGCGAAGGGCACGAGGCCGTGACTGTCCCCGCCCACGGCCTTGTAGCGCTGGTCAGCGGGGGCGTCGGGGTTGGCGTCCTTGAAGGGGGTGAAGTTGTGGGTCCCCGCCCCCATCCAGACGATGTTGTTGTCCTTCGATCCATTGAACTCGCAAACGCCCACGTTCGGTCGCGTGAAGGTGACGCCGCCGTCGGTGCTCTCGGCCACGCAGCAGACGGCCGGTTTCTTGAGGTCCGCCCAGCCGCGGTAGTAGAGGCGGA
>JAADGH010000026.1:3494-28275 GCA_013152475.1 Planctomycetota bacterium
CCCGCCGCTCGGGATGGTGGAGCAGGCGCTTCGCATCGCCGGTCATGCTGTCCACCATGAAGCTGTCCACGAACAGTTCAAGACGCGACCCGATGTCAACCATTGTCTTCTCCTTCGGTTTTGCGCGAGGCACCTTTCCGACGCCGGGTTCGGCGCCGCCCTGGACGGTTAGTGTCACATCGTCGAAGTCGTAGGTCCCGACGTCGCTGACATAGGAGTAGAGGCAGACGGAAACATCCGCCGCATCCTGCGGGGTGATTGCCGTGACCTCCACCTTGACCCAGCCATCCGTCGGGCCCTTGGCCCGCTTGTAGACCTTATGAATTCGCGTGCCGAGGTCGTCGAAGAAATTGATGTAAACCCCCGGCCCGCCCTTGTCACTCGTGCGCACCCATGCCGAGGCGCGATACTGTCCGCCGGGCCGCGCGGGAACGGGCTTCGACCAGAGGGGGATGCCTTCCTTCGCGGTTCGGTCGGTCATCCGAACGTAGCGCTTGCCGGTGTGGCCGCCGTCGTCGGGGACCTGGACGGGGTTGCCGCGGTCCTGGGTCCAGCCGATGGGCCGCTTGCCGCCCGGGGCGATGTCCTCGAAGCTTGGGTTGACGACCAGGTTTTCCTCGGCAGCGAGGACCACGCCGACCGCCGCCATCAACGCAATGAGGATGAGCGTGCGCATTCTGATTTCTCCCATTCAAACCGCTTGGCCCACCCCTGGATTCTCGCTCCCCGCTTCCGGCCTGCGGTGACAAGCTTCGCGGGAATAACATTTCCAGCCTTGCTACATGGGTGACACGGGTTGCGAGCAACCCGTGCCACACGATCCGATGTGGCTATCGGCCAAAGTAGAAGAGCCTTCCAGGCTCTTCAAGAAGCGGCAAGATGCCGCTTCTACTTTCCGGCGGACGATTCGCCCACCCTACAATTTGCCCTATGCCCTGGCGACGTTGTGCAGTTCAAGAGCGCGCAGCTTCACGGGCCCGTCGGCCTCGGTAACCTGCACGCGAAGCTTCTTCGCGGCCACGAGGGGGAAGGAGCAGATGGCCTTGTGGCCGATGTTCTCCCCCTGATACAGCGTCACGGGATCGCGGCCGGGAAAGATTTCGATCTCGAATTTCCGGGCGTGCTCCCCTTCGGTCAAGTCCTCCTGGATCACGACATGGTCCACAAGGAAAGGTTCCTCTGCGCCGTAGTTCCACATGTTCGGATCGGGTTCTTTGAAGTCGGGCAGCGTCGCGAAGGGACTGCCGAAGCGGCGGCGAATCTCCTGGCCGAACTCCAGCAGCCGGACGGCGTCCTTGTCGGGCAGGAGGCCCCGGCGGTCGGGACCGATGTTCAGGAGCAGGTTGCATCCCCGGCCGACGGAGTAGTAGTAAAGCCCCATGAGCTCCTCGACGCTCTTCACGGTGTGCTCGTCCTGGTCGCTATAGAACCAGTTGCGCAGGCGCATGCGGCAGTCGCACTCGGCGGGGAGCCAGAGGGGTTCGTCATCGCCGAGCTTTTCGTCCTCGTCGGTGTCGATGGCAACCTGCACACGGTCCACGGTGTTCCAGATGGGGACGGGCGCCACACCGGCTTCGTTGCCGACCCATCGGAAGTCGGGGTCGCCCATGTTGAAGATGAGGATGTTCGGCTGCATGCGGCGGATCTCGGCGGTGATGCGGGGCCAGTCGTATTTGTGCCCCGCCGAGCCGCAGCCGTCGAACCAGAGGACGTCGATCTCGCCGTAGCCGGTGAGCAGCTCGCCGATCTGGTTGATGAAGTAGTCGTCGTAGGCCTTGTCGTCGGGGTACTCCGTCTGCGACGCGTCGGCCGGCGAGTAGTAGAGGCCCGGTCTGATGCCGTGGCGTCGGCAGGCGTTGATGAACTCGCGAACCACATCGCCCTTGCCATCCCGCCACGGCGACGCGGCGACGGAGAAATCGGTGAGCTTCGACGGCCAGTTGGCGAAGCCGTCGTGGTGCTTGGCGGTGAGCACGATGTACTTCATGCCCGCCTCTTTGGCGGTGGCGGCCCAGTGGTCGGGGTCGAACTCCGCGGGGTCGAAGGCCTGGGGTGACATGGGCTTTCCGTCCCAGTCGCGATGGCCCTCGTAGAACGTTCGGATGCCGAAGTGGAGAAACAGCCCCATCTCCCAATCCTGGTATTCCAATTGTCTTGGCATCGGAACGGCCGTTTTCATCGTTCGGGTACCTCCTATCACGTTGTGAGCCGCCACCCCCAACGGGCGCAAACTGTACAAAAAGCGGTTGCGGACTGCAAGCGCCGATTTTGGCGAAAACTGTCCGAGCCCAGGCACATTGCTCCAGCCCTGTTCTGATGGCCGAATCCAACAAAATCTTGGGTGAATTGACTTGAAATCAAGGGGTCTCTTGCTATACTGACAAAGCGAAATGTACAATAAGAGGGGGAGTGTAGACTGACCGAGGGCCCGTTCGCCAGATTGAGGAATGTTTCGTGAACCGACCGGATCTCGATGAGCTGTTCGCCAAGATCGCGGTGGAGGACCGTTTTGTCTCGCGAGAACAGCTTGTCGACTGCCGCCATGCCATGGAGGCCATCGCGAAGGTCGGCGTTAAGCGGTCGCTTCAGGACATTATGATCGACAAGGGCTTCCTGACAAAGGAAGAGGTCCTGGAGATCCTGCGACGCCTCGTCCGCGAGGGCGTCCGCCCCCATATCGGCAACTTCGAGATCCTCAACAAGGTCGGCGAGGGCGGGATGGGGACGGTGTACAAGGCCCGTCAGGTCAGCCTGGATCGCGTGGTCGCCCTCAAGGTGCTCCCCCCGCGTTTGGCGAAGGACGAGATATTCGTCCGACGATTCATCCGCGAGGCCAAGACCGCCGCGAAGCTGGCCCACAAGAACATCATCACCGTCCTTGATGTCGGTGAATCGAACGGCTTCTATTTTATCGCGATGGAATACATCGACGGGCCGACCGTCGCCGACATCGTGGAGCGCAACGGGCGAATCGCCGAGAACGAGGCCCTGCGCATCTGCAAGGAGGTGGCCGAGGGTTTGGCCTTCGCCTCCCAATTCGGGATCGTTCATCGCGACATCAAACCGGCCAATATCATGCTCGCCCGCGACGGCACGGTGAAGCTGTGCGATATGGGTCTGGCCAAGCAGATCAAAACCGAAGACGCCTCCGTCACGGAGTCTGGCGCGGCCATCGGCACGCCGCTGTACATGTCCCCCGAGCAGGCCCGGGGCGATGTGACCATCGACAGCCGGAGCGACATCTACTCCCTGGGCGCCACGCTGTTCTTCATGGTCGCAAGCGAGCCCCCTTTCCGGGGACGCACCCCCCTCGAGATCCTTCGGAAGCGTCTCGAACTGCCGCCACCCTGGGCAGGCGAGCTGAACCCCGAGCTTTCCGAGTGGACATGCAGCACGATCCAGACCATGATGGCCACCGACCCGGCGAACCGGTACCAGAGCGCCGAGGATGTGGTGCAGGTGCTGGAGTCGCGGGGCAGGGGAAAGGCCCATGCGGTGGTGGCGCGCGTGGTCAGCGCCGTGCAGCGGGACTCCATCCCGGCGGACGTCGTCGCGCGAAGGCTGCGCCGCACGCGGATCAATATCGTTGTCCTGACGGCAGCGGTCGTGTTTGCCACTATATTTATTATCGGGCTGGTGTTGATGTCGAAGGACAGCGACAAGGAGAAGAAGAAACCGCCGAAGAAGCCGCCGGTTGCGATCCTATCACCGCCGAAAAAGCCGCCTCTTCAGGTGGTTACGCCCACGCCGCCGCCGAAGAAGCCGCCGAAGACCGGGCCGAAGAAGCCGCCGAAAAAACCGGGGAAGAAACACCCCGCCCCCGATCACTTCGCGGAGATGAAAGAAAAGGTGAAGCAGCAGGCGGCACGGGGCAGATATGCCGAGGCGCTGAGCCTGCTCAAACGATTCCCCGCTTCGGAGGAGAAGTGGACGAAGGGCATGCAGTCCAAAATTATCCAGGGGGCGCGAAAGCGCTTCAGCGCCCGGAAGAAGCAGGCCGACGCACTGGTGGAAAAGGGAAAGCTATCGGAGGCCGTCAAGATCTACGCGGCCATGAAAAACTACGGCATCCCCGCCATCACAAAGGAGGCCGAGAAAGAAATCAAAACCCTCCGCGGCCTGCAGGCCCAGGAGCGGGAGCGGGCCACGGCGGTGCTGCGGAAGGAGTACCTCAAGGCCCTCACGGAGGTGCAGGGCTACGTGGACCGGAAGGACTATGCCGGGGGGATTGCCTACTGCGACGGTCTGGTGAAGGAAACGGCCAACAAGGACCTGAAAGAGAAGCTGGGGACCGAGATGAAGGCACTCGCCCTGATGGAGAAGGTTCGCGAACGGGCCGAAAAATGCGCGGAACGCATGGGCGGGAAGCCCTTCACAATCTCCGGCATGACGGGGACCATCATGGGGGTGGAGAACGGCACCATCAAGCTTGAGATCAACGGGGTGCCCTTCACGAAATCCCTGGACAAGATCGAGCCCATGAAACTTCTGGAGCTTGCTGTGGGAGGCGAAGAAGAAGAAACAGCGCAGATTCACCTCATGCGCGGCGTGTTCATGGTCTACCATGGCGACACCACGAGCGCAAAGGAAGAGCTGCAGGCCGCAGCGGTAAAAGGAGGGAAAGACGAGATTCAGCTCGCCACCGGGCTCCTGGAGCGCCTGGAGGTGGCCGGTTCGTCGGTCGCGGCCGGAGACGCGGACAAGCTGGTGAAGCAGGCGCAAGAGCTCTTCGAAAAGCACAAATGGGAGGACGTGATCCAGATCGTGGAGCAGATCAAGGCGGACTATGGCGATACGGAGACCTACAAGTCCAAAGGGGCGGAACTCGAACGCCTTACCGGGCGGGCGCGGGTTTGCATGGCGGCCTGGGGCGAGAAAGACATGATCCTGATCAAGGGCGGGAAGTTCCGGTATCAGGAAAAGGACGACCGCAATATCCCGAGCTTCTTGATCGACAAGTATGAGGTCACAAACAGCCAGTACAAGGTTTTTGTGGACTATATCGCCAAAACGGGCGACCACTCCTTCTGTTACGAGAAAGAGCCGAAGGACCAGGACCACGTCCCGCGCGGGTTCGCGGAGGAGTCGCTCAGCAAGCCGGACCAGCCGGTGGTCGGGCTGAGCTGGTACGACGCCTACTCCTATGCCGCCTGTGTCTTCAAACGACTCCCCACGGAGGCGGAATGGGAGAAGGCCGCCCGGGGCGAGAAGGGCCGCATCTATCCCTGGGGCAACGAGATGGACGAAACGTGCATGGTCACTGCCTCCAGTCGCGATGGCGCGGAGTATCCGGTCCCCGCAACCGATCCGGCGTTTGCGAAGGGTGCGAGCCCCTTCGGTGTGTTCCACATGCTCGGCAACGCCGCGGAGTGGACATCGGACTGGTTTGACGAGCTCCGCACCGGCCGGGTGGTTCGCGGCGGCGCGTGGAACACCCGCCCGGCAAATCCGCCGCTCACCGCAACACTGCGCATCAAACTGGAACCCACCGTGAAGGACCTGTCTGTGGGCTTACGGTGCGTGAAGAACGTCAAGTAACTTTACCTCGCACCAAGATGACCGCAGCTACTTGCCCTTCCGGGCCTTCTTTGCCTGGACCTCGGCCATATGCACGGCCTTCTGTGCATCGTTATAGGCCATTTTCAGGGCCTTGTTCGTGGCGGGGTCCAGTCCCCTGAGCCTCTTCCATTCCCGCCGCGCGGCGATGAGCTCATTGCGAGTGCGACTCAGCTCAGCAGCCTGCTGCTCATAGGTCCCCTTCCTCAGGGCCTGGGCCGCGGCATTCTTGCACGCCGCAAACCGATTCTGCACGGCCGCCGCGGCCTTCAGCGTACCCGGGTCCGGCCCCTGCGCCTTGCCGGGTCCGGTTTTTGGCGCCTCCTTGGCGGGGGGTCTTTCCGTTCCCCTGACCGGCGGCTTTTTTGCTTGTTGCTCTGCCGCCTGTTTTGCCGCCTGCGCGCTATTCAGCAGGCTCCTTGCCTGGGACGTACTCTTCAGGCCGATGGCCTGGGTGAATGCCTCGATGGCGCGGTCGTAGTTTCCCACTTTCAGATACCGCTTCCCGAGATTGATGGCATTGGAGTATTCCTTCGCAGTCCTTGCCTTCTGCGCCGCGGCCTCAGCGGCTTCTCGCTTCCTGCGTTCCAGTTCCTCCTTGCGTCGCCGGGTTTCTTCTGCGGCCTGAGCCTTGCGCTGTTCTTTCTCTTTTTGTTTCTTTGCCGCGCCGGCCTGCACCTCCGCAAGTTTTCGGGTCGCGTCGTCGTACGCCGCCTGGGCCTCCTTGGTTCTCTTCAGCTTCAAGGCACTTGTAAAACTGAAGATCGCGGAGCGGTATCGCCCCTGCTGCATATGCTTCTGGCCCACATCCATATAGCGCTGGTAGGCCAAGTCCAGTTTGCTTGCTTCGGCCTTTGCCGCGCGTGCGCGCGCAGCGGCTTCCGCATTCTCTTTTTCTTTCCGGGCCTTGCGGTCTGCTTCGGCCTTCTTCGCCGCCTCCTCGGCCTTTCGTCTGCGCTCGGCCTCGGCCTTCACCTGCGCCCTTCGTCTGCGCTCCGCCTGCTCCTCGGTCTTCGCCTTGCGCTGGGCCTCTTTTCTGGCCTTTGCCTCGGCTTCCTTCTGCGCCTGTTCGGCGGCGCGGGCCTCCTTAATCTTATTCAGCGCATTGCGGTAAGCGGTCTGCGCCTCGCCGGTTTTTTTAACGCCGTAGGCCTGTCCGAACAGCCGCGCGGCGCCGGAGTAATCGCCCTTCGCCATCCGCGCCTTCGCCTCGTCCATGAGCCGGGCATAGGTCACATCCTGCTTTGACGGCGGCCGGGGCCGGTCGGGCCGCTCCTTTTCCCCGCCGGGCGCCGGTTTGGTCTCTGGCTTCCGGGCCTGCTCGCCCAGGGCCTGAGCTTTCCTCAAGAGGGACTGGGCCTGCGTCGTGTTCTTCAGGCCGAGGGCCCGTTCGAACTCCCCTGCGGCCTTGTCATACTGCTTGTGTGCCATATATCGCTTGCCCTGGGCCATGGCGCCGGCGTAATCCTTGTCGATCCCTTTCTTGCGGGCCGTTGCCTCGGCCTTTTCTCGGCGTTCCTGTTCGGCCTTCGCTTTCTTTTCCGCCAGGCGCTTCGCTTGCTCTGCGGCGTCGGCTGCCTTGCGTCTGTTGATGGCGTCGCGATAGGCCGCCTTCGCCTCATTGGTCTTCTTCACACCATAGGCCCGGCCGAAGACCTTTGCCGCCTGGGAGTATTCTCCCTGGGCGATAAGATCGTTCCCTTCCTTCATGAGGCGGGCGTACGTCTCATCCGCCGGGGATGGCTTCGGTCTCTCCGGTGGTTTGTGTTCCGGTCTCGCCGTCTCCCGCTCGCGCTCCCTGCGCGCCGCCTCCTCGCGGGCCTGCTCCTCCTGTCTGGCCAGGAGCCGCTGGGCCTTTTTCAGGCCGGCCTTCGCATCTTGCGTCTCTCTCAGGGCCTGGGCCTGGGAAAAGGCCGCCATGGCCCCCTGGTAGTCCTTCTGTTGCATGCGCTTCCGCGCCGCAGTCATAAAGTCGGTATAGGCGCGCTTGGTCCTTGCTTCACGCTCCTTCTCCGCCTTCGCGGCCTCCTGCTTGCGCATGTATTCCTCGCGCTGTCTCTTTGCGTCGGCAATGGCGCTCTGGGCCTCCTTCGTGGCCCGGATGGCGAGAGCCGCCTCGAACTCCTTGATGGCAACGTCAAAACGCGCCAGCAGCAGTTTCTTCCTGCCGGTGTCCATATGCGTGGTGTATTCCTTCTCCGCCTCGCGGTGGGCCTTCCATTCCCTCTGCTGCTCGTCGGCCAGCCTTTTGGCCTTCAGATAGGCGCTGTTCGCCTCGCCGGTCTTGCGCACGCCCATGGCGGCGGCGAAGGCGCGCATGGCCTCGGCATAGTCCCCCGCGGTCATGGCCCTATTTCCGTCGTCCATCGCGGCGCGGTAACTGGCCTCCAGTT
Source organism: Planctomycetota bacterium (assembly GCA_013152475.1). Taxonomy (GTDB): domain Bacteria; phylum Planctomycetota; class Brocadiia; order JAADGH01; family JAADGH01; genus JAADGH01. The sequence continues at coordinate 11,444 of JAADGH010000026.1, forward strand.
TCCGGCGGGACGCCTCGGTCTTGCGCTCCGCATCCTTCCGCTCGCGTGCCCACTGCACGAGATTCGCGGACAGGCTGATGATGCCCTGCGGCCGGCGCGAGCGTTCGGCGTGCCGCTTGGCCTCGTCGTACTGGCGGCGGGCCTGCGAAAGGTAGAAGCGGTCATGCTCGCGGTCGGGATCGAGGAGATTCATCAACTCGGCAAAGACCCTCATCCCCTCGGCGAACTTGTTCTCGCGCATGCATGCCTGGCCCTGCGAGAGCAGCCGATACCGCTCTGCGCCCCGCTCGATCCATCCCCGCCGTTCCGGGCCGGGGAGGAACAGCGCATGGGAGAAGTCGGCCATACGGTAGCGCATCTCGTCGGCGTCGCGCACGTGCATCCGGGCGCGGCTGCGCACCATACCGGTCTGGGTGTCGACCACCTTGGCCACCACCTCAAAGCTGCCGGCGGGCGCGAGGTAGCCCATGACAAAATATCGGATCCCAAAGGTGCGGCCAAACCACGTCAGCCGCTGGCGGCTGCGTATGAGATCTCGGAACGGGACGTTCCAGCGTTTCATGTACCAGAAGAGCTGGTTGCGATCCACGACGTCGTAGTCGTTGCGAAAGTAGGATGCGAGCAGGTCGGCCACCTCTCGTCCGGCATGGGGATAGCCGGGATTGCCGAAGGCCATGAAATCGAAGACGGCGATGCGCTCGCGCACGGGCGCCGGGGGCGGGGCCTGGTTCATCAGCCGATAGGCCTGGGCGAGGAGGCCCATCGCCCGGCGATCATCAGGATAGATCCGCAGGGCCATCTCGAACTGCCGGCTGGCCTCGTAGTATTGCGCTTTGCTCATGAACTCCATGCCGAGGGCCATGACGTCCCTATACATCTCCTGCTTGAACTGCTCCTCGCGCCAGGTGGCCGGCGGCTCTTCGGGGAGCAGATAGCCTTCGTCCACGCTGTCAAAGTCGTTCCGCGAGACGCCCTGGAAGATGATCGTCACCTGCGACGTGGGCAGGCAGCCGATGGTCGGGGCCTGTTCCGGCCCGACCGGCTGGGCCTGGGTGGCGAGGTAGGCCTGGTATTCCTCCGGCGTCATGGTCAATTGGGCGGCGAGATCGTCCAGGTGGGAGTCGATATCCTGAATGTCCGGCGCGGACACCTTCCCCGTTCGGTCGATCACCCCGGAGTTTACCTGCACGAGCCGGGCCGTGACATGGACGCTGCCGAAGCGTATGACGCTGCCGAGTACGAGGTAATCCAGGCGCTTGATCTTGGCCAGCCGGTCGGATGCGGCCGTGGGTTCGACGAGGTCGGTCATCTGCAGGTTCTGTTCGTTCAGCAGCCGTTTGAGCTGGCTGCGCTCGATGAGGTCGAATCGGTTTTGGAAGCGTGGCAGGAGCAGCTCGGCCAGCGCGCCGCCCGCGTCGGGGACGTCGAGATTGCCCTTTGTTTCGAAGTCGACCACGGCGATGCGGTCGCGGCGGGCGGCGAGCGCCTTCTGCGCCTCGTCCAGGCGCTGTCGCACCTCCTGGGTGTCCCACGCCTTCTGGGCGGTTTCCAGGCTGGCGATGGCGTCCTCGTAGGTGTCGGGGTTTTTCATGTAGGCATCGGCGGCCGCGAGGGACGTATCGTAGACATCCACCCGAGACTTGGCGTCGTCGTGAAGCTCGGCAATCTGAGGGCTGTCCGAGAACTTCACCGTATCGTCGAGAACGAGGTAGGCGTTCCGGAGGTCGTTCTGCTTGTAGTACTCCTGGGCCTGCTGGTACTTCCGTTGCGCCAGGGCTTTTTTGTCGGCGGACTGCCGGGCGATGTCCGCATCGATCGCCCTTCTCAGGTCGGCAAGTTGCTTTCCACTGGAGGTGTTCCAGTACTTTTCGACGCCCTTCGCCGCCTTCTGCGCCGCCTGGTCCACGTCCCCTGCGCGGCGGAGCTGCTCGATCTCCTGCACGAGCTGAGCGGCCTGCTGCTCCCCGGCGAGAACCTGCTCGATCTTGTCGATCTCCGCCGCCACCTCGACGGTGTCGGAAGCGGCCTTGGCCTTCTGAAACTCGGTGAGGGCCTCTTCATACTTCTTGTCGGCCAGAAACACGAGGCCCTGTGCGTAGTGGCGATCGTACTCCTCCTTCGCCTGCTTGTCCGGGGCCTGAGGGACCGGCTCGGGTCTCGGCTTCGCCGACTCCTTGCCCGACTCCGCCGGCCGCGCGCCTCTGTCCTCGGGAACCGAGGCGCTCGGCGACGCCTTGCCCGGTGCGGGCGTTTTCGCCTTCTTCGGTGTCGTTCGTGCCAGAAAGAACCCCACCACGCCGGCAACAACGACCAGGGAGACGGTGAGCACAATTCTCTTCATCGGCTGATACTCCAAGAGCGATGTTCGTTCCGAATCAATCCATTATATGAGTTACACGAGCCAAAGTAAATGGTCGTCTTTTTTGGGGACGAACTCAGCCGCAAGAAAGTTACGCGCCCTGTTGCCAAGGCCATTGACTTGCCGAAGAAATTGCCCTATAGTATAGTATGGTATTCGGGGCGGGCGCCGGGTTTTGCAGGTATTCCGCGGTGTGATCCACAAGCGAGGGGAACGGTGTCGACCCATCCAAAGATTCGATCTCTGAACACGGTTGCCGTCATCGGCAACTCGCTGCCGCGCAAGTGCGGCATCGCCACGTTCACAAGCGACCTGTGCGACGCGCTGGAGGCGGAGACCGGCGAGACGGGGCGGGTGCTCCAGTTGGCGATGAACGATGTGCCCGAGGGGTATCGGTATCCCGATCGCGTGCGCTTTGAGCTCCAGGCCAACGTGCCGAGCGATTACCACATGGCGGCGGACTTCCTGAATATCAACCAGATCGATATCGCGATCCTCCAACACGAGTTCGGCATCTATGGCGGCCCGGCGGGGGTGCACATCCTTCGCCTGCTGCGCGAGCTCCGCATGCCGTTTATGACCACGCTCCACACCGTCCTCACCGAGCCGAACGAGGACCAGCGGACGGTGATGACGGAGCTGGTGGAGATGTCCTCGCGGCTCATCGTGATGAGCGAGCGCGCGAAGGGCATGCTGATGGACACCTACAAGGTGAATGCGGACCAGGTCGCCTTCATCCCCCACGGCATCCCGGACGTGCCGTTCGTCGATCCGAACTTCTACAAGGACCAGTTCGGCGTCGAGGGACGCAAGGTAATCCTCACCTTCGGTCTGCTCTCCCCGAACAAGGGGATCGAGGTCATGCTGAACGCCATGCCGCAGATCGTGGATCGGTATCCCGATGCGGTATTCATCGTTCTCGGGGCCACCCACCCCCATGTCCTGCGGGAGTCTGGAGAGGAATACCGGCAGGGCCTGCAGCGAATCGTCCATGAGCACCAGATGGAAGAGCACGTGATCTTCCAGAACCGCTTCGTGTCGCTGGAGGAACTGTGTCAGTACATCGGCGCAGCGGACGTTTACGTCACGCCGTATCTGAATCCGGCCCAGATCACCTCGGGCACGCTGGCCTATTCCCTTGGCGCGGGCAAGGCGGTGGTCTCCACGCCATATTGGTACGCCGAGGAGCTGCTGGATGAGGGGCGCGGCAAGATCGTGCCGTTCCACGAGGTGGACGCCCTGGCGGAAGGCGTGGTCGAGCTCTTCGAGAACGAGATCGAGCGTCATGCCATGCGGAAGCGGGCCTATCAGTTCTGCCGGTCCATGATCTGGAAAGAGGTGGCCCGGAGCTACATCGAGCTGGGTCGCGAGGTCCTCGCCGAGCGGGCCAAGGTGCCCCATCCGATCTCTTCGCTGGAGAAGCAGGCGAAGGACTCCATCCAGCTTCCCGACCCGGATCTGCGCCACCTTCGGACCCTGACCGATGATACGGGGATCCTGCGACACGCCATCTTCTCCACGGCGGACCGAAGGTACGGGTATTGTTCGGTGGACAACGCCCAGGCCCTGGTCGCCACGCAGATCTATCAGAATCTGCTGAGAGACGACAGCGTCATCCCTCTGATGCACACGTACCTGGCGTTCATCTCGTCCTCTTACAACCCGGATTCGGGGCGATTCCGCAGCAACATGTCCTACGATCGTCAGTGGCAGGACGCCATCGGGGACGAGGACACCCACGCACGCGTGCTGTGGGGGCTCGGGGTCACCGCAGCGGCGACGCACAACGACGCGGTTCTCAGCATGTCCACGCGGTTGTTCGCCGACGCCCTGCCGCCGGTGGCGGATTTTGTCTCGGCCCAGGCATGGGCCTTCGCGCTGGTAGGCATTCACGCCTACCTGGCTCGCTTCCGGGGCGATGCGGAGGCCAGGCGGTGCAGGGACAATCTTGCCAATCGGTTGTTCAGCCATTTCAAGGACCATGCGACGAAGGACTGGCTCTGGTGCGACGATACCGTCGCCTATGCCAGCGGCAAGCTTCCCCATGCGCTCATCCTGTCCGGACAATGGGTACCGGACGCCCGGATGACGGAGATGGGACTGAAGTGCCTGACCTGGCTGTTGAGCGTGCAGACGGGCGAGGAGAAGCAGCTTTCGGTCGTTGGCAGCGAAGGCTGGATGAGTAAGGACGGGACCCGGGCAAATTTCGACCAGCTCGCTGTGGAAGTGATGCACCTGATTGACGCCTGTTCGGAGGCCTATCTGGTCACGCGCGACCCGCGGTGGATCAAGGAGGCGCGGCGCTGCCTGGAATGGTTCCTCGGCAGGAACGATCTTCGGGCGCCGCTCTACGACTTCAAGACCGGGGGATGCGGCGACGGCCTGACGCCGCAGGGCCCGAGCTCGAACCAGGGGGCGGAATCCACCGTCGCCTGGCTGATTTCCCTGATCAAGGTGCACGACCTGCTCATCAACGAGACCTTCCGCCCGGAGAAGGCCAAGCCTTCCAGGAAGAGGCGAAAGAAGAGGGAGAGGAATTAGGATCATGGATGTCGCAGCCGTATCCCGGGATGTGCATGGAAACATCTCCCGGGCGATCTGGATGCTCAGCCAGGCCGAGATCCACTATGTGGAGGCCACAAACTGGACGAATGACGTTCCCATCTGTCGGATCTCGGATGATCAGCTCCACGAGCTGAAGCGTATGCTGGGCGATCGAGACATGCGGGTGTCTATGATCGAGACGACGCTCGACGGCCCGCAGGGCATGGAGCGATGGGAAAGGGAACTGGACATCGCAGCCGCTCTCGATACCAAGCATGTCCGGGTGGCGCCCTTCGAGAAGGAGGCCTGCTCCTACGAGGAGATCGTGGCCACACTTCAACAGGCCGCCAAGAAAGCGAAACCGCGCGGTCTGATCGTGACGATACAGAACAGCAGCCCGGACCGATACGCCTCTTCCCCGGAGGAGATCAAGGCCCTGATGAGAGACGTTTCGGCGGACAACTTTCACCTCTGCTGGGACCCCTGCGCCCATGCCCGGTTTCATGGCCGCGGCTGGGGAGAGATGGAGGCGGCGCGTGGGGCAGCGATGCAGTTCGCCGACTACGTCCACATCACCGACATGGCGGCGGAACCGGACGAGAAGTACGTCTGCATCGGCGACGGCGTCATGGACTACCGCGCCATCTTTCAGGACATGATTAGCAGCGGATACAGCGGGTTCTATGCGCTGAGACCCCGGTATGGGAAGGGCGACATCCGCATGCTCAAGCAGAACTGCGCGGCGCTGAGAGAGATCCTCCGTGAGGCCCGGCGCGTCGCAGCCGCAACGGAGTAGCCCCGCATCCGCCCTCTTTTCCTGCCTATCTTTCCAGAAAACGCGACCCGATTCCCCTGCAGGCGCAACAAATGGTGTGTGAGCAGTGAGCACACTCCCCCATTTTGGAAACGGGTTCTTCTTTAGAAAGCGAGGTGTACCGTGCATGGCAGGAAAATTATCGAAACTGGGCTGGCTCTTGCAGCGGTGCTGCTCCTAACGGCGCAGTCGGCCTTTGCCGGCGGCTGGCCGTGCAGACCCTACCCCTATCACGGGTCCCGGTATTCGTATCACAGCTACTACGGTTACCGCGGCTATCCTTCCCACTCGAGCTATTGGCGCGGCTACCGGAACGGCTACGTCAACGGTTTTAACCGCGGCTACTCCTACGGCGTTCAGGATGGCTACTACAGAACCGATAACGGTAGCGATTACAGAAGCTGGGGAAGTTACGGAGGCTACAGAAGCTACGGGAGCTACAGAAGTTACGGAAGCTACAGAAGCTACGGAAGTTACGGAGGCTACTCCGGTCGTCCAAACTATTACGTCGGCGGATGGGCAAGCTGGTAGGTGAAAAGGGAAGGGCGAGGCGATTCGCTCGCTTCGCCCTTGTTCCTCAGAATCGACCCGATCACCTGACGGAAACGGCCTTGCCGGTTTTCGCCGACTTGTAGGCAGCCAGGCAGACCTTCAGGTTCCACAGCCCGTCCTCGCCCGGGACAGGCGGCCTCTTGTTTTCCAGGACCGCCTTGGAGAACTCCTCGATCTGGGCCCGATAAATGTTCCTCGGTTTGGGCTTCACCTTGAATGTCTTGACGGCCCCCGCCCGCGTCTGGGCGGCGGCATAGCCCTTCGGTTTGTCGATCAGACGGGCGGTCATATCGCCGGCGGACGATTGTCCGATGGTGCCGCTGGCCACCACACTCCCCAGCGTGCCATAGACTTCCAATGCGCAGACCCCCGCCTCGTCGGGCACGTTGAAGAGCGCGTCCACCATACCGAGCGCGCCGGAGCGGAACTCCAGCGTCGCAATCGCCGTGTCTTCCACCGGATACTTCTGGACAACGGAATTGGTGAAGGCCGTGACGCGCTTCACCTTCCCGAAGAACATCTCGAGCACGTCCACGCAGTGGCTGGCCATATCGACAAAGGAGCCCCCGCCGCCCCGCTTCGGGTCCTGGCGCCAGGCGCCCTTGATCTTCGGGTACCAGCAGGTCAGCTCTCCGCGGCCCATGACCAGCTTCCCAAGTTTTTTTTGCTCCACCATCGCCTTGAGGGCCACGTGGTGGGGGTGGAAGCGCATCATGTAGCCCAGGCCCAGCTTGACCTTGGCCTTCTTACAGGCGGCGATCATGCGCCGGGCCTCGGCCACATTCATCGCCATGGGCTTTTCGCACAGCACATGCTTCCCGGCCTTCGCGGCCTTGAGCACCGCCGGGCAGTGCATATAGGTCGGGATGGCCACATAGAGGGCATCGACCTCCTTATCGGCAAGCAGGTCCGACGAGTCGTAGTATGCCTTCACCTTGCCGTACTTCGCGGCCACCTCATCGGTGCGCTTCCTGTCCGCGTCCATCACGGCCACGAGCTTGGCGTTCTTCGCGGGCATAATGCCCTCGGGAATTGTCCGGCGATCAGCGATTCCGCCGGCCCCGATCACTCCCCATCGCAACTTCATCGGCTCACCTCCCTGCAGCAATCATAGTGTCGCGGCCCGTTTTGCATCGCGGATCATATCAATGCCGGGCGCGGGGTGTCAAAGGAAAAAGGGAAGGGATTCCTTGACAAGCATAAAATGGCTTGCTATGTTTGTAAGTGGAACGTAGTCTGCCGGCTCTGTGGGTCAGGGGAAGTGCGTTCAGCAAGAGGCCGAAACCGGTTTTGGCTAACGGGGGGATTCACCCACCTTATGCAATGCAAGAGGTCGCCTGAGCGCTCTGTTGCTCTCCAAATCCTGGGAGTAGACCCGCGGAGAGACCGCACACTGCGGAGACTGTCCAACGGGCCGGAAGGGAGGAGAGAGGTACGATGCAGCTAAAAACCCTGATTGTGGCCGTTTTCCTGCCGATTCTACTCATTTGCGTGCTGGGCATTGTGTTCCTCAAGCAGAAAAAGGACCTGGAACTGCTCGAACAGCAGCGGGCCAAGCAGGAGCAAGAAGAGAGACAAAAGGCAGAGGAGCGGGCCGAGATCAAGCACAAGAAGCAGCAAGAGGAGGAGAGGAAAAGACGCCCGAAGGAGCTGGTTCAAAAAGGGATCGGTGCGGAGGACCGGGAGAAGTGGGCGTCGGCCGCGCGCTACTACAGGGAGTCCCTCCAGTATGCCGATATTGAATCCACAAAGCAGAAGCTCCAGGCCGTCACACTGGTTATGGAGGCGGAGAAGCTGGAGAAGAAAGGGGAGTGGGACAACGCGCTGGCGGCATACGAAAAGGCCCGGGAACACATCACCAACAAGAAATATGTGGACGGACGACTTACGCACATAAAGGGGCGCAACAAATACCAGAAGACCTATGCGGAGGCGGAGGCCTACGAGAAGGCGGAGAAAACCGAGGACGCCATTGGGGCCTTCGAAGAGGCCCTGAAACTCGCCAAGACCTACAGGTTGAAAACGGACGCCCTGGCCAAAATTGCCGCGATCAAGAAGAAGACGGTCAAAAAAAAGGAGGAAAAGGCGGACGTCTTCGAGCTGATCCGGGCGCTTGCCGCCCGGAAGGACCTCTTTGCCTTGCTTGCCACCTACAACTGCTATATTCGAGACCCCGAGTTCGCGCCCGTCAAGGGGAAGCTCGAAAAGGAGAGAGAGACGACGATACACCTCCTCAAAGAAGGTATCGCCAAGGAAGCCAGGGAAACCAAGGGGGCCAAGGAGACGAAACGGGATAACCGCCGAATCGTTCAGGTCAGGCTGAAGAAGGATGGCTCCACGATAACCGGTACGCTGACTGGGGAGACGGAAAAAGTCCTCACCATCAGGGTAAGCAACAAGTACGGCGAGACGCGGAATCGCCTGATCCTTCGTGAGGATGTGGCGTCGATTGGCGAGGTCGCCGAAAAGACCGTCTCCATTGACGAGGCAGAAAGGCTGTTTGCCGAAGCGGTGGCCGCCTATGCAAGAAATAGCTACTTCGAGACCTTGACGGCCCTTGGGAAGCTGCAGTTCCAGTATCCGGACGCCCCTATCATCCACGACGCCGAGAGACAGAAGACGATGATCGCGAGGCAGTCGATCCCCTTGCTCAAGGAAACAGGCGGCACGCTGCAGGGGCTGGCGACAAAGGCCGCCGACTTCTGTCAGGACATGTGCTTCGAGTGCAACGGCACGGGCTGGGTGGAGTGCAAGCAGTGTGGAGGGCGAGGGCTAAAACGCCTGATCTGCAACGCCTGTGCGGGAAAGGGAACGAAGCCCTGCGAGTTCTGTGGGATGAAGGGCCGACTCGGCGCGAAGAAGTGCCCCATCTGCAAAGGAACCAAGGAAGCCCCATGCGAATTCTGTAAGGGCAAAGGCTACATTGAGGTCGTGTGCGACGCATGCGCCAAGCACCCCTGTCCCCTCTGCCGTGGCAGAAAGCGCAAACCGATCGGCCCCTGCCCCGACTGCAAAGGCACGGGGCGCGTCGCCACCGGTGGGGGAATGGACTGCCCCAAGTGCGGCGGCACGGGCATCGCCGTCTCGGATGAGCCCTGCCCGAGATGCGGCGGGTCGGGGGTCAAGGGAGAGACGCGGTGTCCAGCGTGCAAGGGGACAGGCAAGAGGAGACATTAGAACCATCATGCGGCTGCAGACACTCATCGCCATCATCGCGCTAATCGCCCTGGGGTGCTTTCTCGCCCTGGTCGCTCTTGACTGGTATGAGATGAAGCCGCAGCCGGCACAGCCCGCCGGCACGGCCAAGGCCCCCTCCCCGGACAAGCGCAACAAGGCAAAGACCCGGGGAAAACGCGCCCCTCGCCTCAGGGGCCTCCTGGTTGCCGCCGAAAGGGCCCAGAAGTTCACAAAGTGGGAAGAGGCAGCAAAGCAGTATCAGAAGGCGCAAAACACCCTCTCCCTCGCCGGGAAGGACGCCGATGCCGTCCGCAGGAAATTGGATGCCGTGAAGAATGTAATCCTCGCCGAGAAGCTCGCCGCCGAGGAAAAGTGGGCCCAGGCTATCCTGTACTATCAAGCCGCGCTCGACGAGATCGAGAACCGGTCCTATGTGGAACGAAAGATCACAAGGACGGGAATCAGGAAGAATATCGCGGAACATAAGACAAAGGCGGAGCAACTGGCGCAGCAAGGCAAATGGGACGGGGCGCAGGCCGAGCTCAAAGAGGCATTTAGAATCGCACGAGCGGCGGGCATGTCCGCAGACATTCAGGCCGATATGAGACGGCTAAAGAAGGTCTCCCAGGGCCTCGGCAATCGTGTGCGGCAGATGAACCGCGCCATCGACGCATGCGTGAGCAGCGACAATCTGTACGGCGTCCTGGCCCTCTGCTATTGTTTCGCAAAAGACCCCGACTACGTAGCGGAGAGGCAGAGCATCGAGTCCAAGAACAGGCAGGCGGCCGACACGATCGCCGCCCGTCCGAAGGACTTTCCTTCGCCTGTAGCCCTAAGCGACACGGAGATCGTCACCGTGCACAGACCGGGAGGAAATACGTCGGAGGGAACTCTCCTCCAGGCGGAGGGCTCACGGCTCGTTTTGAGCGTGCTGGAAGGGCCCCGATGGGTCCCGAAGACTTTCATGAAGACCCCGGGAGTCAAGATCGAGAAAAAGATCGTCCCGGCAAAGGTCCTCAACGAATCGCGGGCCAGGCATCTCCTAACGGAGGCGGTGCAATCCCTGGCCAAGAAGGACCGCATGGCGGCCTTGGCCACGATCGGCTGTCTCATCTACTACTTCCCCAAGAGCGAAATCGTCACCGACCAGGCCAAGCAGGAGTGGACGATTGGCGGCGTCTCCCCGTCCGTGGCAGCCACATACGGGCGAACGCTGGAAGATATGATCGGCCGCGTGGCAGAGGAACTGGGCGACATGTGCACCGCGTGCTCCGGAACGGGACTCAGGAAGTGCCCCAGCTGCAACGGCACAGGCATGCGAGACGTCAAGTGCATAATGTGTCGAGGCACAGGGACGGTCCCCTGTTTCCGATGCGGCGGCACGGCGAAGGTCCTGATCAACGGGAGGATGGTCAAATGCCCGGCGTGCAAGGGAACGGGGAGGGCAACATGCGCCCCATGCCGCGGCACAGGCAGACTCCAGCAGGCATGTACCGCATGCGACGTCAACCACATGGTGAAGTGTCCGGTCTGCGGCGGCACCGGGCAGGGCGAGAGACGGGTGGAGGACATGGTGGACGGCCCCCGGGCCCTTGTGAAGGCCGACACCCCCCAGGAGCGCAAGAAGCGCATGGAATGGGTGTTCGACATCTGCACCTCACGGCAGGATGACTACGCATTGTTCGCCGCAGCCAGCCACTACGAGAAACTCGAAAACTACAAGGACTATGCGGACCTCATCGCGGCGCGAAAGAAAGAGGCCCGGCTCGGCGTCAAGGAGCATCGGGAAAGCGCCAAGGAAGAGGCCGCTGAAAAGTACGACGTCATCACAACGAAGAACAACGAGAGACTGGTCGGCAAGATCACCGACGAAACGGAATCCACGGTGACCCTTGTGGTGCAACAAGGCAAAGAAACCGCCAAGCGTTTCATCGCGAGGAAATCCATTCTGAAACTGGAAAAGGACGCATTCGGCGAAGACGACAGCGCCTATGCGGGCACTCTCCTGGCCAACGCGGCGGTTCTCCTGCGGGACAAGCAACCGGAAAAAGATCGACAGGCACTGGCCTGTGTGGGAAGAATCCTCCTCGAACATCCCACATCGGAAGCGGCCACCAACGAAGAGGTCCAGAAGCGGATCATCTCGAATGCCTCCCCCGAAACGGCCCTGACGGTTGGGCAGACGCTGCGGCCCCTCCTGTCCGCCGCCGTCCGGCGGATGGAATCGATCTGCTTTGACTGTCTCGGAAAAGGGAAGTTCCCCTGCAAAACATGCAAGGGGACGGGCACGTGCGTTGTTCCGTGCAAGTGGTGCCATGGGGCGAAGCGTATCTTCTGTCGGTACTGCGGGGGGTCGGGACGCGAAGGAGACTCGGCGAAAACCGAAAAACCCTGCCACAAATGCAACGGGACGGGCTTCACACGCTGCCCGCACTGCAAAGGGAAGGGGACGGAAGTCGTCCGCTGCAAGGAGTGCAAGGGCGCCGGCGAGACAACATGCAAGACATGCGGGGGCAAGGGGCGGATTGACATCCCGCCGGCAAACCCGTAAGGCGGTCATGGTCGCTGCTTTGTAACCGTTTCGGTGGGTCATCCACATGAGGCTATCGACGCTCATCTCTTGGATTCTGCTGCTGGCTGTGTTGGCCGGTGTGGGCTACTGGGGGTTCACATACTACACGGACCGTCGCGCTGTCGAGACAGAAATCGATGAGATGGAGTCCCTCGCACCTGACAAGCCGATCAAGAGAAGCAGGCAGGCGCCCGGCTACAAACTTGACGAGGCCATCGCCGCCGAGAAGAAAGGGAAATGGGACGAGGCCGAGAAATGGTACCGGGACCTGGCGAAGATCGACGAATCGGACATGGTCAAGTCCAAGCTGACAGCCCTCGCGAACATCCGGCTGGCCCGGCAGGCGGAGAAGAAAGGGGAAAACCAAGAGGCGCTCTTTTTCTACCGGAAGGCGCGTCCCGCGCTCATCGATCCGTCCATCCTGAACAAGCCGATCGAACGCCTGGAGGCGGCGCTCGAATACTACGCCCTTTACGAGAAAGGCGTCGCCGCCGAAAAAACCGGCCAGTGGGAAGAAACGGCAAAGCTGCTCCAGAAGGCGCGCGAAATTGCCCCGCGCGCCGGCATATCCACGGCCGAGATCTTGAGGAAGATACGCACCAACCGCGCGCGCGCCGACAAACTGAGAAAGGAACGGAACGGATACTATTGGCTCTTCACGGCGTTTGCGGCCCTCGATGACCCTTACGCCACAATCGCCGTCTGCGACTACTACTCCTCAAACGACCTCTTCCTTTCGTTGCGAGCCGACATCGAAGCCCGGCGAGCCGACGCCGTCAAATCCATCGGCGAAAGGCGCGCGGAGTTCCCCCGGCTCTCTGTTGCCGATGACGAGACACTTGTGCGGGTCCACTTGAAAGACGGAAAGGCTATTGAGGGCGCGCTGGTCTCCGAAGACAAGATGGGGCTCGTGGTACGGGATGCCATAGGGGACCGACATCGGAATCGTTTGATCGCCAGGGCCGCGCTGGAAAGACTGGAGAAACTGGACCGTGCCGCCGCTCAGGAAATCAACAACAAGGCCGCGGAGCAGCTTCTTAAATCGATCGCCAAGAAATGCGAGGAGCGACCCACCGAGGTCCTGGGTCTGCTGGGCAGGCTCTTCCATGAGTTCCCCACGGCCCCGATACTCAAGGACCCCCGAAAACAAAGGACTCTCATTCTGACGACCTCGCTGAAGGCCGCTCATGAATTCGGGGATTCCATTCCCAAACTGCTCGCCTCAAGCACGAAGTTCTTTCAGAAGGTCTGCCCCGTCTGCGGGGGCACGGGACATGCCCTCTGCCCGGCGTGCAAGGGGACAGGGAAGGTGTACGAAAAGTGCGGGCACTGCAAGGGAACCGGCGTCTCCTATTGTGGGACGTGCGGCGGATCGGGCCTGATGCCGACGGAGTTCGCCCAGTCTGACGAGCACGATCCCGCCTCGGGGAAACGCTGCCCCACCTGCCGCGGAACGGGCACCCGGGCCTGCGCCCGCTGTAACGGCAAGGGCGGCTACTGGACGGTATGCACCCAGTGCAGGCAAGGTCGCCGCGCTACCTGTCCGGCGTGCCGCGGCACCGGCCAGAGGCCGAGGGGGAAGTTCGGTCCGGAAGACATCAAGAGGCTCAAGAAGGCGCTGCGACCCGAATGACCCAGACGCGAAAGTGCCCAGGATGCGGCCGCGAGATATCCGCCTTTGCCGCCAGGTGCATGTACTGCGGCCGGGCGCGTCCGGCCCGATGTAGAGAATGCAAGAAGATCACCTATGACGGTTCGTCCTACTGCGCCCACTGCGGCGCTCCCTTGCCCGACCCCGCCCGCCCTTCAAAACCGGAATCCGCAAACGCTCCCGCCGCGTCTCCGGCCGTGGGCGACAAGGAATACGGACCTCCCCTCTCCGCGAATCAAGCGCCCAACACCGTCACGCCGGGAAAGGCCGCGCTCATCCTGGTCGTGTCGACGCTGGTCATTCTCTTTGTCCTGTACACACTGTTCGTGTCAAGACGGACGAAGCGCAGGACCGAGGCCGCCAAGAAGGTCCACCGCCTCTGGGACCGGGCAGAAGCGCTGGCACGAAAGGGAGAGATCAACGCCGCACGTCAGACCTACGAGGACGCCCTTTCGTCCATGCAGCGCTACTCGGTGGACGATCCGGCGGCCCGTATGGCCATAACGAGAGACCTGGAGGCGCTTCAACCCAAACCGGAGAAGAAAGAAACAAAACCCAAGCCGGCCTCCGCAGCCGACTTGAAGGGACAAGGCTTCGTGATCCACCCCCCTTTGGCCTTTCAGACCAAGGTTCCAACCCCCTTTTTTTATACGGGACGCCCGTGCGTGGAAGTATGGGTCAAAGTGGTGAACATCGGTAAGAACCCCGTAAAGGTATCCCGGGCTGCTCTCAAGGCGCACTTCGACGATGGGGCGGAGCTGCCGGCCGCCGACGTCGGTGACGCCTTTCTTCTGTCCGAGAGAAAGATCGCCCCCGGCGAAACGACGTCCGGCGCCGTCCTGTTTGGCGCCCTGGCGGACGAAACCCCGACCCCGGAACACGTGAAAGAGGTAACCTATGCAGAAAAGATCATTTGGAAACGCCCCTCTCCTCCGATGCAGCCATAGGGCCCGGGTCCACCCTCGGGGACCCGCTACGCTGGCCCTGCTCTGCCTGGCTGCCAGCGTTCTCGGATGCGCGAGCGTCAAGCTCGAAATCTATCGCAAGCCCTCCCATGATTTTCATTCATATGAAAGAATAGCCGTCGTCCCCATCGCCGCCCCCGGCAAAGAGACCGAGGACAAGGAGCACGCCCAGGTCGTTACGGCGCTGCTCGGCGCGCGCCTGATGAAGGAACACTATGACATCATCGACGGCGACACCGCCTCGGCGCAACTCCTGAAGGCGGGGCTTCATGTCGACGGGAAGTCGGACCCCTCCCTGCTCAAGCAGGCGGCGGAGCGCCTCGGCGTGCGGGCCATCCTGACCGGGAACCTCGACTTCTACGGCCCCTACGACTACCGCGTGCCACCCAGCCCGGTCCCCTACGAATACTACGACTGGTACGGCTATCGCCGGACGGGCTACTACTATGAACCCGGCTACACCGACACCGGCAGCCGGGCGGCCATGACGATCAAGCTTTTCGACGCGGACCTGGGGACCTTTGTCTGGTGGGCCAAGGGCGACCGGTCCGGCTCGGAGCGCATCGCTCAGCGTTACGCAAACGAAATCATCAAAAAAGCCGTCGAAAAGCTGCATGCCAAGCCCAAGAAAAAGGACAAGAAAAAGGATTGACGCATCGCACGTCTGCTCCGTAAATGCCTTCAAACCCAGATAACACGAAGAACATCCTTCTGGCAGGGAGGCCGGGCGTCGGCAAGACGACGCTGGTGCGAAAGGTCGTCGAGTCGGGGCGGGTGATCGCCGGCGGGTTCTACACGGAGGAAATCCGCGAGGCCGGCCGCCGGATGGGATTCATGATCCGGACGCTCGACGGCAGGGAAGGGGTCCTCGCCCACGTCAAGTCCCGCAGTGCATTTCGCGTGGGGAGATACGGCGTCAATGTTGATGCCTTCGAGGACATTGGAGTCAGGAGCATCGAAGACGCCCTGACGAAGGACGGCCTGGTCGTCATGGACGAGATCGGGCGCATGGAGCTGTTCTCGGGGAAGTTCCAGCAGACGGTGATCCGCGCCCTCGACGCCCCCCTACGGGTGTTCGGCGTGATTCAGATGAAGCGCAATACCTTCCTCAACAAAATTCGCAGCCGGCCGGATACGCATAGGGTCAACGTCACGATGGACAACCGCGACGCGCTCCTTCCGGAGATTCTCGGCCTGCTTCGTTAGCCGGCAGGCGGGGCCGCGACGTCGCTCGGGTCTTGGCTTTCACCGGCCGGTGACGGTTCAGCCATGCTCCCTCCCCCTTGGGAAGATTCGCCAACGTCTTCTGCAAGGGCTGCTCTGGGATCAAGACCGTACGGCCGACAGCAACAGGATGTCGTCGGGCAGGGACACGTCGTGGCAGTAGTCGCGCACGTGCCGATAGAGGCGGTCGGGCAGGTGTTTGCTGTTTCTCTTGGCCTCCTGGGCCAGGAACTCTGCCAGGCCGTCTTCCCCCAGCATGTCCCCGTCGGCGTTCGTGACTTCTGTCGCGCCGTCGGAGTAGCACAGCACAACGTCGCCCGGCTTAAAGGCGGTGGTGAATGACTCGTAGTCATACTCCGGGGAGATTCCCAGGAGCAGCCCGCTGGCGGAAAGCTGCTCCACAGTCCCGGCGCCGGGCTGAAATCGAAGGGCCGGGGGATGGCCGGCGCTCACGTAGGTCACTCGTTCCTCGTTCATGTCCAGAAGCATGTGGTACGCCGTTGCGAACCCGTCGTCTGTCATGAACGGTTCGAGCTCGCGGTTCAGTGCGGCCATCAACGCCGCTGGATCGCCCGCGAGATTCCTGTAGCTCTCGACAAAGACCCTGAGGAGCATGGTATAGAGGGCCGCGGACACCCCGTGCCCGCGCACGTCGGCCACCAAGACGGCGTAGCGGTCCCCGTCCAAGGGGGTCACGTCGTAGAAGTCTCCACCCACCTCGGAATAGGGGCAGTAGCGCACGTCGAATCGGATGCGGTCGGTGGCTGGCAGATCGTGGGGGAGGATATGCTGCTGGACGCGCTGGGCCATTTCGAGGTCCCGAATCCGGGCGCTTGCGTCCCGGAAGGTCTCGATGCCCCCCACAATGTTGCCCTGCTTGTCGCGCAGCGGGGCCGTGCTCACATAGACGGGAACGCGCCGTCCGTCCTTCTTGTGGGCATAGACGAGAATCGGGGCGCCGCTTTCGACGCCGG
>JAADGH010000026.1:28308-52256 GCA_013152475.1 Planctomycetota bacterium
CAGAGCCTGTCGCCGTTTTTGTCCTCGTGGGCGAGCACATTGTCCGCGCAGCGACGGCCGACCACGTCTTCGGCTTGATGTTCGGTGATCTCCGCCGCCTTTCGGTTCCAGAGCACGATCCGGCGGTCGACGTCGGTGACGTAGACGCCGATATTGAGATAGTCTGCGACCTCGCGAAGGACCGCCAGGTCCAAAGGGAACAATTTTGGCACGATTGGCTCTCCAATCAGAATAGCCCCGATCAGGATAGAATTTGCATTGCACTCAGCCCCACACGTCATCTTGGATTATACCATGCCGTGATGGCTATGCCAATCCCTCTCCCGTCGTCGTCATGACGAGCCTGCCGTGCTTGACACCGCGGCTGCCGATCAGATCGTCGGCGATGTGGCGGATTTCCCGCGACTCGCCCTTCAGGATGATGACCTCGAGGCAGTGGTCCTCGTCCAGATGGACGTGCATGGAGGAGATGACCGACGACGCGTGCTCGTGCTGGGCATGGAGCAGCCGGTCCGAGACGCGCATCTCATCGTGATTGTAAACCAGCGTCACCGCCCCGACGGCCTTGCCGGAGCCTTTCTCCCACTCCGTTTCGATGAGCGTATTGCGCACCAGGTCACGAATGGCCTCCGAGCGGTTCACATACTTGCGCTTGGAGATCAGCCGGTCGAACTTGGCCAGCAGGTCCTCATCCATCGAAACGCCGAATCGAATCAGCTTGCTCATCGTCTCATGCCTCCCAAAGGCCGGGGCTGCCTGTCCATCGCGTCACGAACTGCCCCTCTCCTCCTGGTCAAGCGGATGGTCCTCTTTCATCTCGTCTATGCCGATCTTCCCTGTGATCCAGGTCGCGCTTCCGGGAAAGCGGCGCGGCGACAGGTGAACATTATACATATGCCAGACCAGGATTGCCAGTACTGCGAGGATCGCTTCGTATCCATGAACCGCACGAGCGGCAAGCACGAGCCACTCGGGCAGGGCCGCGCCCGAACGGGCGAGAAAGAGGATGAAGCCGCTCGCCCCCATGATGACCGTGCCCCAGACCACGGCCCAGTACTCCGCCTTCTCCCTGTATCCGAAGCGGCCGAATCGCGCGCCCTCCTTGCGCAGGCCGAGGTAGAAGAGGACCTGATGGACGGCATCGGCGACGTCCCGGAACCGCGGGAAGATGCCTTTCATATCCCGCCGGAATCGTTTTGAAAAAATGAAAGACCCGACATGGACCAGCGCGATGGCAATGAGCGAAAACCCGCAACCGATGTGGAGGAACCCCGCCCAGTCCACCCCGCCGAACAGGCGCACCACCACCGGCGCGGGCCAGTGGGCGTGGAACAGCATGGACAGACCGCTGAGCCCGAGGGTGATGAACACGACAAGCAGCACGCCGTGCTGGAGCCGCCACACGAGACCGTATCGGTCCACCATCGCGCCCTCGTCCGCCGTCTTCGGGCGCCGGATCGTCTTCGCAAAATCAAGGATGTTGTGCCCCAGCATCCCGCCGATCACGCCGGCGATAAGAAGGAGATAGACCCACCGGATGACGCGGACCATCATGGTGGTCCGCTCCTCCGGCGGAAGGTCCGAATAATCGAAATGCACGAAGCGTTTCTCTGTAAGAATGCTCCGGTCCGCCCCCTCGTGGCAGCGGGCGCACTGGTTGAGCCGGTGTTCCTCCTCGGTCAGGGCGACACCGCCGGAGGTCCTGGCGAGGTAGGCTTGGACGCGGTCGAATATCTCCTTGTTCGCGGCCTCCTCACGGGTCTGGTTGCGGCTGAGGCCGGGATCGTAGAAGGCCCTCTCCAGGACATCGAGGGGGATCTTGCCCCGCTCCATGGCGGTGAGCGTGCGCTTCTGCATGCCATCGACGATCTCCGGGATGTCCAGGTTGAGGATGCAGAACTCCCGGCACCGTCCGCAGCCCTGGCAGCGCAGGCCGCCGTTCTTGATGAACCGGATGTAATCGTTCACCCGGCTGGCGATGACGAGCTCGACAGGCTCGAGCATCTCCGGGCAGCGTTTCGCCGGGTCGTCGGTTTTCGTCACCCGGACGCAGGCGCGGTCCTCCAGGCAGAACAGGCTGTAGCCCGACCCCATGATGAGCGCCTTCACGATGACACCCAGCAGGCTCACTGCGATGATCAGCATGGCGATCCGGTTCAGGTGCGGCGTCAGCATCCGGTGCTTCGCCTTGCTGAAGAACTGGTAGCGCTTGACGCCCGGATAGACCTCGACGGGTTCCTTCTCCGGCTCCGGTTCAGGGTTCGGGTTGTCAGGTGTCTTGTCTCTCACGAGTTGCAGCCTCTCCACTCCGTTACGTCAGCAGCAGCAGTACCGCCGACAGCACGCCGCCGAGGGCGCCCTGGAGCAGCTCGCCCGGCGTGCGGAAGTCCATCGCGAACGCGATGACCGCACCGGAGAATGCTCCGCCAATGAGGAACGCAAGAATCGTCGCCATCTTCTTTCCTTTCACCAGTTTTCCAGAAGGACGCATCAAACGCAGGACCAGACACGACACGGCGAACAGCCCTCCCATCAGGACGCCGATGGTCAGCAGGTTGCTCCCGCTCATCGGGTCCTTCTCGAGCTGCAGGAAGCGCATCGACACCGCCGCCATGGGGCTCATCAGCATCATGATCCCGAAGGACTGCGCGCTGCGCAGATACCCGATCTCCGACCGGATGATCCCCTCGGCAATCGTCCCCACCCCCCCGATGGGTGACGGCCCGCACGATGCCGCGGCATTGACGATGAACGCCGCCAGCAGGACGGTGATCTGGGTCTCGTTAAAGAGCCCGATGGCCATGCTGCCGCTGATCGTCTTCGGCCCCAGTGCGAAGACCACCGGCAGCAGCGCCGCCGCGAGGATCCGCCCGCAGGGCATGGGCACAATCGTCTCCAACTGGATGAAGAGCACCGCCATCCCCGCCAGCCCGAAGAACGTGTGCTGGCCCATGGCGCGGACGAGGGTGCCGAGGACCTCGAACCCTCCCGTCACCGACAGGCTGCCCGCCATCAGGAACCCGGCGATAAGCGCCGTAACGGGATGCAGGACGATCCCGCTGACCACGGCCTGGATGCCCGTGCCGGAGAGGATCATGATGAGAACCGTGCCGGCGATGAGGACCGTCGTGATCGGCGTCTTGCCGAACAGGCCGAAGACGCTGCCGGTCAGGCAGACCAGAAAGATCAGGAGAGAGGCATATCCCGACAGCGGCGCGGTCAGTTGGAGCTCACGTTTTTCCTCGGCATGGTCGCGATCGCGAAGGCGGATGTTCTCATCGAGGTCGAGCTGGGTCGTGAAGTAGCACAGGAACAGGGCCGTGAAGGCCGTGCCGATCATGATGCCGAACTCCTGCGGCATCTGGAGGAACCGAAGCTGCCCGATGATGCCCTCGCCGATCTGCCCGATGCCTCCGATCTGCGACGGCCCGCACGACGCGGCGCAGTTCACCGCCAGCGCGCCGACGAGGACGACCATCTGCCGCACACGGAGCAGGCCGATCCCCTCCGGGCCGAGGCCCATGACCACCGGCAGCAGCGCGGCGGCCTGGATCCGCCCGCACGGCATGGCGAAAACGGTCGGTATCTGGACGATGAGGACGACCGTGCCCGCCAGGCCGAGGGGGGTGCGCTGGGCCTTCGCCACGATCAACCGCAGCGCATCGAAGGCCCCGGAGTGCTCCAGCGCCCCGGCCATGAGAAAACCCGAGAGCAGGGCCATGATCGGCAGGAGAATGATGTTGCCGTGCACCTGCGTCGGCATGGAAAGGATGGCGGCGAGGCCCGCGCCGTTGAGCGCAAGGGCGACTCCGCCGACAAGCAGGTTGAGGATCGTGCCCAGGACGAGGATCGTCTGCAGCGGAAGCGGGATGACGCGAAAGAGAGGACCGAGGACGCAGATGAACAGGACGATGAGGCTGATGTAACCGACGAACTCCGGCATCTACGTTCCCCGCTTGGCGAGACACTCGTGGGAGGATTCGACCGTGACGTCCTCCAGGAGACCGCGCAGCCCCCGCCCCTTGGCGCGGAGGACGACGTATCCGTCGGCCTTCTCGCTTACCCAGACCCGGTCCCCCGGTGCGAGGTCGCGCGAGCAGAGGAGGCAGCCCTCGATGGAGGCCGATACCACCCGCCCGGACCAGAGCCGAACGGGGAGGGTGACCGAGTGGGGGTGGCATCCCTTGATCTCGGGGAGCGAGACGATCGCGCCGGTCTGGCCGTGGAAGTACGAGGCCAGCTTCCCCCACAAGAGCAGCACCACGATCACGGCGCACGTGGACCAGAACAGCCAGCCGCTGTCCTGGTAGCTCGGCGCTGCGGTAATGTGGGCTATGATTGGCATCCCGTTAGGCAGCATCGGTCGATGGATTTACAACTGGACCAACCCCCGAACTCCGGCGCAGATGAACTGCGTCCCCATGAGCATAACAAACACACCGCCGGCGTATTTCAGACCCGTAAACAGCCCCGGGGGCGCCACCCTCTGAAGCATATGGACGGAACACGTCGCCGCCACCACAAGCAGCGTGATCGGCACAAAGGCCGCCAGGCAAAACACAAGCAGCACACCCAGCGCCCCACCGAGACTCAGCGCCGCCGTCGCCGCCCACGCAGGCAGGACAAAGACCAGCGCCTCCGAGCCACAGGCCACACCCACGCTCACCCCCCAGAGAAGGAATCCGATCCCGGAGAAACGCACGGGCCTCCCTTCCCTCTGTGCGCACGCTTTCGTCGACCGTGTCGAGAACAGTTTCGCACCCAGGACGATCATCAGAAACCCGGCGGCACAGAATGCGGCCAATGCCCCCGCGCTTCCCACACAGGTCTTGACCGTCTGCATCCCGAGCCAGGCCAGGATCCCGATGGCGAAGAAGCTGACCAACCGTCCGAGATTGAAGAGCCCCGTCGTCAGCAGGGCATAGCGGACACTCTGGTCCCGCAGCGACACACACGCCGCCAGTGGCACGCCGCAAACGGGGCAGCCGATCAGCCCGAAGAGCAGGCCCAGGAGAAGGGCCGAGACCCATACACTCCTGCCCTGCAGCCCATCGGCGGAAACGGCCGGGAGCCATTGCCGGGGCAGCACGCGCAGGTGGTTCTGCAGCGCGATCATCAGCGCGACGGCGATCAATACCAGCATCGCCTTGAGGGCGACGCGCTCAAGTTGTTCAAACCGGCTCTCCATGCCTTTGATTATACGCCGACGTGAACCTGGAATTCCATGCAAAACTGATGTAGAATGGCAGGCATCATCCGTTGCTTCTGAGGAGGTAGTCGAATGGGATCGATCAAAGGATTGGCAAGGGCGCTTGCGATCGGGGTGTTCTGTGTGGTGCTTTGGGGCTGCGCCAACCCCAACGTGACGCGGGAGAATTACGAGAAGATCCACAAGGGCATGCCCATGGAGCAGGTGGAAGCCATCCTGGGCAACCCGTCCTGGAGGCACAAGGACAAGTGCTACTACAAGGGCAAATACGGCCGGATCAAAATCGAAGTCGAAGACGGGTGCGTGGACGACATTGATTGGGATGATTGAGGACCGGACCTCGCAACACCGAAAATCAGACCCAAACTGAAATCAGGGCTGCCGCTGCGACAGAGCTGTGCTCGGTCAGGGGTCCGCGCGATCCACCCGTTCCAAAAGCTCCGAGACGGTTTTCCCCATGACCGGATGCACCACGTCAGGCGCGATCTCCCCCAACGGCCTTAGCACAAACCTCCGCTCGTGCATCAGCGCATGCGGCACGGTCAGCCGTTCGGTCCGAATGGCGGCATCCCCGTAGAGCAGGATATCCAGGTCGATGGTTCTCGGCCCCCACTTCACGGTCCGCACCCGCCCCAGGTCGCGCTCGATCTCCTGAAGCCGGTCGAGCAGTTTCTCCGGACTCAAGGTTGTCCGCAATTCCGCCGCGGCATTCAGGAAGTTCCCCTGCGGCGGGCCGCCGACCGGCTCGGTCTCGAAGAAGCTCGACACCTTCGTGACCTCGATCCCCTCGCACTCCCCCAACTGCGCCAGGGCGTTTCGCAGGTTGGCCTCGCGGTTGCCCAGGTTCGACCCCAGACCGATGTAGCACACCACCGCCATCGCTCACTCGAACACGGTCTTGATCATCGCCCGGTAGTTCTCCACCGGCACGTAACTTGTCACGGAGTTCGACGAGCCCAGACAGTAGCCGCCATCGTAGGCCAGGTCGCGGATGTTATCCAGGGCGATCTGCCGCACCTCCTCCGGCGTGCCTCGCGACAAGCGGTCCACCTCGACATTCCCAAGGAGGCAGAGCTCCCCGGTCACTATCTCCTTCAGCTCGCGGCTGTCCATGGCCTTCGGCTCGATGGGGTGCAGCGCGTTGAACCCCACATCGATCAGGTCCTCCAGCACGTCAAACAGCCTGCCGTCGGAGTGATAGATGAAGGGCAGGTCCTTCTCGCGGCACAACTCGCCCATCTTCTGATACCACGGGAAGACGTACCGCCGGAGCACCTCCGGCTTCACCATCAGGCCCGTGCCGAAGGCAATGTCATCGGACATCCACGCCGCGCCCACGCGCTCGCACTCCATCGCCCGGGCCAAGGCGCCGTATTGCAGCTCGCCGATCCGCTGGAAGAGCGGTTCCATCAGGTCCGACCCCTCCACCGTCGCCATGGCGAAGGTCTCGAAGCCCATGAGCATCCACGCCGCCGTGAAGACCTTTCCGAGGATGGCGATGATCTTCACCTGCTCGGGAATGAGCGACGCCAGCTCGTCGAGGATGGAGAAGTCCATCGAGTCCACCGTCGGCCAGTTGAACCGCTCGAACTCGTCGAGGTTCGTCACGATTCCCTTGTGCTCGGCCGCCCAGTTCATCTCGACGTCCTCTTCGGAATAGACGCTGTAGCCGCCCTTCTTCACCGTCGTGGCATCGCCGGAGAAGACCCCGCCCACCTGGATCAGGCCCAGCTCCGCGGGGACGTAGTCGTACCCCGCCGTCATCCAGAACTCGACCAGGTCTTTGGCCGACTCGATGGGCCGGCCCAGGTAGGCCGCCTGGACCTGCGGGTTCACGTGCAGCTCGATCAGGGGGCAGCGATCCGGCACGCCCTCCAGCATGAGGGCGCTGCGGAGGCGTCGAAAATCATTTCGCTCAAACATGGTTCTCCTCGGCTTACACAGGGAGGGGCCAGGCATGTATACAACACGTCTGCGGGAGATGTCAAGCGCAATCGAATGGCCCGTCCGTCCTGAAAGAAACAGGGCGCGTCCCCGGCAGCAAAATCCTTGGGATACCGTGCGGTCCTTTCAGACCTGGACCACTTTGGCGTACCTTTTCTTGAACTCCGCCCGTGTCAGCCCCGCCGCCGAGGCGAGCGCCTTCACCTTGCCGGTCGACTTCAAGTCCTCCTCCTCCACGCGGATCATGTATGACCGCGCCAGACGGTACTGATCCGAGTTGATATTCACGCGGCGGACCGTTGTCTTGCCCGTCTTCGGGTCGAGGATGTCGGTGAAAGGGATCGGCACCAGTTCGCCTTCCTGCACGGAGATGAGTGCGCCGCCCCTGCCCCAGCTCTTTTCACCGATGCCGAGGAGGTAGCGAACCGCGCCGCTGCCGAGCTGCTGGACATACTCGACGTCGAAGGGGATCGGGTCGGCGCAGCGCAGCTCGTAGCCGATGGTGGTGTCCACGATCGTGATCTTCTGGCCCCGCTCCTTGGCGCGCCCCTGGAGCTCGCGTTTGAGGATCAGGCCGAAAGGCACCTCGGCCAGGCGGAGGTGGCCGTGTTCGTCCTTTTCCACAACGACCAACGGGTTACTCGCCAGCTCATCGGCCACCAGCTCGCCCACGCCCTCGGCCAGGATGGCCACGCCGTAGTCGCGGCCGATGGCCATGGATTTGAAGATCGACCCCTCGATAATATCGCACAACAGGCCCACCGAGACATCCGAGTCGGTAAACTCCTCCGGGATCACCGTGAGCGGCGCACCGCCGGAGATTCCCATGCCCAGGGCCAGGTGTCCGGCGCTGCGGCCCATGGCCACGACGAGGTACCAGCGCTGCGTCGTCCACGCATCCTCCATCAGCCCCCGGATCAGCCGCCCGCCCACATCCCGCGCCGTATTGTAGCCGAAGGTCGGCGCATTCTGCGGCAGCGGAAGGTCGTTGTCGATGGTCTTGGGCACGTGGGCGACCTTGATCGCGCCCTTGGCGTGCCTTGATGTCGTGCTGGCGCTGAAGGCCGTGTCGTCGCCGCCAATGGTGATGAGGTAGCTGATGTTCAGCTTCTTCAGGGCTTTGACCACGTTGGCCATCTTCTGCGGGTCCTTCGTAGGGTTCTCGCGGGAGGTCCGGAGCATGGCGCCGCCGCGGAAGCGCTCCTTCTCCACATCGTCCATGCTCAGCGTCCGCATGTGTCTGGCGTCGCCCCGGGCCAGCCACTTGAACCCGTCCAGGATGCCGACCACCTCCAGCCCCCGGTTGAGGGCCTCGATGGTGGCCGCGCCGATGACGCCATTGATCCCCGGCGCCGGGCCTCCGCCCACCAGGATGCCCAGTCGTTTCTTCTTTGTTGGCTTCGCCATGATGGCCTCCTCACTGTCAGGAACGAATCATAGGGATAAAGTCGGAACATTGTGCCTGATGGGAGAGGGTTTGTCAAGTGCTTTCGGAACGGAGAGCGATGGATGCCGACTTGCGCTGGCTTACCCCTTCTGGGTGCGCCGGCGTTGATCGGCGTCTGATTTCCTCCTCTGCGCCCGGACAAGGCGTCAACAAAAATCGGAAATCCCTTGACAAGGTACGGACAGGGGGATACAATCAAAGTTGCGGCAGGGGCAGGTTGTTTCTCTACGACGTGCGTTTGTGTGGTGAGGCTTTTCCCCCTTTGGGATAAGGCCGTGGCGGAAGTTATTCTGGAGAATGTGACGAAGGTCTTTTCCGGCGATGTGGTAGCCGTGAAAGACGTGTCGCTGGAGATAAAGGACAAGGAGTTTCTCGTCCTTGTGGGGCCGTCCGGCTGTGGCAAGTCCACCACGCTGCGAATGGTGGCCGGGCTGGAAGAGACCACGGACGGCACGATCAAGATCGGCGACAGGGTGGTCAACGATGTTCCGCCGAAAGATCGGGACATTGCGATGGTGTTTCAGAACTACGCCCTGTATCCGCACATGAGCGTGTATAAGAACATGGCCTTTGCGCTCAAGCTGCGGCGGCAGCCGAAGGCCGAGATCGACGAACGCGTAAAGGCGGCGGCAAAGATCCTCGGCATCGGGAACCTGCTCGACCGGAAGCCGAAGGCCCTGTCGGGCGGGCAGCGGCAGCGGGTGGCGCTGGGGCGGGCGATCGTGCGGCAGCCGAAGGCGTTCCTGTTCGACGAGCCGTTGAGCAACCTGGACGCGAAGCTGCGCGTGGAGATGCGCGCCGAGCTGAAACGGCTGCACCGGCGGCTCGAGACGACGATGATCTACGTGACGCACGATCAGGTGGAGGCGATGACCCTCGGCGATCGGATCGTGGTCATGAAGGACGGGGTGGTGCAACAGGCGGCGGAGCCGCTGACGGTGTATGACTGTCCGGCGAACCAGTTCGTCGCCGGGTTCATCGGGACGCCGCCGATGAATTTCGTGAAGGGGACCGTGGCGAAGAGCAACGGGGGGTTGGCGTTCGATGAGGGGACGTGCAGGCTGGCGCTGCCGGAGCGCTTTTGCGAGAATCTGGCGCCGTTCGAGGGCAAAGAGGTGATCTTCGGGATTCGACCGGAGGACGTGAAAACCTCGGCGATTGACTCCCCCTCGGTGGGCAAGATAGGCGTGACGGTGAATGTGGTGGAGCCGTTGGGTGATGAGATGATATTGTATCTCTCCACCGGCAAGAACGAGCTGGTCAGCAAGGTGAACGCCCATCAGCAAGTGGCAGTGAACGACAAGGTCGAGGCGTTGCTCGACCTGTCGAAGGCGCATATATTCGATCCCGCTTCGGGAAGGAACATGACGTTGGACGGGGCAGTTGGCGAGACATAGTCGGTGAGCTTCGACCGTCTCGGCTCGCCCCGAAGTGGGTGGTAACCACCCACTTTTTTATTTGGCGAAAATTTGCACGTTTTGTGGACTACATAAAATGAATGGTGAATTGCTGAGACTCGTTGACAGCCTTCATCGAGACAAGAACATCGACAAGGAGCTTGTCTTCGAAGGCATCGAAGCGGCCCTGCTTTCGGCGGCGCGGAAGCAGTTCGGCGCCGACGAGAGCCTCATTATAGAGATCGACCGCGAGACCGGGAACATCACCGCCACCGAGGGGGGAAAACCCATCGCTCCCGCCGAGCTAGGCCGCATCGCCGCACAGACGGCCAAGCAGGTGATGATCCAGAAGATTCGCGAAGCCGAGCGCGACGTGATCTACGACGATTACGACAAAAAGCACCATACCATCGTCAACGGCACCGTACAGCGGATGGAAGGGCCCAACCTCATCGTGAACCTCGGACGAACGGAGGCCATCCTCCCGCGGTCGGAGCAGATTCAAAACGAATCGTACCACCCCGGCGAGCGCATCCGCGCTACCGTACTGGTCACGGAAAAGGTGGGCAACCGCGTCCGCATCGTCCTGAGCCGGACATCGCCGGAGCTCGTGCGCCGCCTCTTCGAGCTGGAGGTGCCGGAGATCGCGGAGAAAACGCTCGAGATCAAGGGCATCGCCCGTGAGCCGGGCTTCCGGACGAAGATCGCCGTGGACTCGAAAGACGCGAAGGTCGATCCTGTGGGGGCGTGCGTGGGCGTGCGGGGGTCGCGCATTCGGAGTATCGTGGACGAGCTGAACGGCGAGAAGATCGACATCATCCGGTGGGACGAGTCCGAGGAGATGTTCATCTGCAACGCCCTCAAGCCGGCGGAGATCGCGGGTATCATTCTTGATGACGACGCTCGAAAGGCCACCGTCATCGTGGCCGAGGACCAGCTTTCGCTGGCCATCGGCAAGCGGGGCCAGAACGTGCGCCTCTCCTCGAAGCTGTCGGGGTGGGACATCGACATTACCTCGCAGGACCAGCTCGACGCCGAACAGGCCCGAGTCCTGGCAGGTGAAGAACCTCTCCCCGAGACCGGCGCCGCGCCAGCCGAGCAGACCCCGGCCGAAGGGGCGGCCGAACCGCCGGAGCAGCCCGCCGCCGAGGCAGAGACCACCCCGGCGGAGGCGCCACCCGAGGGGGAAGCCGAACAGCCCGCCGCCGAGGAGAAGGCCGAACCGCCGGAACAAGACGCCGCCGAAGGGGAGGCCGCACCCCCTCAGCAGCCCGCGGCCGAGCCGCAGGCTGAAAATCCGGCCCCGTCCGAAACCGAGACCGGGCAGGACCCGGCCGCGAATTCAGAGAACAACGAACCGAGCCCCGACGAAGCGAGTGAGACTCCGGAGGAGGACTCGGGCAAATCGAAAACGGAGGCGTAGGGCGTGTCGGTAAGACTCTACCAGATCGCAAAGGAACTCAACGTCCCAAGCAAGCTTATCGTTGCGAAATGCAAGCAGAAGGGATACGACGTCAAGACCCATTCCAGCTCCATTTCCGATGAGGAGGCGGTAGCTCTCCGCCGCGAGCTGACCGGCCTGGACCAAGTGCCTGGCCTGGCCCCAAAGAAACCGAAAGCGAAGCCGAAGCCGAAGCCGAAAAAAGAACCCAAACCCAAAGAAAAAACCAAACCCAAAGAAGAGCCGAAACCGCCGGCAGCGCCCGCTTCCCCGCCCGCAGAGCCTGCCGGAAAGGCCGCACCCGCCCCTCCGACGGCCCGTAAAGAGCCGGAGCACAAGACGGTGGTGCGCGCGCCCGCGCGCCGCGAACCGCCCTCGAAAATAGAGGAAGTGGAGGAGGTCGTCGGGAAACGGCCAAAACCGGCGCACTTGCGGCCCCGGCGCAAGACCGCAGCCGATGAGATTGAGAGAGAAGAGCCGCCCGCCGCACCCGCCAAGAAGCCGAAGCGGCACCTCCGCCGGTGGATCGCCCCCGGCGCAGGCCGCAGGGGCATCAAGACCGCAAAGCCCGCTCTCATGCCGAAGGTCACGGAGGTGGAGATGGAGCCTCCCATCGTAGTGAAAGACATCTCGGCCAAGATGGGCGTCAAGGCCAGCGATATCATCGCCAAACTCATGGGCCACGGTATTATGGCCACCATCAACGAAACCATCGACCCGGAAATGGCTCAGGCGATTGGACTGGAATTCGGCATCGAGGTGAAAATCAAAACGCCGCAGGACGAACTCGATGCCCTCTTCGATGAGGAGAAACCCGACCCGCCCCAGAGCCTGAAACCGCGCGCCCCCATCGTCACCTTTCTCGGACACGTGGACCACGGCAAGACCTCGCTCCTGGACCGCATCCGGAGCACCCACGTCGCCGACGGAGAATCCGGCGGCATCACCCAGCACATCGGCGCCTACCGCCTGGACCAGGGCGACAAGCACGTGGTTTTCCTGGACACGCCGGGTCACGAGTCCTTCACGGAAATGCGGGCGCGGGGCGCCAACGTGACCGACGTGGTGGTGTTGGTGGTGGCTACCGACGACGGAATCATGCCGCAGACCCAGGAAGCCATCAGCCACGCCCGTGCGGCCGGCGTGCCTATCGTCGTGGCGCTGAACAAGATGGACCTGCCCAGCGCCAACCCCCAACGAGTGAAGCAGCAGCTCTCGAACGTGGACCTTGCCCCGGAGGAATACGGCGGCAAGACCCAGTGCGTCGAGGTCTCGGCGGTCACGGGCGAGGGCGTGGACGATTTGGTGGAGCGCCTGTCGCTGGAGGCCGAACTCCTGGAGCTGAAGGCGAACCCCGACAAGCCCGCCCGGGGGACGGTGCTGGAGGCCAAGCTGAGCGAGGGGCGCGGCGTGGTGGCCACCGTTCTGGTCAAGGACGGAACGCTGAAAACGGGGGACGTGTTCCTCTGCGGCCACGCCTACGGCCGCGTGCGAAACATGCGCGATGACAAGGGGCGGTCGCTGCGGGAGGCCGGGCCGGCGACGCCGGTGGAGATCACGGGCCTGTCGGATGTGCCCGGCGCGGGCGATTCTCTTTATGTGCTTGCCGACGCGCAAAAGGCCCGTTCCATTGCCGAGCGGCGTGCCCGGAAGAAGCGGGAGCAGGAGCGTGTCACGGCCACGCACGTCACCCTGGAGACCCTGTTCTCCCATTTGGAGGCCGCAGCGGTCAAGGAACTCCGCGTGATCGTCAAGGCCGACGTTGCCGGCTCGCTGGAGGTGATCAAGAAGGCCCTGGACGAGATCGGCACGTCGGAGGTCCAGGTCAACATCATCCACAGCGGCGTGGCGGGAATCAACCTCTCCGACGTGGTCCTGGCCGATGCCTCCGACGCGGTCATCATCGGCTTCAATGTCGTCGCCGACGCCGACGCGCGGGAGGAGACGGAAAAACGGGGTGTGGACGTCCGGGTCTACCGGGTCATCTATCAGCTCATCGACGAGGTGCGTCAGGCCCTGGAGGGCATGCTTGAACCGGAAAAGCGGGAAAATGTCATCGGCCACGCCCAAGTGCGCCAAGTGTTCCGCGTCTCGCGCTATGGCAGCATCGCGGGGTGCTATGTGACCGACGGGATTATCCGGCGCTCGTCTGCCGTGCGGCTGGCCCGGGAGAGCAAAATCATCTACGACGGTAAAATCGCCTCCCTACGCCGGTTCAAGGACGATGTCCGCGAGGCCCGCGAGGGCTATGAGTGTGGCATCAAGATCGAGGGGTTTGATGACGTCAAGGAAGGCGATGTCATTGTGGCCTATGAGATTGAAGAAGTGAAGCGGACCCTGGAGGATTCTGCGGCGGCGCCCCCGAAACAGGGCTGAGGGAGGCACGAAGGCAGTTGGGCTTAGGGCTCGGCCTTCCTGGTCCTACTCCTAATCGTGATCGGAAACGCAGTCATTCCCGCGAAAGCGGGAATCCAGGTGAACACAAACCAGGATGAAGATTGAGACGGGGATAGGGGCCCGGTTCTTGTAGATAAGGCTTCTGGCGAAAGGCTGTGGGCTTTCGCCAGTTATCTTTTGCGCCATGGTAGTCGGCACACTCTCCATCAAACTCGTGATTCCCGACGCGCGGTCGCTCAAGCAGAAGCGCAGCGCGCTGAAGAGCGTGAAGGACCGCCTGCGCAACGGGTTCAACATCTCCATATCCGAGATCGACAGCCACGATATATGGCAGTCGGCCGTCCTCGGCGTGGCCATGGTGGGCGGCGACAGGAGACACGTGAACGCCGTCTTGTCGAATGTAATCGAGGCGGTCAAGAGGTTCCACCATGTGCAGCTGGTGGACTACGAACTGGAGCTGTACTGATCATGTCAACGAAACGCAGGCAGGTCCGCGTGGCCGAACGGATCAAGCAGGAGGCGAGCAGCATCATCCTGCAGGAATTGAACGACCCGCGTATGGGGTTCGTGACGGTGACCAAGGCCGAGATCAGCCCGGACCTCCAGCGGGCGCGGGTCTATATCTCCGTACTCGGCAAGAGCAATGACGAACGGAAGACCATGACGGCCCTGCAACACGCCAAGGGCTACATCCAGCGGGAGATCGCCCAACGCGTCGGCCTCCGACGCGCCCCCATTCTCTCGTTGTTCATCGACGAAGGGGTGAAAAACAGCGCTCGCATTGAGGACCTGCTCAGACAGATCAAAGACGAAAGCGGGGAGACGGGAGAATCCGAGGGCGGCGTGGGCGCCCCCGCGTCCGAACCGCACCGCCGGGAGGATGCCTAAATGTCGTCCAAAGACAAGTCCAAGAGAGCCGTGCGGATCTGCGACCAGCTGAGAAAGAAATTCCGGATTCAGCCCTTCCCGGAGGACATCTCCTCGGTCGAGGCGTTGCTGATCGCCATTCTGATGGAAAAAACATCCCTGCCCCAGGCCGAACAGACGGTCAAGCGTTTCCAGAGCACATTTGTAGACTGGAATGAGATGCGAGTGACCTCGGGGAGAGAGATCGCGGTGTGGGCCAAGGACAAGCAGATCGGCCAGCCCATCGGCAGAGCGTGCCGTGACGCACTGGACAAGCTCTACGCCGACCGCGGCGAGTTCGATCTGGGCTTCCTCGCCGACGAGAGCTTCGCCTCCTCTCGCGACTATCTGGTGAACACCCTTCGTCTCCCGCCCCGCCCCGCCGCGCGGCTCATGTTGCTCTTCTTCAATCGGCCCGCCCTCCCGCTCTCCAACGAGGTTCGGCGGGTGGCGGACCGCCTTGGGCTGGTGGACCCGTCCTGGACCCACGACCGGGCCCAGAAGTCACTGGAGCGCCTTATCCCAAGCGCGCAGATGGCGGAGTTCTACCACTACACCACACAACATGCGGAGAAGACGTGTCTCGCCGCCAACCCCAAGTGTTCGCGATGCCTCCTGCAGAAGAACTGCGACTACTACCGAGAAAAATCCCGAAAGAAAAGCGCCAAGAAGAAGTCTACGACGTCGAAAAAGACAAAGAAGACAAAGAAGATAAAGAAAACAAAGAAAAAGACTGCAACGAAGAAGAAAAAGAAGCAATGAGCCCGTCAAAAAAGAAAGCGAAACGAAAAAAGACCGCCAGACGCATTATCCTCGGACTGCCCATCGGCAGCCTGCAGAAATCAACGCTGGAGCTGATGCACGCCGCCGGCTTCAACCTGCGCGTGGACTCCCGCTCCTACTACCCCACTACCGATGACGAGGAGATCGCCGCCCGACTGATCCGGCCCCAGGATATGTCGCGCTATGTGGAGCGCGCGGTCATCGACGCCGGCATCGCCGGCAAGGACTGGGTGGAGGAGAACGGCTCCAACGTGGTCAGGGTGGCCGATCTCGCCTACTCGAAGCAGACCATGAACCCCGTGCGATGGGTCCTCGCCGTGCCCGAGAAGTCACCCATCAACTCGGTGCAGGACCTCCAGGGCAAGCGCGTCGCCACCGAAGTGGTGAACCTGACCAAGAGGTTTCTACGCAAGCACAAGGTAAAGGCCGAGGTGGAGTTCTCCCACGGCGCCACCGAGGCCAAGGCCCCCGACCTGGTCGACGCCATCGTCGAGGTCACCGAGACCGGATCCAGCCTCCGGGCGAACCGGCTGCGCATCGTCGATACGGTCATCGAGTCGGTGACGCAGATCATCGCGAACAAAGACTCCTGGGCGGACCCGTGGAAGCGCCAGAAGATCGAGAACGTGTCGATCCTCCTCCAGAGCGCAATCCTCGCCCGCCAGAAGGTGGGCCTGAAGTTGAACGTCGCGGCGAAGGACCTGCAGAAGGTCCTGAGTATCCTCCCCGCCATGCGAAACCCGACGATCTCCTCCCTCGCCAATGAAGGGTGGCATGCCGTGGAAGTCATGGTGGACGAAACGGTCGTCCGAAAGATCATCCCCGAGCTGAAGCGAGCGGGAGCCGAGGGAATCATCGAGTACCCGCTCAACAAGGTGATTCCGTGAACGCATCGCGCTGTCTTGAGTCGCGTCCCGCCGCTTCGTGGCGGCCGGGCGGGGGGATCGTGCTGCTGTGCATCGTCCTGTTGGGTCTCGGGTGCGAGATTCCGCCGCCGGCGCCCGCCCGTTCGCAGGTGGAGAGCGCCCCGAACGGCGCCCCCATCATCCGGGCGAGCGACGACAGAGAAAACTCCATCCGCAACGACGCCTACGCCCACTTCTGCTGCGCCTGGGAGGCGGTCTACCGGCGGCAATACGCTGTGGCCGTGGATCATTTCGAAAAGGCGCTGGAGAAGTGCCACCAGATCGGGGAGGACCCACCGGAGATCCACGAGGCCCTGGCGGAGTGCTACCAGGTGCTCCCCGGCAACCACCAGGCCGAGGTCGCCAAGCACATCGAGAAGCTCACCCAGCTCGTCCCGAACAATTTTTCCTACCATGCCGAGCTGGGAAACTTCTACAGCCGACAGGGGAAGGACGAGGACGCTCTCGGACAGTATGACAAGGCCGCCGAGTGCCCCCCACCGTCGGCGGCCGCATGGCGGCAGCTCCGGTTCAACCAGGCCCTGCTGTACCGGAAACTGGGCCAGGCGGAGAAGGGCATCAAAATCCTCCACGATGTGGTAAAGAAGGCCCAAGGCAGACTCTCCCGCCCCGAGGCCTACAATGTGGACTACCTCCTGGCCGGGTGCCACATCGACCTTCGCCAGTTCGGAAAGGCCATCCCCTTCCTGGAAAAATGCGTCGTGATCGACAGCGCCGGGCGCGACCAGCGCATGTCCTTCGTGCTCTGGCAGCTCGGCTTTTGCTACACCTTCGCGGAGAAGCTCGGCTCGGCCGAGGCGATCCGGCGCGCAAGCAAACTGCTCCTCCGGCTCCCCCGGTTCCACGAGCTGCGCTACTGGCTGGCCCTGCTCTACCGGAAGCAGAAAGACGACCAGCGCGCTGCGCAGCTTCTGCAGGAGATCATCGACGGGAAGTACGCCCGCCCCCAGCAGACCCCCCTGCTCCGGGCCTATCTCGAACTGGCCCAGATTCACATCGGCAAGAAGAACTACAAACAGGCCCTGACCGTCCTGCAGAAGGGCGTGGCCGAGATCCCCCAGCGCAGCCTCCAGCAGAGCGAGGCCCGACAGCTCCGCCTGAAGCTCGTCAGCACCTACAGCGCCCTGGGCGAGGACGAGAAGGTGGTCAATGAGCTCCGCAAAATCCTCGCCAGCGACCCGGAATTCCCCGCCGCCAATAACTACCTCGGCTACCTCTACGCCGACAAGGGCATCAAGCCCCAGGAAGCCGTCGCGCTGATCGAACGCGCCCTCAAGGCCGAGCCTGAGAGCGGGGCCTACATGGACAGCCTCGGGTGGGCTTACTACAAGATGGGGACGGCGAACGACGAGAAGAACTACCTCGTCTTGGCGCTCGAAAAACTCCGGAAGTCGCTCGACCTGATGAAGAAGAACGCGGGCGACGCCGGCGAGGAGTTCGGCGACGACCCGGTCGTCCGCGACCACCTGGGCGACGTCTGCTTCAGCCTCGGCCTGTGGGAGGAGGCGAAAAACGCGTGGGAAATCTCACTCCGGCTGTCCGAGAAGTTCTCCGGCCGGTCGGCGGATATGCTCCCCGATGTGGAGCATATCAAGAAGAAACTGGCGCGGGTCACACGGCTCCTCGCGGAGGAGAAAAAGGGGACCGTCGTCCGCCCGCAGGACCTGGGCCGGTAGGAGTTCGACGATGTCAGGCCATTCACACTGGGCACGTATCCGCCACAAGAAGGGCGCCACCGACGCCAAGCGCGGCAAGCTCTTTTCCAAGCTGGTCAAGAACATCATGGTCGCCGCTCGGCTGGGCGGGGGCGATCTCGCCGCGAACCTTCGCCTCCAGTACGCCATCGACGCCGCGAAGGCCGCCAACGTACCCAAGGACACCATCGAGCGCGCCGTCAAAAAAGGTACGGGTGAAATCGCGGGCGAGAGCTACGAGGAGGTCACCTACGAGGGCTACGGCCCCGGCGGCGCGGCGCTCCTTGTTGAGGCCACAACGAACAACCGCAACCGGACGGCGTCGGATATCCGCAAGGTCTTCGAGTCGAAAGGCGGAAGCCTGAGCCGGCCCAACACCGTGGCGTGGATGTTCGAGGTCAAGGGCGTGATCGTCGTCGATGCGGCAAAGGCGGACGAAGAGACGGTGATGGAAATCGTCCTCGACGCCGGCGCCGACGACATGGAGGATGATGGCGACATGTTCACCATCACCTGCACGCCGCAAAACTTCGAGAGCGTAAGGCAGGCCCTCGAGGCGAAGGAGATTCCCGTCGAGTCGGCCGAGATCAGCAAAGTCGCGCAGACCTATATCGACATCGCCACCGAGCACGCGCGCCGTGTTCTCAACTTGATGGCGGCCCTGGAGGACTACGAGGACGTGCAGAACATCTACTCGAACTTCAACATCCCCGATGAGGTCCTCGCCGAGATCGAGGCCGAAGGGGAGTAGCCCCGCCAGGATCATTTCGCCGCATAGCATCGTCGGTCTTCGAGGAAGGAAGGACGGCCATGACACCCCGAGACATGGTGCTGGAGCAGATCCACCACCGCGAGACGAAGCCGCTGCCCTTCACTCTCACCTTCGAGGACGAGGTCGGCGAGCGGCTGGACGCCCACTACGGCGGCCCGGCGTGGCGCGAGCGCCTGACGCCTTACATTGAATACGTCCATGCCGTGGATGCGCTGGGGTGGGAGCCGATCGACGAGGCCTGTGTTCGCGATCCCTACGGCGCGGTCTGGCGGATCGACCGGAGGCCCTATCATCTGGAAAGCCCTGCGTTGAGCGGCCCGTCGCTGGACGGCTACACGTTTCCCAAGCCGGAGGACTTCTTCCGTCCCGAGGACAAGGAAGAAGCCCGGCGGGTGTGCGAGGCGAACGACCAGAGTTTCATGATTGCGAGCTTGAAGTGGGGGCTGTTTGAGGCGAGTTGGCGCCTGCGCGGATTCGAGAACATCCTGATCGACTCGGTGGCGGAGCCGGACTTCTATGCGGCGCTGCTGGACCGGCTGCTCGATCTCTACCTTGCGTTTGTGGAATACACGGCGGATATGCCGGTCGATGCCATCATGTTCGGCGAGGACTGGGGCGACCAGCGCGGCGTGATCCTGGGGCCGGACCGATGGCGCCGGTTCCTGAAACCCCGTTGGGCCAGGATCTACGACGCCGTACACGCGGCAGGCAAGCTGGTCATTACCCACTGCTGCGGGTCCATCGCGGACATCATGGGGGACGTGATCGAGATCGGATTGGATGTGCTGGAGAGTGTCCAGCCCGAGGCCGCGGGGATGAATCCATACGAACTCAAGAAGAAGTGGGGAGACAAGCTGACCTTCTGGGGCGGTCTTGGCAGCCAGAGCGTTATCCCCCGTGGCACGCCGGGGGAGATTCGTGCCGAGGTCCGACGGTTGTGCTCAGAGATGGGGCGGGGAGGTGGATACATCCTGGCCCCCGCCAAACCGCTGCAGCCGGAGACCCCGACGGAAAACGCGGCGGCGATCGTGGAGGCATTCACCCACCAGGCGGGAACGTAGGGGAGGCCGTTGGAGACCTACCCGGCGTCAATCTTGGCGCTTTCCCGGTGCGCCCTTTGAGTCACGGCATCTCGAAATTCCACTCCTTCAGCACACCACCCTCCGGGCGGCACAGGCGAATCCAGTCGAACTCCACTGCGCCGCTTTTGATGCCCGGGAAGATACGGAAGTGCGCAAGGCGCCCCTTGACCGGCAGCGCCACGGTCATCTCCTGCCACTGTTCACCGGCAGGAAGATCGAACGGTACCACCTGCCCCGTGCGGGGGAATCGCTTCTGCGCCGCCGTGCGGAACTGGATCTTCCCCGATCCCTTCGCCGTGCTGCGGCAACGGAACCGGACAACGACCTTTCCCGCATGCGTCACGTCGCGGAGGGAGGCATTCGCAATAAAGAACATCTTGCCCGTCGGCTCGATCTTCAGGACTCCGTCTTGGAGAGACACGTTGCCCCCCTTGGCAACCCAGCCATCCATGGCGATCTCCTTCGGATCGTAGGCGGGGTTCGGCTTGGGCACGGCCGCGCCGGTGTCCTTGAGGTGCTTGTCGATCAGGGCGTCCAGCTCCTTCACCTTGTCGGGCATCTCCTTCGCCAGGTTCTTCGTCTCGCCGATGTCCTCCTTCAGGTTGTAGAGCTCGAATTGCTCCGGGAAATTTTCGCTTGTTTCGAACCATCGGATGAGCTTCCAGTCGCCCTTGCGGACATAGACACCCCCCGGATGCGTCGGGCCGCCGTGGGGGAAGTAGCAGAAGATCGCCTCGCGCTTGAATGTGCCGGTCTGCTTGAGCAGGGGCACGATGTCCTCGCCATCGAGAATCTGACCGGGCTTTGGTTTCAGGCCCGCCATGTCGAGCATCGTGGGGTAGAAGTCCACGCTGCTTACGATCTCCGAACACGTCGTGCCGGGTTTTACCACCCCCGGCCAGCAGACCATGAGCGGCACGCGGGTTCCGCCCTCGTAGATCCAGCCCTTCCCCTCCCGCAGGGGGGCGTTGTTCGTGGGGGGCAGGTCGCCGGCGTACTTCTTCCAATCCTGGATCATCGGCCACCGCTTGTGCCCGGGTTTGATGCGGGCCAGTTTGCCGTCCTTTGGGCTGTTGCTGTGGACGTTCCCGCCGTTGTCGGAGAAGAAGATGAGGATCGTGTTCTTCGCGATCCCGAGTTCGTCCAGCTTATCCATAACACGCCCGAGGCTCTCATCCACACTCTTGAGCATGGATGCCATGATCGGGTTGGCCTGTTTTCCGCGCGGGTCCTTCTTGCCCACAAAATGTTCCGTGATCTCCTTCTTGTGTCCCCAGGGACCGTGGACGGAGTAGTGCCAGAGGTTCAGGAAAAACGGCCCGTTCTTGTTCGCCTCGATGAACTTCAATGCCTCGTCCGTCAGGCGGTCGGCGATGTATTCCCCCTCCGGTCCGTCGGTAACTGTGCCGGCCTTGAAGCCGTAAGGGGAGAAGTAGCTCGGCGGTCCGGGGTCCGGCGCGCCGTGGAAGGAAAACTGGAAGCCCTGGGCCTCGGGCCAGTGCGCCGGGTTAAGACCGAGGTGCCACTTGCCGATGTGGGCCGTCTTGTATCCGTCGTCGCGCAACGCCTCGGCAATGGTGTACTGCTCGGGACGAACGAACCGCCGGCTCTTGGCATAGATCATCTTCCGACTTGGCGGGGCCTTCTCGGGATAGCGCGAAGCGCCGGCAGGCAGGGGCGGGCGGTGGCCGACGGCGGTGGTGATGCCGACGCGGGCGGGGTACTGGCCGGTCATGATACTGGCGCGCGTGGGTGAGCAGAGGGGGCTGGCGGTGTAGGCGTCGGTGAACATCATGCTCTTCTTGGCCAGGCGTTCCATGTTCGGCGTTTCGTAGTATTGGCTGCCGTACACGCTTGTGTCCATCCAGCCCATGTCGTCGACGAGGAAAAAGACGATGTTCGGTTTTTTCTTCGGGTCGGTCTGTGCGCGGGCGAGGCGGGGGGCTATCAGTGTTGCTGCGCCGAGGCCGAGACCTTTCAGAAAATCACGGCGGGATGGGCGATTCATGGCGTATCCTTTTACTTGTGTCCACGTTTGGCAGGATCGAGCATGTCCCTATCATAGCGATTTCTGCCTTCTCTGTCCATCCCCCGAAACCACTGGCATCGGTGTATTCCACATGCTATCCTTGAAACCCGCGTGACGGAACCTTTGTCAGGAGGGAATTCATGGCAGATCCGAAACTGGGAATGATGACGTATTCGTTCAACCGGATGGTCCGGGACGAGGAAATCGACGTGGCCGGCATCATTCGCTTTTGCGGGGAGCTGGGTGTGCAGGAGATGGACGTCGGCGAGGCGCATTGGATCGACCCGGCGAAGGACATCCCCGCCACGCTCGAAGCGATGGAAGAAACGGGCATCGGCGTGGCCAGCTCGCACACGGCGCTCGACTTAGTAACCCGGACCGACGAGGCGAGGACGGAGCGGGAGACGAAGCTCCGGGAGATTTGCGAGCGACTTGCCGCGGTCAAGGCGCGCTGCATCATGCTTGGCAGCCCGACGAACGATCTCAGTCCCGAGGAGTGGCGCAAGGAGTTTGGCGTCGGCCTCGCGGAGGCGATCCCCATCGCCGAGGAGTACGGCCTGACGGTGACCTTCGAGAACCGAGGCGGCCCGGCGGGGCGGATGGTCGGCACAGTGGAGCACTGCCTGGAGATTATGGGACATGCCAACGACTCGCGCCTCCGGTTCACGTTCGACGTGGGCAATTTCCGTTACGTGGGTGCGGACTGGGACGATGCGTTCGGCCGGCTGGCCGATACCATCGCGCACGTGCATTTGAAGGACGTCGCGCCCAAAGGGGAGTCGTTCCAGATGGTCCCGCTTGGCGAGGGTGAGGTGGACAACGCCCCGACGATTCGCAAGCTGATGGAGCGCGGCTACACCGGCAGCCTCGCCATCGAGTGCGGGGGGCGGGGAACGGACAAAGAGGATGCCGCCAAGAGCGTGGAGTTTGTGAAGGGCGTCTTAAGGTAGAAGCGGCATCTTGCCGCTTCCGTGAAGAGGCTGGAAACCTCTTCTACTTCAACGAGGCGATGCGTTGGTTCTTGCGGTGAAAGAGATGCGATATAACTTCTACGATCCTTCTCAACCCACTGCGTGTCTGGCGGGGAATCTTCCGCACTGGCGGCAGGAGGGGACTACGTATTTCATTACGTTTCGACTGGCCGATTCGCTTCCGCGGGCGAAGCTTGCCGAATGGCTCCGAGAAAGAGAGGAATGGTTGCTGGAGCACCCCGAGCCTCATACCGAGGAGGAAAGGGCCGAGTTCTGGGAGCGATTCCCCGCGCGCTTCCATCGATGGCTTGACACGGGGTATGGTAGTTGTGTACTGAGTGATCCGAGAGTTAGTGAGTTTATGGAGAGGGTGTTGCTCCATTTCGATTGTGAACGCTACCACCTCGGAGAACACGTGGTCATGCCAAACCATGTGCATGCGACCGTGACTCCCGTGGGGGATCACAGACTCTCGGGCATCCTGCATGCGTGGAAATCGTATTCTGCGAAACAGATCAACAAACGCATGAACCGCAGGGGACAGCTCTGGCAGAGGGAGAGCTTTGATCACATCGTACGCAGCGCTGAGCAGTTGGAGAGAATCAACCAGTACATCCGTGACAATCCGAAGGGCATAACGTAGAAGCGGCATCTTGCCGCTTCCATGAAGAGGCTGGAAGCCTCTTCTACGTTATCGGGCGCCGCGCAGTCGAGCCGAGCCGACGGTTAAGGTAGAAGCGGCATCTTGCCGCTTCCATGAAGAGGCTGGAAGCCTCTTCTACGTTATCGGGCGCCGCGCAGTCGAGCCGGGCCGACGGTTAAGGTAGAAGCGGCATCTTGCCGCTTCCATGAAGAGGCCGGAAGCCTCTTCTACGTTAAAGATGGCGTGTCGTAAGTTCTATGCAGGAGAAGAGATAATGAAAAAAGCATGGTGTGTGGCATATTTCGTA
>JAADGH010000217.1 GCA_013152475.1 Planctomycetota bacterium
CCGAAGTCCCAGGTCGGTTTGTCCGGCCTTTTTGTGTTTAAGCCTCTCGCAAAGCCCGCAAAGGGCGCAGAGGAAAATCCTTGTTATATATACCTGGTAATTTATTACGAAACCATAGTCAATCAAGATCACCGTGTTTTGCGGAGAGGGGGCTCTTCAGTCCGTTCAGCAGATACACCATGCTTACTTGGGTTTTGCCCTTGACCGGAATTTTGCCGATGGCTGTCACGTCCACGTGGTCCCGGACGCGCTCATATGTGCTCTGGCTGATGAGGATCGGTGTAACGCAGTCGTCGGATCGATATTTTTTCGTCAGCGCCTCCAACCGCGCCGCATAGTTGATCGTGTCGCCGATCACGGCGTAGTCCATGTGCTCGGCGGCGCCGATATTGCCGACTTTTGTCTCCCCCAGGTTGATGCCAATGCCGATGGCAAACGTCTTGAGGCCGCGTTCCTGGCGGGATTTCATCAGCGTGGCCATGCCGTTCCGCATCTCAAGCGCCGCCTTAACGGCATTGAGGGGGTCGGTAGGGCGCTCAAGGGGCGCCCCCCATGTGGCCAGGAGTTCATCGCCGACAAACTGATTGATTCCCCCTTCATATTTG
The DNA here is from genome assembly GCA_013152475.1 of Planctomycetota bacterium. Classification (GTDB taxonomy): domain Bacteria; phylum Planctomycetota; class Brocadiia; order JAADGH01; family JAADGH01; genus JAADGH01. The sequence continues at coordinate 606 of JAADGH010000217.1, forward strand.
AGGACGATCTTGACCATTGCGTCGAAGTAATCGTTCAGCATGGCGACCGTTTCACGCGCGCCCAATTCTTCGGTGATCGTCGTGAAATCCCGGATGTCCGAGAGCAGCACTGTGACCTGCTTCAACTGTCCCTCGAACATCCCCGCTTCGGGAGTCTGAAGGATTTCCTCTACGATGTCGTGCGAAAGATAGCGCGTCAGCATGCCCCGCATCCGTGCCTTTTCGCGTTCCTCGGCAAAGAACCGATAGGTCACCACGGCCGTATAGAGGGCGGTCATGTCCGCCACGGGTGCGATGACGGCGATCCATACATTCGCATGTGCGAATAGTATCCAGGCGAGGATGAGGTAGCCGATCACCAGGGCCGCGGCGGCCACAGCGCCCCTGAGCAGAGACGGGTGTGCGCACAGGCCGGCGAAAACCAGCGACACGATGGCCAGGATGCACAGCGTGACCCACCGCCCGGGTCGGCGCATGAAATCGCGACTCAAGATATTGCTCAGCACGTTCATGTGCGCCGAAACGCCGTAGAGCTTTCCGATTGGTGTGACGTGCACGTCGTCCGTGCTGCGGACGTCGGCGACGAACACGGCCTTTTCGCGGAACTTTCCCGTGAGGTCCAGTTGCGCCTTTTCGCCGCGTTGACGCTGCATTTCCGCTTGCAGGGCCAGCATGAAAGAGGTGTAGCGAGCGGCGAGTTGTTTTTCGCCCGCGCGAAAGTTCACGATCATCCGGCCTGTTTTGTCGATAGGGATGCGAGTTGTCTTGCCCGGAGACGGTTTGAGTGTGATATACCGACCGGGCTTGACCTTCACGTCCCGGACATCCACGCCGAGATACCGGCAAGCCGTCACGAGCGAAAGGGCGGGAAAGACATAGCCGTGGTATCGGATGACCAACGGAATGCGCAACAACGTGCCGTCGTTCTCTGGTGGTGCGTTTACGAAGCCCACCCGGCCGGCTGCGCGGAGGGCTTCGATGGGCCAGCGGGGGGTAGCGCCCTCGAGGAGGTCGCGATCTTCGTCACCCGCCGGACGGATAGCGAGCGCCTGGAGGGGTTCCTTTGCCCCAAGTTCCGGCGCCGGTTGGCCGAGGTCGAAGAAGAAAGAGGCGATCGCCGCTGGGCATTGTTTGAATGCCTCCCTGAGAGCGCTGTCGCCCTCCGCAGTCTTCGGGCGGGAAAACACGAGGTCCAAGGCCACCGCCTTCGCATGGTGGTAGGCCAGGGCCTGGACCATCACCGCGTAGAACTCTCTCGGCCACGGGAACTCCGTCTCGGACATCTTGATGTCCGCATCGGAGATGCCCACCAGTTCGATGGCCGGATGAATCTCGCTTTCGCCCCGAAGCTTGAAGCGAAAGTATCCCGACTTCAGCTCCAGCTCCTCGAAGGCGTTCAACGCCAACAGAACGGTGCATGCAGCGAAGACAAACGCGCCGATGCCGATGCTGCTCAGCCAGCGCTGGCGCGCGGAATATCCGGGTGGTCGTTGCATGCGCCTGTGATTCTGCGAAGTATGAGGATCATGAAACATAGCCCCCCGGTGCGAGGGTCACGTAATCCACTTGCGCCCCCGCGATGGGCGCGCCTGTTCCATCCGTGGGCTGGAAGCCGCCGGTGAATGGCGCGCCGCTGCCGCCGTTGGGCACGGCCGCCCGTCCGGCGGAGTTGATGGTGTGGAGCGTGCCAAACACATCGATGTTGCCGAAGATGAGCCCCCGCACGAGCATATGGCGCAGCGTTCCCGTGTAGTAGGTCTGCCCGGAGCCGCTGACGGTCGTGGTCCCGATGGTGACGGTTGCCCCTGCCGCAATGTTGCCGGCGATGGACAGTGAGGACGTGTAGCCGAAAATATCGACGGTCGATGTATCGTTCAGACCCTGGCCCACCTGGAGGCGCGAGCAACTGCCCTGGATTGTCAGGGCGCTGGCGCCCCATATGCCGCCGCCGATCCGGGCCGACGTGATAGCGGATGGCGTTGTTTCCGTGCCGCCGCCGAGGGCGGTGATGTTCGAGTCCGTCATGCGGCCCACGATGTCGAATCGGGCAAGCCCGTTGTGGAAAGTAAACGTCGAGTTCAGCACGTCGCCGCGCACCGATGCAAACTTGCATGGCCCAAAGACATCGACGACGGATGCCGTGTCCACATCGCCCATGATGACGATGCGGTCCGCGCCGCCGGAGGCCGGGCCCGGGGGCGGGAAGGCGTTTGTGATGCTGATCTGCGAGTTGGACATGCTGCCGAGCTGGACACGCTCGATGTGTTCGGTGAACGTGAGTCCGGTGTTCGTCACGGCCCCGCCGACGCGGAAGGCGCCGGTCATGCCGTCGAGATTGACCGTCCCCGCATCGAGAGCGCCGCTGATGAAGGCCCGTCCTGTCTGGCCGGTGGTGGTGAGCGTAAAGGTCGTTGCGTTGCCTTGTATCTTGCACAGGTCCACGCTGCCTCCCACTCCGGTCAACACGACCGTGTCCACGTCGCCGAGGATCGACAGCATGTCCATCTGCGCGCCCCAGGTGGCGTTTGTGTTCGTCGCGGCGCCGTCGATCCTGAGCGAGTTGCAGCCGCTTGTGAATACGAAGTTGCTCTGGGTCGCGGGGCCGCCGGTCCGGAAGCTCCCCACGGGGCTGGCGGCGGTGTAGGTGAACAGGTTGACGAAGCCGCCGGTTCGGAAGGAGCCCTGGGGGTCGGTAACCTGCCAAACTGTCGTGTCGATGGACCCGCCGATGGTCGTGCGACCGGAGGGCCCCAAACCAGTGAAGGTCGAAGAGCTCACGTTGCCGCCTATGGAGATTCGATCAATACGTCCGGCTGCAGCGAAGGTAAACGTGGACCCCGACACATGGCCGCCGAAGAGAAGTCCTGAGAGTGGTGTAAAACCCAGCGCGGCGAACTGCGAGTCGGTGAAATCGCCGGAGACGCGGATGCTGCTGCCAGGACGGAAGGAGATCTGGCTAAGGATAAACTGCCCATCGAAGACGTGGCCTGCGACGGTGACATTGCCCACTATGCTGCCGTTGCCGAGAGCGACTATGGGCTGGCCTCCTCCGAGGCTGTCGATGGGGCCGCCGATGAAAAGGCTGTCCAGTCTGCTCGATGTGCATTGGACAACTGAACCGTCGAGGACCCCTCCGCCGATGCGGACGCCGCCGAACGACGCGCCATTGGCTGTGATGAAGGATCCCTGGTCGAGGGCGCCGCCAATGCGGAGAATGTGGAAACTCGCCCCCACTCCCGCCTGAAAGGTGCTGGCGTTGTCGAAACCACCGCCGATGTTAACGGAGCTGCCGGTAGTGCCCCAAAGGGCGATCTGGCTGCCTCCAAGGACATCCCCTTCGACGGTGGTCTGGCGCAGCGTGGATGCCAGGGTTGAAATGGTGGAACCGGCATCCAGGTTGCCTCCGAGCCAGAGCTTTCCGAGTATTTGGCCCTGGAGGGTGATGGTGCTGTTCGTCACATCGCCACCCACGCGGAACGTTCCCGTGGCGCCTTCAGCGAGGAGGACCTGTGTGTCGTTGGCTGTGCCGTCGATGGCGACTTGCGATGAGTTGCCGCTGGTACAGTCGATCTGTGCATAATCGGAATTGCCCCCGATGAGAAGGGTACCAAGATTGCCGTTTGTCGCGGTGATGGTGGCGCGGTCCGTGTTCGGCGCATCGCCGAGCAGGTCGCCGTCGATGATCAGGCGACCGGTGTTCCCGCTGTTGACGGCGATGATGTCCGCGCCGCCCGTGACACTCCCCGCAATCTCGATCTTGCCTGTGCGCATGTCGGTGAAGGTGAGGGTTGTGGTTCTTCCAGGCGTACCGTTTTGGAGGAGATTGCCGCCGATGTAGATCTGCCCGCACTTGCCGTTGGTGAGACTGATGTCGGTGTCGGAGGTCAGGCCGTTGCGCACTGTTCCCTGAATATCGAGCTTCCCCACGTTCCCGTTTGTGGACAGGAAGGTCGTGCCCACCATGTCGCCGGACACGCGGAACAGTCCTACCCCGGAATAGAACGTGAACTCCGCCGCCCCGAAGAGCGAGTCCCATGTGTTGCCGTCGATCTCGAAGCGGTCGCTCCCGCTCCCGATGTTCACCCGCGTCGAGACCATGTCCCCGCCCGTGATCTGCGCGGATCCGAGATGACCCGCCACGTCCAGGAAGCCCTGCATCGTGCCCCCGCCGGTGGAGAACCTTCCCAGGTCGCCGCCGATGCTGAAGCCGCACAGCTCGGCAAAGTACTGAATGGCGATGTCGCCGACTGAGCTTGTGGTCGTCACGCCGCCCCCGTAGAAAGCGCCGTGGATGTTGAGCTCGTTAAGCGGATACGTCAGGTTGATGGCCGCAAAACGCACCTGGTGGAACCCGGATGCGGAGAGGTCGATGACGCCCATGGCCGAGCCGCCAAAGTTCCGGATGTCATGGCAGATGAGATTGTCGCTGCCGTCGCCGGGGGTGACATCGCGGATGTAGAGCTGCGAGGCCTTGGTCGTGCCAGCGAGGTCCACATACCATAGGTTTTCCTCCCCCGCCGTTCCCGGATCGTCTCCATTGAGGTTGGCAAGCGTTGCCGAACCGGGACCGAAGAAGGTCGCTTCGACCAAGTCCCCGTCCGCGGCGTTGTACTGAAACGACATCCCGTCGGTGAGGACCACCGCCGGGGCGATCCGGTCCTCGAGTTCCTCAATACCCAACTGCGCCCTTTTCTTCAGGGGCCTATGAATCCGCGTTCCCATAACTCGCTCCTTGCACGGAACTGTAGATGTGAAGACGAAATAATGTGTCACGCCTACCACCAATTTTGCCTTCAGCGGGAGCGTTTGTCAAGGTGCATCGCGCGAAAAGAGAAAACTATTTGACTTTTCGCGGAGTGGATTGATAACATACCATTGCGGTAGTGTACGTTTTCACCGGACAATTCCTCGACGCGAAGCGAAATGGCCAAGCTGCTCATCGTCAAAGGAAACGGTCGCGGAACCGCCGTCGATGTGGGCGGCGGCGCCACCATCGGTCGCGGCGCCGAGAACTCGCTGCAACTGCTCGATGAACGCGTGTCGAAGGAGCACGCCCGCATCAGTAGGGAGGGTGAGCGATATGTCCTTCACGACCTCGGCAGCAGCAATGGGACCATCCTCAACGGTCTGGAGATCGAGGAGAGCCCTCTGGAGCCTGGCGACGAGATCAAACTGGGCGACACGGTCTTGGCCTTCGATCCGGGGTTCGATCTCAAACAGGCGCCGAATGCAAATCGCGATGTGCTGATGTTCAGCGATTCCGCTCTCGGGGTGACGTCGGTGGTCCGGTCGTCCGTCTCGGCGGCGGAGCATCCCCGGATCGACCGACTCGACGACGCCAACCGCCGGCTGAAGGCGATGTATTCGATCGGGCGCGCCCTCACGCTGACCGATGACCTGCCGAAGCTGCTGGACGAGATATTGGGCCTCACCATCGAGGCCCTCGGCCAGGGCGACGGCGTGATCCTCCTCCAGAAGGGCGAGAACGGCGATATGGTCCCTGCGGCGGTGACGGTTTCCGCCAAGGAGGCGGAAGAGCTGACGATCAGTCGCACGATCATCGACCAGTGCATTGAGGAGAACAAGGCGATCCTCACCGCCGACGCGAAACATGACCCCCGTTTCTCCAAGAGTCAGAGCATTGTCCTGCACGGACTCCGGTCGGTTATGTGCGTGCCGCTCATCAGCCGGGGCAACATCCTGGGCGCCATCCACATCGAGTCGAGCGAGGGCGCAGATTCCTTCCAGGAGGAGGACCTGCATCTGCTGGTGGCCATTGCGGGGCAGGCGGCCGTGGCCATCGACAACGCCCGGCAGTACCTGGACCTGCAGGAGGAAAACAAGGAGCTGCGGCGCCGGGTCAAGGGTGACCTGACGATCATCGGCGACAGCCCGCTGCTGATGGATGCCTTCAAAATCGCTCAGAAGGCGGCGGCGACGGACGTGACGATCCTCCTCACCGGGGAGACAGGCACGGGAAAGGAGCTCTTCGCGGCATTCATCCACGAGAACAGTCCCCGGAGCGCGAAGCCCTTTGTCTGCATCAACTGCACCACAGTCACGGAGACACTGCTCGAGAGCGAATTGTTCGGGCACGAGAGGGGAGCCTTCACCGGAGCGGACAAGCAGAAGCAAGGCCTGTTCGAGGTGGCCGATGGCGGGACGCTGTTCCTCGATGAGATCGGGGATATTTCCCCCGCCGTACAGATGAAGCTGCTCCGGGCGGTGGAGACGAAGACCTTCAAGCGGGTAGGGGGGACGCAGACGATTTCGGTAGACGTTCGCGTGATTGCCGCGACGAGTCGCAACCTGGAGGAGGCCGTGGCGAATGGGCAGTTCCGGGGGGACCTGTTCTACCGGCTGTCGGTGGTGGGCATTCACCTGCCGCCGCTGCGCGATCGCCGGGGCGATATCCCGGTGCTGATCCGTCACTTCCTGAAGAAATTCCGGGCGAAGATCGCCAGGAACGTGCGTTCGATTTCCTCGGAGGCGAAGGAGGCCCTGAAGAAGTACAGTTGGCCCGGGAATATCCGCGAGCTGCAGAACGTGATCGAGCGGGCAGTGGTGCTTTGTGACGGTCCGGAGATTGGTGTGGACAGCCTTCCGTCCAATGTGGTGTCGCCGTCGGATGCGTTGTCACTGGAGGGCCTGGCCACGTCGGAGGAACCACTTGCGGACAAGCTGCTGAAGCTGGAGAAAATCTGCATCGAGCGTGCGCTGAAGGAGTGCCGGGGCCGAAAGGTGGACGCCGCCGGGAAGCTGGGCATTTCTCGTCCCACGCTCGATAAGCGGATCAAACAGTTTAATCTCGACTATTGAGATAGAGGTACGTCACCATGGCAAGACGTTTTGCCCGAACCCGGCCGTTGCGGCAGGCGGGCTTTCTCTACCGGAGGCTAAGCCAGTCGCCGCCCCTGTTCATTGCCATTGTCATCCACGGCGCGATCATTGCGCTGCTTATGAGCATCAAGCTCGAGAGCGATCTGCCGGAAGTCATCCTCACCGTGGACGTGAGCAAGGTCCTGGCCCAGAAGGTCGAGCGCCCGCCGAAGGACCTGATCAAGCCCCCCGAGATGGCGCAGAACGTGACCGTGGACAATACCGTGGTGAACTTCTCCGCGCCCACGGATGCGCTCAGCGACACCAACGTCATCGGCGACTCGAACCTCATCGCCGGCGAGGGACCGGGCCTTGTCGCCCCACTCAAACCCGGCGGTCCGCGCGGCTCCGGCATCAACTTCGGCGAACGGGTGCGCAGCTACCGGCGCGCCGGCCTCGATGTGGTGTTTGTGGTCGATACGACCTGGACGCTGAAGGATGCGATCGACGCGTTCAAAAAACAAATCAACAACATCATTATTGTCCTCGACAAGCTGGTCGGCGCGCGGTGCCGGATCGGCGTGGTGTGCTACCGGGATAAGGCGGGGGCGATTAAGATCAAGACGACCCAGCCGGTCAAGGAATTCTATCACACCAAGACGCTTAAATTGACCAAAGATCGCGGGAAGCTCCGCGAATTCGTTCAATCCATGGGCGTCGGGCCTGGACCCAAGACCGAGCAAGAGGCAAAGGACTTCGCCGCGGGCAAGGGCATCCCCGCCAACGAAGACGTCTACGAGGGTCTGCGCCTCGCCGCCGAGATGCCGTGGAGCGACACGGCGCGGCGCGTAATCATTCTGATGGGCGATGCGCCCCCGCATAACGAGGATATGGCCAAGGTGAACAGCCTGATCGGCCGTTTCCGCGCAGGCGGCAATGCGGCGCTCCATGTTATCTACAGCAAACCGCCGTTCAACACAAGTGGCCTGTACGGCGCGGCAAAGCGGAAGGCCAAGGAAGAGCAGGAAAAGCAGGCCGAGCGGGTGTATGCCATCTTCCGAGACTTTGCCCGGAGAGGCGGCGGGGAGGCCGAGTCGCTGGCCAACGCCAAGCAGGTGGTGACGGAGCTGCTGGTCTTTGCCTTCGGCAGGCCCTACCGGAAGAACGTGGACGAGGTCTATCACGAGCTCGGCGTCTTCGCGGATCAGAAAAAAGCGCCCGATGACAAAGACAAGAAGGAAGGAGCCGGTGGTGTCAAGTAGGACGTGCCATCCACTGTATGTGGCGCTGAGCGCCATGGTTCTCTTCGCGGCGGCGGGCCTCTGCGCCGACCGCGTGGCCCAGGAGTTCGACTACGCAAGCGCCCTGGCCGACCAAGGCTTCCTGGACCTGGCCGAGATCGTGTACAAGGACGCCATCGCGGCCCATCCGGACCACGAGGACGTGGAGCAGGCGGTCCTTTCGCTGGCCTCCCTGAAGGCCCAGATGCGTCGCCTCGACGAGGCCCGCGCCGACTATGAGAACTTCTTGAAGAAATATGGATACAGCAAACTGAAAGACCAGGCCGAGGTCGGCATCGCGGAGGTCTACCTGGAAGAGGGGGAGTACGAAAAGGCGCAAAAGGGGTTCCAGAAGATCCTCGACGAGAGCAAGGACGGCGCATCGCTGGCCTACGTGCGGGCCCAGTATGGCAACGCCTGGTGCCTGATGAAGGCGGGGAAGTACAAAGAGGCCGCCCAGGCCTTCAAGGAGTTCGCCCTCATCTGGCAGGGCTACGGCCGGGCGCAGGAGGCGCTCCTGGCGGAGGGGGAGTGCTGCCTGAAGATGGGGGACTACGAAGGCGCCCTGAAGGCATTCAACAAGGCCCGCGAGCGCTCGAACGACGATGAGCGTGTGATCCGCGCGTTGATCGGCATGGGCCGGGCGCACCAGCAGGCCATGGACTATGACAAGGCGCTGCTGGCCTACGATGCCGCCGTCCGGCGCGATCCGGATTCCCTCTACGCCCAACTGGCGTTGACGAACAAGGCGGACTGCCTGGCCGCGAAGGGCGATGAGGCCGCCGGGAAGAAGATTCTCGAAGCGATCATGCTCAAGTACCCCGGCACCCGCGCCTACCAGGAGGCGCTGAACAAACTGGCCAAGCTCAGTGAGGGGGGCTACGCGGCATTGGCCTCGGAGGCCGAACGCTACGCCCGGGCCCTGAAGGAATACCGCGACGGCAACTACGAGGCCGCCATCACATGGTACAACGGCCTGGTCAAAAAATTCCCGAAGGGGATCTATGCGCCCAAGGCGCAGCAGGGAATCGCCCGGTGCTACCACAAGATGGGGGACTACAAGAAGGCGGCAGATACATTCATGGAGGTGGCCGGCAAATACGCCGACAGTCCCATTGCCGTGGAGTGCATCCGTGAGGCCGTCGCGAGCTACGACAAGGCCGGCGACGCGAACGGGAAGCAAGTCGCCCTGAAGAAGCTGGCAGCGGCCTATCCCGAGTCGGGCAAGGCCGACACCATCCAGTTCTCCGCAGCGGTGACGGCCTACGAGGAGAAAAATTACAAAGCGGCTGCCGAGACCTTCCTCCAGCTTGTCGAGAAATATCCCCGGAGCGACCACTGCGAGCAGGCCCTGTTCCAGGCGGGTTTCTGCTTTTACACGCTGAAGCAGTACGACCAGGCGCAGAAGACCTTCGGCCGGTTTCTGAAGAAATATACCGAGTCCGACCGGCGCGCCGAGGCGGCCTACCTGCGTGGGGAGTGCCTCTACCGCCTGAACAAGCGTGCGGACGCTATAAAGATGTTTCGCGCGGCGCTGCAAAACGATCCGAAGCCGTCCATCAAGGCCCGGGCCCACTTCTGGTTGGGGTACTGCCTGCAGATGGAAAAGAAATGGGATGATGCCCTGCGGGAATACAACGACTCCGCTGTGTCCGCCGGGGAGGACGCCGAGCTTGCGCCCAAGGCGCGGTACTGTGCGGCGCTCGTGTACTCCCAGAAAGGTGAGTACGACAAATGCGCGCAGCGGCTGATGGACCTGATGAACGACTTTCCCGCCTATCCCGTCTCCGCGAAGATCATGGGATGGGCGTCGAATTACCTGATGGAGAAGAAAAAATACGCCGATGCCGGGAGGGTCGCGGACCTGCTGATCGCCCGGTACGGCGGCGATGCCGCCCAGGCCGCCTACATCGAGAAGGCCTATACCGTCGGCGCACAGGCGAAGATGCAGGCCAAGCAGTGGAAGGCCGCGATCGAGATGTTCGATACCCTCCTGGGCAAGTTCCCCAAGACGCGCCAGGTCGCCGTTGCCAAGATGGGCCTGGCGGAGTGCTACAAGCGGCGCAAGGAGTACGACAAGGCGAAGACCCAGCTTCAAGAGCTTATTCCCATGGCCAGCGGCGAGCTCCTCATGGAGGTCCAGGAGAAGTTGGCGGACGTGCATAAAGCCGCCGGCGAGGAAGGAGAAGAGGCCAGCGTGCTGAAACGCGCTGTTCTTCTGGCCCCGGCTGGGCTGCGGAACCGGAGCTGGCTCATCAAGTTCAACCATCGCCTTGGAAAACTGTACGAGGACTTGGGCAAGAAAGAAGACGCCGTTGCGTCCTACAGGGCGGCCGCTGAGATCAACACCAAAGACCCCAAGATGCTGAAGCTCCAGAAGCAAGCGCAAGAAAGGCTGGCGGAACTGTTGAAATGATGCGAAGACAAATCATCACAGCGAGCGTGTGGTTGCTGGCGGCGGCGTGCTGCCTGGAGGTGTGGGCGGCGAAGAAGGTGAACATGCCGGCGACCCTCGTTATGGCCAACGGAATCAAGCGACAAGTGGTGCTCATCGAGGAAGACGCCGAGAAGGTCACCGTGCGGCTCTCGACGGGGAAGGTCGAGACCTACAAACGCGACCAGATCCACTCCATCGAGTGGAAGCTGCCCGCGAGCTTCGAGCAGGCCGAGACGCTTCTCCGAGACGGCGACTTCGAGAAGGCGGCCAAGCAGTACGATATCACCATCGCGCGCGAGTCCAACGCTTGGTGTGTTGAGCACGCCCGATTGAGGAAGATGCAGTGCTGCCTCATTCTCGGCAAGTACGAGAGGGCCGTGCAGGAGTACGTCCGCTTTCTCAAGGCCGATCCCAACACCGACGCCTACGGGCGCATCCCCCTGCCCGAGGGCAAGTCGGCGGAGAACGCCGCAGCGGCCAAGTACCTGAAGGCCCTGGCCGACCTGGCGGAGAACGACACGGTGAAGGGCATGACCCTCGGCCTTGCCGCCGCCGCCATGGCGGCCGACCAGGACTTCAAGACGGCGGAGGAGTACGTCGAGGCCATGCTTGTTATCTCCAACCCGAAGGCCCAGGGCTTTGCGAAGGTGCTCTACGGCGAGATTGCGGTGGAAAAGAAGGACTTCGACGGCGCGATCAAGATACTCACGCAGAACCTCAAGGACATTCCCGACGGCCTCCTGCCCGCCGCCTACTACTGGCTCGGGCGGGCCTATCTGGGGAAGGATCAATACGAGCGGGCGGCGATCGCCTTCCTCCGTGCGCCGACCTACATGCCCGCCGCGCAGGAGATTGCCGCCGACTGCCTCTACTTCGGGGCGAAGACATTTGAAAAGGCCGATCGCATGCGCGATGCGGCCAAGCTCTACGCCGACCTCGTGGCCAAGTATCCCGGGGCGCGGCATATCAAGGAAGCCAGAGAAAAATTAGACAAGCTTCGTAAGATCGGAAGAGGAGGATGAGATGGCTCGCAGTTCTGGGTTGAAAACTTGGGTATTGGGATTGGCTCTTGTCGTGCTGTTCTGCCTGGCCGCGCCCGCCCCGGCGCAGGAGGCCGCGAAGCCGGGGAACGCCAAGAAAGCCGAGCCGGCCGCCGCTGCCCCCGCCCCCGCGCCGGAAGCGGCCAAGTCCATGACTGTGTGGCAGCAGGTGTGGAACGCGGGGATGATCGAATACGTCATCATCCTGGTCTCCATCGCGGCAACGACGCTGATCATCGACAACATGTGGAAGATCCGCGTGGCCACGGCCATGCCACCGGACATTGTGGCGGAAAGTCAAAAGCTCATGAAGGAGCGCGCCTACAACGACGTGCTTACCATGTGCCAGAGCAAGCCGAGCTACTTCTCGAATGTCCTGCAGTCGGGGCTGCTGAAACTGCGCCACGACTTCTCCGCCGTCCAGGAAGCCGTGAACGACGCCATCGACAAGGGCGCCGCGGCCATGCACAGCCGAATCAATACCCTATCATTCCTTGCGAAGATATCACCGATGCTCGGCCTGCTCGGGACGGTCATCGGCATGATCAGCGCGTTCGGCAACATCGCCCGCGCCAGCGCGTTGAACAAACCAGAGCTCCTGGCCCAGGGCGTATCCCAGGCGCTGATCACCACGGCCACGGGCCTGATCGTCGCCCTGCCGGTCATGCTCTTCTACTTTATCCTGCGCGACCGTGTGAACCGGATTGTCCTCCAGGTGGAGAGTACCGTGTCCGACATGCTGGAGCCCTTCCGGCCTACGCGGAAAGGATAGACCGTTATGGCAGGGAAAAGAAAAAGCCCTCTTCAATTCGAAGACGTCGAGGTGGACATGACCCCCATGATCGACATGGTCTTTCTTCTGCTGATCTTCTTCATGTTCACCGCGACGTTCAACGACATCAATATCGACAAGGCCGTGAGCCTGCCCGATGCCGAGGCCGCGCAGCCGGACAGCCGGAAGCCGGGCACGCTTGTCATCAATATCCATAAGGACGACGACGGAATCTACATGAACGGCCGACACTACAGCCGCGACGAGCTTCTCGCGTTTCTGCAGAGCATCCGCGCAAAGGATGCGGAGCACCAGATCGTCATCCGCGGCGACGGGCGGGCGTTCCACCGGAACCTTATCCACGTGATGGAATGCTGCGCCATGGCCGGGATGCTGAACGTGCGCGTGGCCGTGACGAAGGAAAGGATCAAGTAAGAACCATGAGACGCAGAGGACGACCAGGCGAAACCGAAGAAGCCGAAGAAGAACTTGAAATCACGCCCATGATCGACGTGGTCTTTCTGCTCCTCATCTTCTTCATCTTCGCCACCAAGTTCCCCAAACAGGAAGGCAAGCTCGAGGCCAGCCTCCCATCGTCGCGGGGGGCAGGCAAGACGAAAAGCACGATTGTCGTCATCCAGATCACCGCCGACGGTAAACTTATGGTCAACGACCAGTCCTACACCCCGGACGAGCTGGCCGGCCTGCTGGCCAATCTCGCCGCCCTCGATCCCAAGCAGCCCGTCGTCATCAGCGGCGACCCGGAGGCGCGGCACCAATGGATTGTGGACGCCCTCAACGCCTGCGCCCGGGCCAACATCACGCGCATATCATTCACCGGCTTGTAACGCCTGGCGCACATGCCTCAGTTATATAAACCTGGCATCTTAAAACCTGAGCATCGTCAATCATAACCCATGATCGGGGTTCGGTTCGCGCTTATTGCCATGTGGAACTCGCGATGACACCGTTGAGGTCATGGAGAAAGGGGAAACTCCTCACGCAAAAAACTCTTGACGAACCCCATGGAGAGTGCTATAATCCAAGATTCTTGTAGGTTCTCTGAAAGGTCCCAGACATGGCATGTAGACACCGCACCGGCAAGCTCCGCTGGCGCAACAGGCGCGCCAATCACGGACGGAAACCGACCAAGGGCCGGATCAAGAGCCAGTTCAAAGCGGCAAAAATTTCGAGAAAGAAAAGATAGGAAGCGATGGTTACCAGTCTCGTAGGCAAGAAGCTGGGCATGACACAAATCTTCGCCGAGGACGGCACGGTCATCCCCGTTACCGTTATCGAGTGCGGCCCCTGTGTCGTCACCCAGATCAAGACGTCGGAAACGGACGGCTACCTCGCCCTCCAGGTTGGCTTTGGCGAAAAATCCGCCAAGCGCACCAGCAAGGCCTTGATGGGTCACCTGGGAAAGAGCAAGACCGGTCCCAAGCGATTCATCCGTGAGCTGGAATGGGATGGCGAGGGAGAGTTCGAGCTTGGCAGCCAGATTGGCGTCGATATCTTCAACGAGATCAAGCGCGTGGATGTCACCGGCACCTCCAAGGGCCGAGGCTTCCAGGGCGTGGTCAAGCGGCACGGGTTCCATGGCGGGCCCAAGAGCCACGGCCAGTCCGACCGCCACCGTGCGCCGGGCTCCATTGGCCAGTCCGCCGATCCGTCACGCGTCAAGAAGGGACGCCGCATGGCCGGCCACATGGGCCACCGCAGGCGGACGGCGCGGAACCTCACGGTCGTGAGGGTCGATCCGGAGCGAAACTGCCTCCTCATCAAGGGCGCGGTGCCGGGCCCGAACGGCGGCTTGCTTATCGTCCGGAAGACGCACAAGCTGGGGAAGTAGCCCCGCTACAGCGCCCCGAGCATCTTGTGTGTCTGCGGAATCGCGCGGACCGTCTCCAGCTTTTCCTTGGCTGCCGCCTGAAGGCGCATCAGCGCCGCCGGTGCAATACGGTCCGCCGCATCCTCCACCGTCGCCGGCTGAATCACCAGCGGGATCGCACGGTCCACCGATGCCGTCAGCGCCGCGACCTCCGCCACTTCGTGTGCCGGGGTCTGCGCATTCACCGCCACCTTTACGAATACATGCTTCCGATCCGCCGCCAGCAAAAACCTCCTATGCGCCTCCATGTCCGGCTTGACGCCGCAGGTCGAAGGGATCTTGATGTCCATGGACACGATGTCGATGTGATCGATCACCTGCGACAGTTTGTCCGGCAGCGTGCCGTTCGTCTCCAGATAGGTCATGGGAAAGAGATGAGCCGCCATCGGGATGAATGCGGCGAGAAAGTCCCCCTGCAGGAGTGGCTCGCCGCCCGTGAAGCAGATGGAGTGGTGCAGGTTTTCCTCACCGCGCAGGTCCGAGACGATGGATAGGAGGCGGGTGGCGTCCAATGGGTTGCGGACGAAGACAAAGGATGAACTGCCCGGGATGCGCTCGACGCGGCAGTCCTCGTGCTGGTCCCAGGTCCATCTCGAGTCGCAATAGCGGCACCGCAGGTTGCACCCCGAGAAGCGGACGAACACCTGCCGCTCGCCCACCAGCATCCCCTCCCCCTGGATGCCCGAGAACACCTCCGCGATATTGGCTGTCGCCATGTTACTGCACGCCTTTCACCTTGGTCCGGGCATCGGTTATGGAATCCATCTCTGCGAGGTAGGCGCGGAGGATTGCATTGCTGAGGTCGCGTGGTTCCATGCCATACTCCGCCAAGCCAACAGCCGGGACCGGCGCGCCTGCGGGATCGACGTTCACGCCCGCGTGGATCAGGGTCGAAACGGGGGAGGCCGTGGCGATGGACACCGTAAGCTTGCGGTCGCCATCGTAGAGGTCGTCGGCCTTCCGCTGCACCGTCTCGCGTCCGAGACGGCGGTTGACTTCGTCCTTGACGATGGCCATGAGGAGGCGCTGCCGGAGGATGGTCTTTGTCAGGTCGATGTCGAAGTGCTCGACGATGAAGTGCAGCATCCGCGCGGCCCTGATCGTCGCGTCGGCCTTCGCGTCGGCCATGTCGCAGATGAGATTCGTCCTGACGTCACACGGGCCGATGAACGCCACGATGCTGTCCCCCTGCACGTCATGGGTCCTGTAGGCCCACAGCGAGCGGAGCTGCTCTCCGGTGTACGTCTCTTCGTTTTTAAGAAACAGCGATTTCATTTCGCCCGCAAAGTCTCGTACCATTCCAGGTTGCCCGTCTGTATCAGCGCCCGGCGGAATCGCCTGCACGACTCGCACTTCCAGCAGAGCCCCGGTCCTGCTTCGTAGCATGGCCACACGAGGTTGATCGGCGCGTCGATCTCGCGGCCGAAGCGAACGACCTGCGCCTTGTTCATCTCAATGGTGTGGCAGACCACGCGAACCTTGGACAGCGTGCTGTAGGCCAGCGCTCCGTTTGACGCCCCGACAAACTCCGGCGTGTTGTCGGGGAATGTCGCTCCCTCCTCGGAATTGAAACCGACGACGACGCTGTCGCACCCCATCGCTTCCGCATGTGCAGCGGCGATGTTGATAAGCACACCGTTCCGGTTCGGGACCCATACGGCGATCGCTGTCCGTTCGCCTGCCGTGTCCAGTTCGTCATCCGACGGCGTGGGCAGGTCCTTTCCCGAATCCACCAGGGCCGTGGTTGTGATCTCCGCCAGCCAGGGCAGTGCGATGGCCTTGTGTGCCACGCCAAACCGTGACGCAATAGCTGAGGCCGCTTCGATCTCGCGCTGCGCCGACCGCTGGCCATAGTTGAACGTCAGCGCGAGGGCCACGTGGCCCTCGTCGACGGCCCGCTTGAAGTTGACGGTCGAATCGAGTCCCCCGGAGAGAAGCGCAATCGCTTTCATGGCCCCCTATTCTTTCGGTGTTACGCGTCCCTCGGCATCGATGGATGCCACTCGTGTGCAGCCGTCATAGGCGAGCACTTTGAACTCGGTCTCCAGCGTCTCCCCGCCGTCGAGTTTGAGCAGGCGCGTTCCGTTCTCATGCGCCTTCGGCAGGCTGCTGAAGGGTTCGATGGCCGAGCCGTAAACGCGCCCATACCACGGATAGCCCTTCGTGTAGTTGAACTCCTGCCAGACCCAGAGGCAGTCGAAGACCTTCGGGTCCCAGACGGCGCCGAAGCCGACCTTTCGTTTCGTGTTTGTGAATCCATACCAGCCCGCGTTCAGGTTGAGCAGATATTTCATCTGCTCCTCATCGCGATCTGTCGGGATGACGAGACCGTGATCGACGCCATCCTTGCCGATGGGCCAGGGGTGATCCACGTCATCCACCCGAACCGTTTCCGCGTCGGCGTCGATGGCGCAGTCTGCGCTAAGGAAGGGCGCGCCAAAGGCGATATGGTGCCCCCACATGAACTCAAACGGGGCAACACCTTCATGCGTCGCCTTTTCGGAAAAGTGAAGGATCGCCTCGCTGCTCTTGAGCGTGATCGTCTTCTCCAGCAGGAACGGCGTCCGCACCGTGCGCACCCAGAACCGGATGCTTACCTCCTCGGGCTCGTCCTTCAGCACCTCATACTCCCAGGGCACGCCCCATACCTCGCCATGCTGGCCGATGCGAGCGTCCTGGTAGGTGGTGGGCGCGCTGCCGTGGGGGAAGAGCTCCTGCCAGCCGCCCTCGTAGTAGTCCATGAAGGAATAGTCCGTCTCCCACGACGCGGCGTATTTTGCGCGATTGCGAATGCCGTTCGGCGTGCGGAGCATGAAGTCCACGTCCTTTGGTTTGTAGAGGAACTCGAAGATGTCGGTGCCCTGGTCGAGGAGGATGGACACGCGGATCAGCTCGTTCTCCATGACGATAACGCGCAGGTCGTCGTACTTGTACTTGTCGCAGTATCGCGCGCCGTGGTTCCGTTCCAGTGCGGTCATGGTCTTTCTCCGAGAACAGAAGGCAATGGGCTGAAAAAGCAATTCTAAATCCGTGTCAGGCCGGTTTCAAGCGAAAACCTTTGACACAGCCCCGCTGCAATGGTACAATCCCGACTCCACATTTCCAACAACAGAAGGAGGTTCACATGGCGGTCGAGCTGAGGACCTATATCGTCCTTGATAATCTCCAGCCGCAGCTCGCGGCGTTCATGGGCACGACGGCCTATGGTTTTCTGCCCCTGGCGGGGATGGCGTCGCTGTGGGTCGAGATCGCGCCGGGCATGGACATCAACATCGTCATGGACGTGGCCCTGAAACGAACGAAGGTGAAGCCTGCCATCCAGATCGTCGAGCGATCCTACGGCCTGCTCGAAGTGCACTCCGAGGACCAGGGCGAGGTGCGCCAGGCCGGGGCGGAGATTCTCCGCGCCCTCGACCTGAAGGAGGAAGACCGCAACAAGCCGAAGCTCGCCTCCTCGCAGATTATTCGCCACGTGGACGACCACCAGACCCAGATCATCAACCGCAACCGAAACGGCATGATGCTCATCCCGCAGCAGACGCTGTTCATCATGGAGACCGACCCTGCGGGCTATGTTTCGCTGGCCGCCAACGAGGCGGAGAAGGCCGCTGACATCCACCTGGTTGACGTGCGGCCCTTCGGGCGATACGGGCGGCTGTATCTCTGCGGGGAGGAAGCGGACATCGTGGAGGGCAGCGAGGCCGCGATCAAGGCCATCGAGAGCATCACCGGCAAGGAAGCCGCTCAGGGCCGCGAGTAATGAGGCAAATCCTCAAGAGCAAACGCGCCCTGGTAATCCTCTCCCTGCTTATCAGTGCGGTCTTCGTCGGCTCGTTTGTGTGGAAGCAGGAGTGGGGCAAGATCGGCCATGCCTTCCGGGAAGCAAGCCTTTTCTACATGACCCTCTCTCTGGTCCCGATGGGGCTGGCGTATCTCTTCCGCACGTTTCGCTGGCAGATTCTCATGCGGCCGGTGAAGCGGCTTTCCTTTCTGCAGACCCTCGGGCCTGTTCTCATTGCGTTCACCGCCAACAATGTCCTGCCCGCGCGGATCGGCGAGATTGTCCGCCCGGCCATCATTAAGGTCCGCTACAAAAAGAGCTTCACCGCCACACTGGCCACGGTCGCCGTTGAGCGACTTATGGACCTGATCTCGCTCGGCATCCTCCTGGGGTATGTCTGCCTCTTCTGGCCGATCCCACCGGCCGCTGCGCCCGCCGGCGGGACCGCTGACGCGGGAGTATTCAATGTCGTCAAGGCGGCGGTCTTCCTGGTGGTGATGATCGGCGGGGCGCTGACGTTCGTGCTTGTGCTGCGGCTCTGGCCGGATAGGGTGAAGCGCCTCGTGGCCTGGCAGCCGACGCTGCTCAACTTGGTCGATTCGTTTATCGTCGGCCTGAGTTTTATCGACCACCTGCGCCACGTCCTCCTGACACTGCTCTACTCTCTCCTCCTCTGGACCATGGCGGCCCTGTCCATGTACTACTCCGCGCTGGCGTTTCACCTCTCGGTGACCTATTCCGGTGCATGCCTGACGCTGCTCTCGGTGGCGCTTGCCGTGGCGATCCCCCAGGGGCCCGCGTTTGTGGGGTCGTTTCATTGGGCCTGTCAACTGTCGATGCAGATGCTCGGCAACCCGGAGGTCCCGTCCGCCAGCTTCGGCATCCAGGCCCACGCCGTGGCCGTGCTGCCGGTGACGATCTGCGGCTTCATTGCGCTCTGGGCCATGGGATTGTCGCTCCGACAGATTCGCCGGCAGGCGGAGACGGAGGCGGGGCAGGAGACCGACTCGACGAAGAGCGAGACGGGTTAGAGCCTATCCGAAAACCCGGCATTCGCAGCCGCGCCCTTTACGGGTGCGGTCTTTCCGCAGGCATAAGGCCTGCGGCTACAGGTTTTGGGATGGGCTCTTAGTCGCTCTTCTTCCCCTCGTGCTGGATCTTCTTGAAGGCATCCAGCGCATCCTGCTGGGTGGGATGGATGTCCAGAATGCCCAGCATCCCCGTGCCCTTGAGGATATTGGTAAGCAGCGGTGTGAGCGAACACAGCCGCAGGTGCACACCCATAGCCGTGGTCTTCTTTCGGAGGTCCACAAGCCGAGCCAGACCGGTGCTGGACATGAACTGCATATTGGAGAGGTTCAGCAGCACCTTGCCCCCCATCCGGATCGACTGCTGGGCCAGGGTCTGCATCTCCTTGAAGGCGTCCTCCGCCTGGGTCATCTCTGTGATGCGGGGGACCGTGAAGCGGGCGACGATGACATCTCCATGGATCTCCCACGCGACAAGCTTCTTGCCCTCGAGCATGATCGGTCCCTCTCTTAATGAGCGCCCTTGCGCGCCATGTTCTCCATATACTGACGGCACTGGTGGACGAACGCCTCGAGGCGCGTCTCGAGGTTCGCCTGCTCCTGGCCGTCATAAGCGATGGACAACGTCGGAAAACCGCTGCACTCCCGCCGCAGCCGCTTCAGCACAGCGCTCACCACTGTCCCCGGCATGCACGTGAACGGCAGGACGTTCACCACTCCGTGGGCGTTCTGGTGGAACAGCTCGACCGTCTTGCCGATGCTCAGCACCGCCTCGCCCTCGTAGGTGTCGTGGATGTACGGGTTGCTCAGGTCGAGCAGCGTCCGCGTCTTCACCTCGAGCACATCGTCGTAGGCGTCCAGAAACGGCCGCGCCGCCCGCTTCTCGTCGCGCTTCTGGAAGAAGTCCTTGATCATACTGAAGAGGGCCGTGCGATAGTCCCCCTCGATCCATCCGCGCCGGGCGCGGCAGAAGTTGGTGTAGTAGATCCACTCGCTTGTGGACGCCAGCTTGACCTCCGCCCCCAGCGCCTCCAGCCGGCGGACGATGTCCTGGTTGCAGAAGGAGTGGCTTCGAACATAGATCTCCCCGACGATCCCGATGACCGGCCTCGGCTCGCCGTAGTCCGCATCGATAGCCGTGAACCGTTTCGCAAACTTGTGCATGGCCTCGAACACGTTTCCTCCGGATTCGAGAATACCGCAGACCTCGTCGAGACACTCCCGGAAGACCCTATCCGTCGTGCCGGAGACCTTCTCATACGGACGTGTCGCGTGGAGGGCCTTGTGCAGGACATCCACCGAGACGATCCCCTGCCAAGTCAGGCGCGTGGGGTCCTTCTTCAGTTGTTTGAAGTCATCGTAAAAGCTCCGGCCCTGGTTCGGCGCGATCACCGGCACATCGGGAAACCCGGCGCGCTTCAAGATGAGGCGGTGCAGGTTGCAGTACTGCCCGAAGCGGCACGGCCCCGTTCCCGAGGGCATGAAGAAGGCGACCTTGTTGGGGTCGAAGTCCGGCCGGTCGACGATCTTCAGCATATCCCCCGTCGTTACGATGCACGGCAGGCATTCCTTGCCGAGGGTGTAGCGCCGGCCGTACTCGAGGCTCTCTGCGTCGGACATGGGGATCACCTCGGCGTTCATCCCGCATCCGCGGAACGCTGCGGCCAGGGCGAAGGCATGGAGGCCCATCTGCGGGATCATGAGCGTGCGCGAGTCGCCGTTGGAAAAAGTCTTTGGGATCACGTTCACGCTCTTCGCCGCCTTCGGCTCCACGTTCTTGACGCTGTCCAGATAGGCCTCGCACCGCGTGATGACGCCGGCGTCGGCGCTGTGTTCGTCGATCTCAAGCTGCAGCAGCGGCTGGTCCTCGAGGACCGCCTTCACGAAACTGCTGATGAACGAATCCGGCCCGCACCCGAAGTTGCTGATGTACACCGCATTGAGACGCTTGTCACGCTTGACGATCTCGGCGGCGCGGAGGATGTTCTGTCCATACTTCCAGAACATGTTCTCCCATTCCTCATAATTGTCGAGCTCGTGCAGCGGCAGAAAATCCATCGGGATGGCCAGCACGCCGAGGTCCCGCAGCTTGTGCGGCAGGCGCAGGTTGATGCCGGCGTCGCACCCGTTGTATGGCCGGCTGAGGACGACCATCGCCTGCTGCCCCTCGGAGATCGATGCCAGTGTCTCTTTTCCCCGCTCACCGATTCGCCTCTCGAAGCGATCCTGCGCCAGACGCCCGGCGGCCATCGCATCGCGAATGTGGCGCCGTGTCACCCCCAGCACTTCCGTCATCGTGCACAGGGCCTTGTAGATCGCCTTCTCGCCGCGCTCGAAATAGAGCACCGGCTTGAGAAGGACGGTGTCGTAGTTCTTGAATTCAATGGCCGACTGCAGCGTGTAGGGGATGGTCTGAACATAGGGACAGACATAGTTGTTCTCCTGCTCGTCCGCCTCGCGATGCAGGTTGATCAGGCTGGGCACAAAGAGGAAGTCCACGTCTTTCTCGAGTAGATGGACCACGTGTCCATGCATGACCTTGCACGGGAAGCACGTCTCCGACACCACCGTCTCCACGCCGGTTCGGATGAGACTCTTGTTCGACACCGGCGAGAGGAGCACGTCGAGCCCCAAAGCCTTGAAGAAGGCATGCCAGTACGGGAACTGCTGGTGCATGAACAGCGCCCGGGGGATGCCCACTACCTTTCGCCGGGCATCCTTCTTGGGCGGCTTGTACCCATCGAGGAGCAGCTTCTCGCGCTCCTTGAAGAGGTCCGGGATGTCCTCGTGCTTCTTTTCCTTTTTCAGGTTGTACTTGTCGCACCGGCTGCCGTAATAGAGGGGCGCCTCGCCCTCGATGGTCACTTCCTTGATCTCGCAGTGGTTCGGGCAATCCTCGCACTCAAAGGGGCGGATGGTGTATTTCCGGTCGCTGAGGTCGAAGCCTCGGAAGGTGCTTTCCGTGCGGCCTTCGGCCTGCTGGTATTCTTGCGCCAGGATCGCCGCGCCGATGGCGCCGGTCACGTCGTGGTGCTCGGGCACGATAACAGGCTTCCCCATCACCTTCTCGAACGCCGCCACCACCCCCTTGTTCGCCGCCGTCCCGCCCTGGAAGAAGATACGGTTCCCCCGCCGCCGGTGGGCGACGACGCGGTTCAGGTAATTGTAAACTATCGAGTAGCTCAGCCCCGACACCAGTTCGTCCACCGCCGCCCCGTTCTGCTGGCAGTGGACCAGGTTCGATTCCATGAACACCGTGCACCGCTCGCCGAGCTTCACAGGCGACTCGCACTTGAACGCCAAGTCGCCGAATTCCTCTTTGATGTGAATGCCCAGCCGCTCGGCCTGTTCCTCCAAAAACGATCCCGTCCCCGCGGCGCAGACGTGGTTCATCTCGAAGTCCACCACGACGCCGTTGTCGATGCTGATGTACTTCGAATCCTGCCCGCCGATCTCGAAGATTGTATCCACTTTCGGGTCGATGAGGATCGCTCCCGTAGCCTGCGCGGTAATTTCATTCCGCACGCAGTCCGCGCCGACAAAATCGCCCGTCAGATACCGCCCCGACCCCGTGGTGCACACCCCCAGGATCCTCACCTTCTCCGCCACCTTTTCGCCCACTTCGCGCAGGCCCTGTTGTACGGCCTGCAGCGGCCGGCCGGCCGTCATGAGGTAGCTCTTGGCCAGCAGGTTCCGGTTCGCGTCGAGGACCACTACGTTCGTGCTGATCGACCCGACGTCAATGCCGAGATACGCCGGGATGAGGCCGTCGTGCGGGTGCGCAGCGGCGCGCTCGGCGGGGACCGACACATAATGCCGATCGCTGGTGTCCCCCTCGAAAGCCAACGGCGCCAGGCGCTGGCCTATCTTCTGCTTCGCCATATCCTCAATATGCCTGTCGAAGGCGCTCAGGTCCGTGATGCGGCTGCGTGCGCCTTGGTCGAGGGCCGTCAGGATCGCCCCGATGGCCCCCATCGAGGCATGATGCTTCGGGACGATCAGGTTCCCGCGGCCCAGTTCAAGCACGTCCTCGAAGGCCCGCACCAGTCCCTGGTTCGCGGCCACGCCGCCCTGGAAGGCGACGGGCTTCTCGATCTCCTTGCCCGTGGCCAGGTTGCTCTTCACATTCCGCGCCATGGCATAGCAGAGGCCGGCCACGATGTCGTAGTCGGGCGTCGCCTGCTGCTGCAGGTGGATCATGTCGGATTTCGCAAAGACCGAGCACCGCCCCGCCACGCGCGGTGGGTTCTCCGACTTTATTGCCAGCTCGCCGAACTCCTTTTCGATGGAGAGGCCGAGGCGCGACGCCTGCTGGTCGAGGAAGGACCCCGTCCCAGCGGCGCAGACGGTGTTCATGGCGAAGTCGCGCACAACCACGCGGCCGGAGTCCGGGTCCTTCTCCAGCCAGATCAGTTTCGAGTCCTCGCCACCGATCTCGATGATGGTCCGAACCTCCGGGTGCAGCTCCTCCTCAGCGCGGGCCTGTGCGACGATCTCGTTGATGAACTCGATGCCCAGGAGCCGAGCGATGAGCCGTCCGCCGGAGCCGGTGGCGGCGACGGTCTCGATGTCCGCGATGGGATACCTGTCGAAAAGGGTGGACAGGACGCGCTTGGCCGTCTGAACGGGCCTTCCCTTGATGCGTGTATAACTCTCTTCAATGAGGGTCTTGCCCTGGTCTAGCAGGACGACGTTCAGACTGATCGACCCCGCATCCAGTCCCAGGTAATACTTCGGCTTCATTTACAAACCCCGTACACAAAAAGACACCCCTCTGGGCAGATAAAATAGCAATTATAGGCCATCAGGCCGTTTCCTGTCAACCATTTTGTCACCAGCAGTAATGCGTCTCCCCGCAGGACATTCCCCAGAATCCGAGCGCGACCTGTTCTAACCCCTTCTGGGGAACAGCACTTGTTGTGTTCGACTTGCGGAACCCACGAATTGTCCTTGCGAGGAGTCACGCGCTTCGCGTGACGACGAAGCAATCTGGCGGATCGACGGTGATCGCCAGATCGCGTCGTCGCCTCTTCCGCTATCGCGAAAGAGGCTTCTCGCGATGACATCGTGCGGGGTGTGGGAAACTCCTGAAGCCAAGAAAAGCCTTGACAGCATGGCGCGAATCCGCTTAAAATCTTACTTCTTTGTGTTTAACCGGTTCGCTGTCTTTGTTTTGCAGGGCCTGCAATATGGGATTGTTAACCCGTGTCAAGGAGTATACCGTCTCCCAGACCGTGGACGCCCTCGTCGGTCTGGCCGCTCGGGGTGCGCGTCGCAATGCCGACGCCACGCTTCGCAAGATGCTCGAATACTGCCTGAAGCTGACCCATGACCGCGTGTGGACGGCGGTGCTGAAAGACCTGCTCCGCAAGCTGAATGAGGGCCACCCGGCCATGGACCTGGCCCGGCGATTCCTCACGGAGCTGAATCCCACCGTCCGCAGCAAATTGGTCCGCTGTCTCTTCGTCGAGGGTACGCTGCTCGGGCCGAAGCGGCGGCATGCCATGGAGCCGGAGCTGGGCTACTATCCGCCCAGCACGTTTGTCATCAGCCCGTCGATGCGCTGCCCGCTCAAGTGCTACGGCTGCTACGCCGGGAGCTACAAGAAGGAGGACGAGCTCACATTCGGGGAGGTCGATACCCTCGTCCGCGACGCAAAGGACCTGGGGATGTATTTCCTCGTCTTCTCCGGCGGCGAGCCCTTCGCGTGGGAGCCTCTGATGCGGATCTTCGAGGAGCACAACGACGTCTACTTCCTCGTCTACACGAGCGGTCTCCTTCTCGACGATGCGACAGTGGACCGGCTGGCCGAGCTGGGCAACTGCTGCCCGGCGATCAGTTGCGAGGGGTTCGAGGAGGAAACGGACAAGCGCCGCGGAAAGGGGGCCTTCAAGAAGGTTGAGCGTGCCATGCGCCGCCTTGCGAAGAGGGGGGTGGTGGTGTCCTTTTCCGCAACGGCCACCCGGCACAACATCGACACGATCACCAGCGATGAGTTCGTTGATTATCTGATGGACGCCGGCTGCATGATGGGATGGTATTTCAGCTACATGCCCATCGGCCGCAAGCCCGATCTGGACCTGATGCCCACGCCGGAGCAGCGGGTGCATCTGAGCCGGCGGGTGAAAGATCTGCGCGCGCAAAAGGCGATCACCTTGATCGACTTCTGGAACGACGGCGAGTTCTCCGGCGGATGCATCGCGGGTGGTCGGAAATATCTGCACATCAACAACAAGGGCGACGTGGAGCCCTGCGTGTTCTGCCACTTCGCAGCGGACAATATCAAGGAAACGCCTTTGAAGGAGGCGCTCGCGTCGGACTTCTTCAAGGCCATTCGCGAGCGGCAGCCGTATCACCAGGACCTGCGGCGTGTATGCATCATGATCGACAATCCGAACGTGCTCCGCGATGTGGTGGCCGAGACCGGGGCCCGCGGCACGCACGAAGGAGCGGAAACCCTGATCCACGAATTCGCCGAGCCGCTGGACAGGTATGCCCGCGAGTTCGGCGAGGCATTGAGGAACGGTCCGGTCTGCAACATCGTCAACCGGGTTTGATAGGTGATGGCGTAACTCCTTGTGGCGCAAGTCTTTATGCCTGACTTTTCCCCGTGGAAAAAACGGTTCCGCCTCGCAGCCGGCTACTTCAAAGGCCGGCCCATGTGGTGTGCGTGGCAGATTACCTATCGTTGCAATTTCCGATGCAGCTTCTGCCACTACTGGAAGGAGCGTCCGCGGAAGGAGGAAGAGCAAACGCTGGACGACGTCCGATGCGGGGCGCGCAAGCTGGCGGAGTTGAGCTCGCTGCTCATCTCCATCGCCGGCGGCGAGCCGACACTGCGGGAGGATCTGCCGGACGTGGTCCGGGCGATCGCGAGATACCACTTTCCATTCATCACCACCAACGGGTGGCGGGTGACGCGGCAGATGGCGCGAGACCTGTGGAAGGCGGGACTGTGGGGTGCGAGTATCTCCATCGATTACGCCGACGCCGCCAGGCACGACGCGATGCGGGGGGTGAAGGGAGCGCACGACCGGGCCGTGCAGGCGCTTCGCTACTTTGTCCAGGAACGGACCCGAAAGCATCAGCGGGTGAACCTGATGGCGGTCCTCAATCACGAGAACCTCGACCAAGTGGAACCGCTGGTCAGGCTGGCGAAGGGCGAGGGCGCATGGTTTATGGTGCAGCCGTACTGCAATCTCAAGACCGGCGACGATACGTTTCGCCCGCCGGCGAATGGGTGCGCCGAGGTGCTGATGGGGCTGCGGAGGAAGCACTCGAACTTCCTGTCGAATCCGGTGTTCCTGGAGAACTTCGATGTCGCCAGCAATGGCGGTGTGCCCGGTTGCGCCGCAGGTCGGGCGTTTTTCAACATTGACAATTACGGCCGGGTGGCCATGTGTGTCGAGGACCGCGGGCGCCCCGTGGGCAGCTTGCGTGACGACGACATCAGGGGCATCCTGCGCCGATTGCATGGGCGTCATATGGATAATCAATGTAAGTCGTGCTGGTACAACTGCCGTGGGGAAATCGAGTCGCTATACACGCTGCGGGGGGCGCTGCACTCGCTGCCGACGCTCCTGATGACGTGACGGTATTGCGTTCTTTACTGAAGGGGAGGGTGGAACGGCGGTTCAACGCATGAAGTTCCAAGGATAGGAAAAGATGGACCAATACAAGACGGCGGTCGTCGTCATCTTCTGCGCCGTCTATTTGTTTCTCGTCCTGAGCAAGAAGTATCGCGCCAGGGCGATCTGGATTGGGATTGTCGCGATCTATCTTTTCTCGCGCGGTCGCCTGCGGCTCGTCGAGATGTTCCTCAACGTCAACTGGACCGTCCTCGGCATCTTTGCCGGCACGCTCATCCTGGCCGAGCTCTTCATTGAATCCAAGGTCCCCGTCCTCCTCTCCGACTGGATCATCAACCGTACCAGAACCGTCGGCATGGCCATGCTCTGGGTGTGCATCCTGTCGAGCCTGCTGTCGATTGCCGTCGAAAACGTGGCGACGGTGCTTATCGTCGCGCCGATCGCGATTGCACTCTCGAAGCGCATCAACGTCTCCCCCGTGCCCTTCCTCATCGGCATCTCGATCTCATCGAACCTCCAAGGGACGGCCACGCTCATCGGCGACCCGCCGAGCATGATCCTGGCTGCCCAGGGGATCTTCGACATCAAGGACGGACAGCTCGTCCACCGCGTCATGAACTTCTTTCAGTTCTTCTGGTTTCACGGCAAACCCAGCATCTTCTTCGCCGTGCAGGTCGGGGCGGTGCTCTCGTTTGCCGTGCTGTACCTCTTCTATCGCCGATACAAACAGTCCACCGACCGGGTGGAGGTGGAGCACGTGACCAGCTGGGTGCCGACGATCCTCCTGTCTCTGATGATCGTCGCGCTGGCCATCACCACCACCATTCGGTTCTGGATGGCCGGCGTGGTCTGTATGATTGCGGCGCTCGTGGGCGTGCTATGGTCCGCCCGCCGCGACTGGAGCGGCACGAAGACGATCCTCAAACGCTACGACTACTCCACCACCGCCTTCCTGGCGGGCGTCTTTATCATCGTTCACGCCTTGCAGGACGCCGGCGTAATTCAGGACATTGCCGACTACATCCACGGGACCGTCGGCAGCAGTCCGGTCCTGGCCTATATCTTTGTGGTATGGTTCTCGGTGCTTTTCTCCGCCGTTGTGGACAACGTCCCCTACATCACGGCCATGCTGCCGGTGGTGGCCGACGTGTCGATGCGGATGGGCATGCCGAACAACTACCTCCTTGCCTTCGGCCTTCTGATCGGGTCGTGCCTGGGCGGGAACATCACCCACATCGGCGCCTCGGCGAATATCGTCTCCATCGGCATCCTCCGGCGTGAGGGCCACCACGTCTCCTTCTGGGACTTCGCCAAGATCGGCCTCCCCTTCACCATCGCCGCCACCATCGGCGGCTCCCTCTTCATCTGGTTCTTCTGGGGGGCATAGGC
>JAADGH010000131.1 GCA_013152475.1 Planctomycetota bacterium
CTTGCCCTCTTCCGCAAGATGGGATGCTTCAGTATCTCGTCACCGGGAACATCGGGGAGGGGGATCGGGCCGGTGTGCTGCGCGAGAACCTCCTCCGGCGGGATGAAAGGCCCGTGCGGGCTTTGAAAGCTCACAAACGCAAAAAACGGCTTCTCCCTGGGTCGCTTCAGGAACTCCTTCCAGTGGCGCAGAACCAATGCCTCCTGATGGTCCTCGTGCGGCAGCGTGCCGAACCGGAAGGCATCCTTCCAGAGGTCCCCTGTCCGCTCGCGCTTAACGAGAGGGGACTGGAGGACATGCTGCTTCTTCTCCAGATGGATGATCTGCCAGGGATCGTCGGGCTGGTCCGGAAGGGGCGGAGCGCCCCGCTCGCTGCGCAGGTACCAGTAGAACTCCTCGTAGTCCACGCGGTCATCAAAGCCGTAATGGCGTTCGCGGTCGGCGGAACATTGGGTGTCGGGGATAAAATGCATCTTCCCAAGCGCGGCGGTCTCGTACCCCGCCTGCTTGAAGTGGTGGCCCATGGTGTACATATCGGGCATGGGCTGATCGTTGTGGATGATGCCCGTCTGAAAGGAGTATTTGCCCGTGATGAGAGACTGGCGCGACGGTACGCACAGCGGGTTCTGGCAGTAGGCCCGTTCAAAAAGGACCCCCTCCGCGGCCAGCCGATCCATGTGGGGGGTCTGGGCGATCTCCGATCCGTAACACCCCGTCGCATCGGCGGAGTGCGTGTCGGAGAAGAGGACGAGGATGTTGGGGCGCGTCGTTTCTTCCTGGCTCATGAGTTTGGGTATGCCGATGCGCTGCCTCCGGTCTCTCGTTCGGCGGCCACCTTCTCCAGGTATCCGCTCTTCCGATGCGCCTTGATCGGATCGGGCGGCAGGCCCTTCTCGATCCGGGCCATGGCGACAATAGGCGTAACATCGATCCGGAAGGCATCGAGGACAAGCTGCTCGGCGCCAACGACATCCCCTTCCTCCTGCGCGGCATCCAGGGCTTCCCGGTCGATCAGCAGGGCGCGGGCATAGGCCTGCTGGCAGATGTCAAGCGACTGAATCATGGCCTCGATCTTGGGCTTGATGTTGTGGCTCTGGTCGATCATATAGGCCACGTCCATCGCCACGCTTTCGTCGTGCTCTCCGCTGATCAGTTCATTGTAGATGAGGAACAGCTCGTACGGGTTGATGGAACCCACGGTCAGATCGTCGTCTGCGTACTTCTTGCTGTTGAAGTGGAACCCGCCGAGCTTCCCTTCGTCGATCAGAAAAGCAACCAAGTGCTCGATATTCACGCCGAGGGCATGGTGGCCCAGATCCACCAGCACCTCTGCCTTGTCCCCGAGTTTCTTGCAGAGCGTGAGCGAGATGCCATAGTCGGCGATGTCCGTGTGGTAGAACCCAGGCTCGAAGAACTTGTATTCCAGGAGCATGCGTGTCCCGGCGGGCAGGCGCTCATGGACACGCCGGAGGCATTCCTCCATCCAGCGCTTCCGCTTTCGGAAATTTCCCTGCCCGGGGTAGTTTGTCCCGTCGGCCAGCCAGATGCTGAGGATGGCGGAGTCGGCCTGCTCCATGATTTCGATGCATTCCAGCATGTGCTCAACGGCTTTCTCGCGCACCTCGTCCTTGGCGTGTGTCACGCTGCCGAGCTTATACTCATCCTCCTGAAAGACATTCGGATTGATCGAACCGAGCTTCACGCCCTGCGTCTCGGCATACTCCCTCAGGGCCGGCCAGTCGTCGGTCTTGTCCCATGGGATATGCAGAGCGACCGATGGCGCGATCCCCGTCAGTTTGTGCACGTATCCGGCATCGGCCAGTTTTTCATGGATGTTCGTGGCCTCGCCGGGCTGGCTGAAGACCTTGAAACGCGTCCCCCCCGGACCGTAGGCCCAGGACGGCGTCTCGATCTGCTGGACCTTGAGGAGCTCCTTGACTTCGTCAAGGTCGAACTCGCGGGCGGCGAATCTGTCTTTGAGCCGCTGATAGTCCTCTGCGATCCTCTTCTGTTCGTCTGCCATTCTCTCCTCCTCAACCACGCTCTCAATGGACCGGGGCATTGTAGCGCAATTTGAACATGGGCCGACTTCTTTTTCAATACAAAACCGGAGGAGACGACCGCGAGGGTACAGCGGAAAGAATGGCGGCCGCCCATGAGTTCATGGACGGCCGCCGGTGGATTTACGGCCGGGGCTATCGGGCGTACTCGACGCACCGCGTCTCGCGGATTAAGGTGACACGCACCTCGCCGGGGTAGTTAAGCTCCTCCTGGATTTCGTTGGCGATGTCGCGGCAGACCTTGGAGGCCGCCTTGTCGTTCACCTTTTCCGCATTGACGATCACGCGGATCTCACGCCCTGCCTGGATCGCATACGCACTTTCCACGCCGGAATGGGAGTTCGCGATGCTCTCAAGTCGCTCCAGCCGCTTGATGTACTTCTCCAGGCTTTCACGTCGCGCGCCGGGCCGGCTGGCCGAGATGGCATCCGCCGCCGCCACAACCACGGTGTAGAGTGACGTAGGCTCAATGCTGTCATGGTGGCCGGCAATGGCGTTGATCACCTCCGGCTTCTCATTGAAACGCTTGGCCAGATCGGCGCCGATCTGGGGGTGGGTGCCCTCCATTTCCTGATCGATGGCCTTGCCGATGTCGTGCAGAAGTCCGCAGCGCTTGGCCAACTGAACGTCCAGGCCGAGCTCGCCGGCGATGATGCCGCTCAGCGTCGCGACCTCGACGGAGTGCTGGAGCACGTTCTGCCCGTAGCTTGTGCGGTACTTGAGCCTGCCGAGCAGCTCGATCTCCTTGCTGTTCAGGCCGTGCACGCCGACGTCGAACGTCGTCTGCTTGCCGATCTCCCGGATGACCTGCTCCATCTCTTTCGTGGTGGACTGGACGACTTCCTCGATCCGGGCCGGATGGATTCGGCCGTCCACGATCAGCTTCTCCAGACTGCGACGGGCGACCTCGCGCCGGACGCCGTCGAACCCCGAGACGACGACGACCCCGGGCGTGTCGTCCACGATGACATCCACACCCGTGGCCCGCTCGAAGGCGCGGATATTTCGGCCCTCGCGGCCGATAATCCGCCCCTTCATATCGTCGTTGGGGAGCTCCACCGTGGACACCACGCACTCGGCCGTGTGATCGGCCGCGCAGCGTTGGATGGCCATGGCGATAATCTCCCGGGACTTCTGTTCCGCCCCTTCCTTGGTGCGCTCTATGATCTTGTTCTGGAGCTGTGTGCACTCGTGTTCGAGTTCCGTCTCAAGGCGTGTGAGCAACTGCTGGCGGGCTTCTTGCTCGGAGAGGCCGGCGATCCTGTGGAGGGTGGCCTTCTGCTCCTCAATGGTGTCTGTCAGTTCCTTCTCGCGGGAGTCCAGCGCCTTCCGCTTGTCGGTCAGCGAGCGCTCCACATTTTCGATGTAACGCTCTTTCTTGTTGAGAAGATCCACCTTTCGGTCCAGGCTGTCTTCTCGTTTGGCGAGGCGTCTCTCGCTGTCTCTGATCTCGTGCTTGGCCTCTTGGGCTTCTTTCTCCAGAGCCTCTCGTTTTTGGTAGATTTCCTCCTTCGATGCAAGCTCGGCGTCTTTTTTGATTCGATTTGCCTCGGCCTCCGCCTCCCTGATGATCTCCTCGGCCTCCCGCGCGGCATTTTGCTTCTTGATTCTTGCCAACAGGAAGGCGAAAAGGATCCCAAGCCCGACGCAAATACACCCAACGGCGACAACCAGGATGACTACAACTTTGGGTTCGATGGGTTCTTACCCCCTCTCACGGTGTCAGGAAACGAAATGCTCCCGCACGACCGAACACTGCGGATGTTTCCCGGAGAGGGGATCGCCCGTAGAAGAAAGAAAGACGTGTATCCTGCGCGACTATGGTGAAAGCGTGCGAACTCCAAGCCGATCGGCTGCGCCTAACATGCCGCCCCATTCAGCAAGGAGTCCATCTGTTCCATTCATCATATTCGCTGCTGATGAGTTGAAAACGTCTGTTGTTCTCTATCACCAATTTGGACGGAGCTGCCCCCGTCCAAGTGGCCCGATTTAACCACCTCGGAAAGGATTGAAAAAAAGTCTTCTCCCGAATGCAGATTCTCTGTATAAGACGTATAGCATGGATCGGCAAAAAGAACCACTTTCTTACTTTCCGTGTCAGGTATATATCGGGCACATCGCCAGGATAGGGCCTTCTTCCAACCTACGTCGAACCTGAAGCCTCCCCAAGAAAATCCTAGACAACGTTCCCTAAACTCGGCATGTCACACGCCTTCATACTGAGCGTTGCCTCGCAAGGACGCGGACAACTCCGCGTCAGCAACCGGCTCGAAGACGCTGCCATGCCGAAACACTCAGAGCAACGTTTCCTGCCCACCTCGTGCCAAATTATATTACATCCGCTTGCGCATGTCAACGAAAAAAACATTTCTTCCTGGCATCTCCGTTTCCTTGACAAACCACCATGCCACGAGTATAATCAAGCCTTCTTTTTGAGCAGGATTCAAGTTCCATTCTCATGCGAAAGGATCCCATGTCTCCGTGCAACATTGCTATAATCGGTGGTGGGCCAGGGGGTTACGTTGCAGCCATCCGAGCCGCTCAGCTCGGGGCCAAGGTTTGTGTTATCGAAAAAGACGCACTCGGCGGGACATGTCTCAACCGGGGGTGCATCCCAACCAAGGCGCTGTGGGAGTGCGCCCGACTTATTGATGATGTCCGCAGGGCCGCTGATTTTGGCATCCGCGCCTCCGAGCCGGAGCTGGATTTCGCCAAGGCAATGCAGCGCACCCGCACCGTTATCGAAACGCTTACCAAGGGCATCGGCTTGCTCCTCAAAAAAAACAAAGTCGATGTCATTGAAGGTGTGGGGTGTTTGAGAGATGAGAATACGATTGGCGTCGGCGACAGAACAATCCACGCGGACAAGATCATCCTCGCCACCGGGTCCCGTCCCGCAAAAATCCGCGCGTTTCCCTACGATGGGAAAAAGGTCATCACCAGCGATGAAGCGCTGCGGCTTTCGTCTCTGCCCAAGAGTATCCTGATCGTGGGTGGCGGATACATCGGCGCCGAGTTCGCCTCTTTCCTCCATGCCTTCGGCGCCAAGGTCACGGTTGTCGAGGCCCTTGATCGTTTGCTCCCCCTGCAAGACGCGGATGTCTCCAAGGAAATATTCAAGGCGTTCAAAAAACAGAAGATCGGTGTCCACACCAAGACAAAAGTAGAGGAACTCTCCACTACCGACTCCGGCGTCTCGGCAAAACTCGCCTCCGGGAAGTCCGTCGATGCCGAGGTCGCGCTGATCTCCGTCGGGCGCGAGCCCTACACCGAGGGGCTCGGCCTCGAAAACGTCGGCCTCAAAACCACAGACAAGGGGACCATCGAGATCGACGAGACCTGCCGGACGGCCCTCCCCGGGATCTATGCCATCGGCGACATTACGCCTGCGCCCCAGCTCGCTCACGTGGCCAGCGCCCAGGCAAAGGTGGCCGCGGCAAACGCGGCCGGACAGCGGGCCAGGATCGACTGCCGTGTGATCCCGGCCTGCATATTCGTCCATCCCGAGGCGGCGTGCGTCGGCCTCACCGAGCAACAAGCGAAAGACCAGGGCATTGACGTGAAGTGCGCCACATTCCACTACCGCGGCCTCGGCCGGGCCATCGCCGGCGGCGAGATCGACGGCATGTTCAAACTCATCGGCGACCCGACGACGGGCGAGCTGCTCGGCGCGCACATCGTCGGCGCACACGCCAGCGACATGATCGGCGAACTGGCCTTAGCCATGAAACTGGAGTCCACCATCGAGGAGATCGCCGAGACCATTCACGCCCATCCGACCCTCGCCGAGGGCATCATGGAGACGGCTGAGGTCTGGCTGGATCGGCCGGTGCATACGTAGTTCCTGTTGCGGAAGGCCCTCGAAAGTGCGGAGCTTTTTCGCCCTGACGGGTTATCGCATGCTCGCGTAGAGGATGACCTCGTTGAGAACGACCAGTGTGTCAGCGGCTGGCTGCTGGCCCGGCTTCTGTCCCTTCTGTCCGCCGCCCGGGATACGGTTGGCGAAGGAAAGCGAGCGCAGGTTGCTGCCCAGGCCCTTGCCTTCGCCCTCGGCGGCCAGTTTCTCATTTATGAAGAGCTTGTGGCCGTCGGGCCCCCAGTAGATGCTTACCCGCACCCACTTTTCCCAGGGAAAGTCGCCCTTGCTTTGCAACTGCACCGGCTTGCCGTTGGCCGTCTTCTGAAACGATACCCGCAGCTCCCCCGCGACTTGCACGATGATCGGGGCGCTCTTGTGGGGCTTTGCCCCGCCGCCGCGCTGTCCGTCCGTCTTTGGAGGGGAGTCGCTCCCAGCCGCCAGCATGAAATTGGCCTTCGGCCCGGATAGGAGGACCAGGAACTCAATCATGCCGGCGTTCTTGGGCATAGCCACCGGGATCTCCACCGACCGCTTCGGCTCGATGATCAGCGCCTTTCCGTTCCTGCCCCGGGCGAAGCGTGGGTTGGGCGGGAGCTGCACCTTCATCCCTGCCAGGTGACTGGCCGAGGAGAAGGGGTAGCGCACGGCGCGTTTAAATTTTTTCCGCAGGTCTCTGAGGACTGCGCCGTCTTCCTTTTTTTTCGCCTCTTTCTTCTCGCCCCCCTTCTTCTTGGCGGATTTTGCGGGGGGAGGGCTCTCCTGCACCGCGGCCTTGGCGGCGGATGGTTTCGCCTCGTCCTTGGGTGCAGGGGGCGGTGCCGTCGAAGGGCAGAGGGTCCGAAGGAACGCCAATTCAGCGATCAGAGAAGTGACGTCGGCGCCCAGGCCCCTGGCCGCGCCGAGGTACTGCACCGCCTGGCCGAAGAGCTTCTCCGTGCCCTCCATGCAGAAGGCCGCCAGCCCCAGAGCCGTGTCCGCGTCCTTGGGCGGAAGGACCTTCTCGATAAGGGCGAGCGATTCGGCCTTCGACAGGCGGTCCCATTTGATGTGGGTGGTCACCTTGCTTCTCGCGGCGATGCCCGTATCCTGGATGTCGATCACCGTTCCTGCGTAGCCGTACTTCTTAACGATGCTTCCCATGGGAATCGGCGGCTTGCCCTTCAGGTCCGCCGATAGCAGGCGCGCCCATTGCTTCTTCAGCCGGGCGATGTTGTCCTGCTTGATGGCGATGTGCACTCCCGCCGGGGGCATCTTCTCGGCCAGATCTTTCAACCGGACGAGGGCCTTGTCATACTTCCGGTTGTCAACCAGCTTGTCGATCTCTCGGACGGCCGATGCATAGGCCTTTGTATCGAGCGGAGGAGTGGTCGGCTTGGCGGGCGGGGCCGCCTCGGGCGGTTTCGCTTCCTGGGCGGGAGCTTCGGCCTCGGGTTTCTCCGGAGGAGCGGGTTTAGGCTTTGGTTCCGGCTTGTCGGGGCCCTCCGCCTTGGCGGTGGCCGGCGGCCCCTTGGCCTCGGGAGCGGGCGCCGCCGGTTTAGGCCTGGACTCTGCCGCTTGGGCTTGCGGCGGCTTGGCCGGCGCCGTTTGGGGTGCGGACTTTGGCCTGACCGGAGTGGGGAAAGGATTGAGGTAGACAAAGACCGCCGCCGCGATCAGTACCGCCAGGAGCGCCCCCGCTACGCCGGCAAAGACGTTCGCGACAGGCGAATGCCGGACCACCTCCACATCGTCGTCGCCCGACTCCCCGGACACCATGCTCCGCGTACTCTCCTCGCTGGCCACGGCCAGCGCCTCGTCCTCCAGGTCGTCGATCAACTCGTCGCATGACTGATAGCGGTCATCCGGGTCTTTGGCCATCATCTTCATGACGATCTTATCCACTTCGTCCGGGATGTCCTCATAGATCGCCTGCGGCGACGGCACGGCGGCCTTGACGTGCATGCGGACGATGGTTTCCGGTCGCTCGCCGTAGTAGGGCGGCTCGCCGGTGAGCAGATGGTAGTAGGTCGCGCCGAGCGAGTAGATGTCGCTCCGGGCGTCGCTCTCCAGGCCGCGGCAGTGCTCGGGGGACATATAGTAGGGCGTGCCGAAGACTTTGCCCTTTCGGACGCGCTCCTCGTCGTCGCCCATGGAGGCCAGGCCGAAATCGGCCACCTTCACCTTGCCGTCGGTGGTGATGAGGATGTTGTCGGGGGTTACGTCGCGGTGGATGATGCCTTTGTCGTGGGCCGAGGCCAGGGCCTTCGCTGCGTCCATGGTGATGCGTGTGGCTTGGGCGATGGTGATGTTGTCGGGGTCGCGCAGGAGATCGCGAAGCGGCCTACCGTCCACGTATTCCATCTCGATGAAGTGATAGTCGTCCTCGCTGCCAACGTAGTGCACCGTGACGACGTTCGGGTGGTCCAACTGGGCCGTGGACTGGGCCTCGCGGATGAATCGTTTGACGAATGAGGGATCCTCCTCCGGCAGGGAGGGCGGTAGGATCTTGAGCGCGACGATCTTGTTGAGGCTCAGGTTTCGCGCTCGGTACACGGCGCCCATGCCGCCGCTGCCGATCTTCGAGATGATCTCGTAGTGGGCGAGCCTTCGGCCCACCAGCTCGTCGTCGGCGTCCTGTCGGCCGGGCACGCGAATGGCGCCATGACAGTCGGGGCAGCGGATCTTCTTGCCTGCCAGCTCATCCTTCAGCTTCAGGGACCGTTCGCACTCGGGGTTTGGACACGTGATTCGTATGGACATACTTTTCCCTCAGGCACTTTTATTATACCTTCTTTCGGCCCGAGTTGCAATTGCATAGTGTGGGTCACGCTCACGTGACCCGCCACGGCCCGAAGTCCAGCCAGCCCGGCTCGATCCGGATGCGCGGACACTCGAACTCGAAGAACCACTTGATGCTGATCGGCATCGAGCGCCGAAGGAGATAGGCGTAGAACAATGCAAACTTTCCCATCTGCGAATCGACCACTTCGATCGGCGTGACGGAGCGAAAGCGGCTCGCCTTTTCCTCGCGCTCCAGATAGTCCATCAGCGCGTCGAGGTGCGCGTCGGCATCGTTCTCGGGGACCGCCTTCAACACCACCGACTCGTTCGTGTTCCAGGAGGGATAGTGCTTGCGCGGGATCTTCTTCGCGTCCATGACATTGCGCACCCAGATCGGCGACGACCAGGCAACCTCTCGATTGCGCTGGAGGACCCGAACGTAGTAGTAGCTCGTCCCCTTCGGCATCCACCGATCTATATGCTCCAGCCTCTTCGACGGCCCATTGCCCGGCGCGGACAGGATGACCTCCTGGTTGCGGATCAGGTCCACACGCAGCAGATCGCCAGCGCCTTCCACATCGACGAGGACCTGCGGCGGCCGCTTCGTCTCCATCTCGCTGCCCATGGGGAAGCCGTTAAGTTTCACATTCAGGAAAATCCGTGCGCCCGTCGTGGCGTAGACCTCGCGTCGCCGGATCGCGTCCCAGATCGCGTTGCGGGTCAGCTCCTCGGCATAGACGGCCGCCAGCGGTCCGCCGCCGTATCCGGAGTCGCGGCGGTTCAGGTACTTCGCGAACCGCCCGCCCCCGCCGCTGGTGATGGCCCTCGGCAGGCCCGGTGTGCCGCGATGGCCGTCGGAGGAGCCGATCAGGCCGACGCGGCGCCCCTTCGACAGCGCCTCCTGCGCGAACCACTCGAAGTTGCCATGGCCCGACGCCACCTCGGCCAGGACCTCCAGGTCCGGGTCGTGGTGGTCCCAGTCGGCGATGGCGCCGCCGACATGGGGGATGATCAGTGTCTCGGTATCGCGGTAGATTTCGTAGAGATCGTTGACGGCCGCTTTCGAATTGACGACGGGGTTGTGTTCGTCCTTGAA
Organism: Planctomycetota bacterium; assembly: GCA_013152475.1. Classification (GTDB taxonomy): domain Bacteria; phylum Planctomycetota; class Brocadiia; order JAADGH01; family JAADGH01; genus JAADGH01. The sequence goes on from JAADGH010000131.1 coordinate 9,776, forward strand.
GATCACATTCCGATCTCCACCCTCCCCCCGTTTGCCCCGCCATTCGCACCCGAGGAAAGTAATGAACCGGCCCGGTTCGTGGAACGCCGCCGCCGCCTTCTGCGCGATGGGCCACCACACGGCGTCCAGCTCCGGCTCGAAGATGTGGCTGGCCACGGCGCAAAAGTCGAGCCGCGCCACATCCCGCGCGAAGCGATAGCTCTCAGCGGGGTGGGTGGTGGGGGTCAGGTCGCGTATCTCCTGGGCGTCATAGGCGTGGGCATGGAGATCGCCCCAGAAGATCCGCTTCCTCGGCGAGGCCGTGCAGAGGACAGGATTGCTCCGGGCGGTGATGCCGAGCTTCGCGTCCTCCAGTTCGATTCGCACCCGGCCTTCGGCGTCGATGACCGCGTCGCTGAACCGCCGACAGCCGGCGTCCTGTTTCGCAAATCCGAATGTCATGGGCATGTGCCCCAGCGTTGGCGGACCGTGGACGCGCAGCATGTGGTCGCATTTTGTGCAGATATTGCCGTTCTCATCGATGGCAAGGACATGCAGGTGGAAGGGCTCGTCGGGCCGGACGATGGATGGCGCGAAGAGGTGGTATCGCTTTGGGGCGTCGCCGGGGACGGTGTTCACGATCAGGGGGGAGCACGGCAGTTGCCGATACTCGCCTGCGCCCTCCGGGTCGACGCCGATCAGAATCTTCGCCTCCTTCCAGACCGTGGACGGGACCACCGCCCCCGGCCCGCCGCTGCGGCGGTCGCCGATCCGAAGGACGAATGTATCGCCCTTTTTCATGGCCCCCATGCGCGCGAGCACCAGGGCAACCGGCCGGCGGTGCGAGGGATTCGTTGTGTTGGGAATTAACTGGAGCTCGGCCTCCGTGTCGGCCTCAATCGACATAAAGGCGATGCCCTTGGGGTTTCTGCTCTGGGGACGATAGTCGAAGCGAAACCCCGACCACGTTGCCCGGGCGATGGCGATGGATCCGCCCTCCGCGATGCCGCGCTCGCCGGCGGTGTAGATGATCTCCCACGTGCCCAGCCTGCCGGTGACAGCGGAGACGTGGGTCCCTTCGACGCGTTCCCCCGAGACATACTCGAAGGCGAGCGCCGCGCTGCCGCAGTCGGGGGCCGTCTGTGCGCCGATCTCAAAGTCAGGGCATCGGGAACGTTTCCGGAAAAACACGAGCCATGTCCTCAAAGATAGGGACCTCAACAACCCGCAACGATAAACGGCGGCCTCGGTTCTGTCAAGGTTCGATCACAGGGCGCCCGCCGTTCGGCCGGCCGAACAAAAACATTGACATGCCCTTAGGGAGGTGCTATGTTAACCTACTATGTTTTTCCGTTCTGACGAGTAGGATTCCTGAAAGGAAGGAGAATATCGTGCGAAAGAGGACGATCGGCGTTGTGACGGTTCTAACAGTCACCGCTTTGGTGGGGATGCTGTTCCAGACATCGCGCATTGCTTTCAGCCAGGAGGGCCCCCTGAAAATCGGTCTCATCGACCTGAACCGCGTTGTCAAGGAATGCAAGATGGGCAAAGACCGCGTCCAGGAGCTCGACGTGGCCTACCAGGAAAAGCGCACCGAGCTTCAGAAACAGCGCGATGATCTGACCAAGTTGGCCGAGGAGCTCAAGCTCCTGGACCCCGCCAGCGACGAAGCCGCCAACAAGCGAAAAGAGCTGGCCGAGAAGACAGCGCTTCTCCGAGCTCAGGCCGATGTGGCCGCCAGCGAGTGGCAGCGCAAGTACGCCGCCGCCCACAAGGAGGTCTACACGGAGATCTTCAAGGTACTGACGAAGTTCCGCAAGGACAACGGCTTCCACATCCTGCTGCGGAAGGACGCCCTGGAGCTGGGCCAGCTCGATCCGATGCAGGTCAAGGCCCTGCTTCGGAGCAACGCGGTCCTCGATGCGGACCCGGCCCTCGACGTGACCGACAAGATCATCGTGATTCTCGACCAGGACTACAGTAAGAACAAGTAGCCCGGCGCGTTCTGACCGCCGAGCAGGCCCGTCAGGGAGAGTCCTATGGAACCTGTTCGTCTCGCGATGGTGGGGTGTGGGAAGATGGGGCAGTCCGTCCACCTGCGGAATTTCCTCCAGGTGAAGCGCTGCTCCGTCGTGGCCGTTTGCGACCGGCAGGCCGGCCTCGCCCGAGAGGTCGCCGAGGTCAACCGCATCCCCCGGCACGTTGACAGCGTGGATGCGCTTATCAAGGAGTGTGAGTTCGATGCCGCAGCGGCCATCCTCTTGTGGCCGCTCAATGTCGACCTGTCGATTCCGCTCATGGAAGCGGGCAAGCACGTCTACCTCGAAAAACCCATGGCCGCCAACTCCGACGACGCCCGTCGGATGGTGGACTGCGCCAAGACCAACGATGTCAAGCTCATGGTCGCCTACATGAAGCGGTACGACACCGGATGCCAGAGGGCGAAGCGGATCATCGACGAGGCGCGCGAGAGCGGCTCGATGGGCAAGATCACCTACGCACGCTGCCATGATTTCGTCGGAGACTGGCAGTGTGGCTATGACCCGCCGGCCATCGCACCGAAGGGCGAGGTGAAGCGCCCGAACATCTCGGACGGTGTGCCCGACTTTGTGGCGGAGGACGAGCGCGGCGTCTACGCCGGCTCTAACGCCATGTTCTGCCACATCCTCAACCTCATGCGCTATCTCCTCGGCGACCCGCAGGGCATCCGAGCCGCCACCCGGCGGCCGGGCGCGAATCCCTTCGCCATGCGCAGCGTCACGGTCTTCGACTACGGTGACTTCGACTGCACACTGGAGACCGGGTCGGTGGCCAAGACCGAGTTTGACGAAGGCGTACGGATCAACTTTGAGACCGGTTGGCTCGATGTGGCCGTGCGCGCACCACTGAATGTCCAGGCGCCTGCGACGGTTACGGTCTGCAAGGAAGGCGACATCAGCACTCTCGCCCCGGAATACGGCTGGAGCTTCCGGCGGGAGGCGGAGCACTTCATCGACTGCGTCGCGGACGACAAAGAGCCTCTGTCGTCGGGTGAGGACAGCCTCAAAGATATGTTGCTCCTCGAAGAAATGTATAAGACCTATCGAGGGGGATGAGATCGTGAGAAGGAGGAATGTGGAATGGCTGCGATAGAATGTCCGAACATCGAAATCAACAAGCAGATGTGCCCGTGCACGGAGGTTGACTGCCCGCGACGCGGGATCTGCTGCGAGTGCATGGCCTACCACGCAAACAGTACGCAATGGCCGCTCACGGCCTGCATGCGTGGGGCGAAACGGCCTGAATCGACTATGTCCCTGCCCGATGAGCACGAGGAGAAGTGCGCGCAATATGAGAAGAACCTGGCGCGCTGCGTCTGCACCAGCGAAAAATGCACCCGGCAGGGCACGTGTTGCGACTGTGTTCGGAATCATTGGGGAACCGGGAAGCGCGTCGCCTGCATGCGTGACAGGTAAAAACCCCGTCCCCGCGAAAGGGGGAGCACATCCGTGTTGGCCACTGTGACCAGTGCCGGGGTCTATGGCATCGACGCCGTTCTTGTCGAGGTGGAGGTCGATGTCGGCAAAGGCGTTCCCCGCTTCGTCATCGTCGGCCTGCCGGACGCCGCGGTCAAGGAGAGTTTGGACCGCGTCACCACCTCCCTTCGCAACAGCGGCTACCCCTTCAAGTCCGGCCGCCTTGTGGTCAACCTGGCCCCCGCCGACCTCCGCAAGGAGGGGCCCTCCTTCGACCTGCCCATCGCCGTCGGCATGCTCATCGCCACACAGCAAATCCTCTGCATGAACCTGGAGGAGTATCTCATCGTCGGCGAACTGGCCCTCGATGGCCGCGTCCGCTCCGTCAAGGGTTGCCTGCCCATGGCCATCGAGGCGAAGGAACAGGGCCTCCGAGGCATTATCCTGTCCAAGGACAACGCCGCCGAGGCGTCGGTCGTCACCGGCCTCGATGTCATCCCCGTTGAGACGCTCGTCGATGCCGTTGGATTCCTCACCGGCCAAGCCCCCATCGAGCCGCGCCGAACCGACGTGCGCAAGCTCTTTCAGCAGTCCCTCTCCAGCTACGACCTGAACTTCTCCGAGGTCAAAGGCCAGGACCACGCCAAGCGCGCACTCACCGTCGCCGCCGCAGGCGGACACAACACGCTCATGATCGGCCCGCCCGGCGCAGGGAAGACCATGCTCGCCCAGCGCCTGCCGAGCGTTCTGCCGCTCCTATCCCTGGAAGAGTCGCTGGAGACGACGAAGGTCCACAGCGTCGCCGGACTCCTTGGCCCTACGGACTCCCTCGTCGCCACGCGGCCTTTCCGAGCGCCTCACCACACGGTATCGGACGCTGGGCTGGTCGGCGGCGGGACGTACCCTCGGCCGGGGGAAGTGAGCCTGTCGCACAACGGCGTGCTCTTCCTGGACGAGTTTCCTGAGTTCAACCGGCACACGCTGGAAGTCCTGCGCCAGCCGCTGGAGGATGGCACGGTCACCATCGCGCGGGCGAAGATGTCCACCAAGTTCCCCGCGCGGATCATGCTCGTGGCCGCTATGAACCCCTGCCCCTGCGGCTATTACGGCGACCCGCGCCGGGAGTGCCGGTGCTCGCCGGGGCAGATTCAGCGATACATGTCGCGCATCTCCGGTCCCCTGCTCGACCGCATCGACATCCACATCGAGGTCCCCGCGCCGCCGTATCGCGAGCTGCGGTCCGACCTGCCGTCGGTGTCCTCCGATGAGATTCGCGAGCAGGTCATGGCCGCCCGGCGCCTCCAGGAGGAGCGCTTCGCCGGAGACGCCATATTCACCAATGCGAATATGCCCTCTCGCCTTATCAAGCAGCACTGCCGGCTTACCAACGAGGCCGAGTCGATCCTCAAGCAGGCCATGACGAGTCTTGCCCTCTCCGCCCGGGCCTACACCAAGATTCTCAAGGTCGGCCGCACCATCGCCGACCTCGACGGCAACCAGAAGCTCCAAGCCCCTCACATCGCCGAAGCCATCCAGCTCCGCCGCCTGGACCGGGGTGGACTGATCTGACGCCGGGTTTGTGCAGAGCGTGGCTTGTGCCCCACCCATTGTCATCGCGAGCGGGGCGAAGCAATCTCATCATCCCGCATTCGGCCGCCCTGTTCGCGCAAGGCCCACCCGACACCTTGATTCCGACGCGTCGATCCATGTAGAATCTCCTCCTCAGATCAGGATCCCTTGGTTCACCAGTAGGAAGCGATGCCATGGCATTCCCGGACAAAGACGTGCAGATCATTCGTGAGCTGGCGGCGCGGGTGGCGGAGATCGCGGCGGAACCGATCCACGCCGAGCGGGCCGAGATGTGGACGCGGTTCAATCGGCTGGAGCCGGATCGGCCGATGGTGCTGATCTTTCCCGAAGGGTCGTGGCGGGAACTGATGCCGGACGACCGGCTCCAGTGCACCGACCCCGGATGTATCGCCCTGGAGCGCGACCTGCGGCGGCGGATCTACTATTGGGAGCATTTGCAGGACGACAACGTCGTCAGCGGCGAGATCACGTGCGGCGTGGCGTGGTCCATGACGGGCTGGGGCTTCAATGCGCAGCGAACGAAGTCGGACGATCCCCTCGGGGCCGATCACTTCGAGCCGGTCATCAAGACCGACGAGGACCTGGACAAGATCCAGCTCCCGCAGGTGACCGTGAACTGGGAAGCGACTGAACGACGGTATGAACAGTTGTCCGAGCTCTTCGACGGCATCCTGCCGGTGCTGAAGAAGGGAGCGACCTACAGCCGCATCGCACCGGTCGATATGTTCTCGCAATGGGTCGGCCTGGAGCAGTTGCTCTGGGCCATGATGGACCGGCCCGATTGGGTGCATCGCGGCCTGCAGCGAATCATGGACGGGTTCCTCGGCGTGTTAGACACGCTGGAGGAGGAGAACGCGCTTGGCCTGAACAACGGGGCCGACTATTGCGGTTCCGGCGGCGTGGCCTTCTCCGACGAGCTGCCCCAGCCCGACTTCGACGGCGAGCACGTGCGGCCCATGGACATGTGGGGGTTCTGCACGACGCAGATTTTCTCCGAGGTCTCGCCCGCCATGCACGACGAGTTCGCCCTGCGCTACGAGAAGCAGTGGCTGACGCGCTTCGGCCTGAACGCCTATGGCTGCTGCGAGCCGCTGGACAAGAAGCTGGATTACGTGAAGCAGATACCGCGTATCCGCCGCATCTCCATGAGCCCGTGGATTGACCCCGTCGAGAGCGCGGAGCAGTTGGAGGACAAGTATATCTTCTCCTACAAGCCGAACCCCGCCGTCGTCGCGGGGGTGGGCTGGGATGAGGAAGAGGTGCGGCAGGGCATCCGCACGTTCCTGGAGCAGACACGGGGCTGCGTTGTGGAGATGGTGCTAAAAGACACCCACACCTGCGCCCACCATCCGGAGCGGATGTCGGACTGGACCCGGATCGCGAAGGAGGAGGTGGAGCGGTTTGGAAGGTAGGGCTCAAAGCGACGCAATGGGCCTTCGGAATATTTTGGTTTCTTTCATGTGACGAATCGTGTAGACTGGTGGGATAAGTCTGAAGCAACAGCCGCTACCCAGTGCGTGACGTTCCTGATGAAAAAAGCCATCGAAGTACTGCTTCTTGCCGTTTGCTGTCTCGCTTCCGTCTGTCTGTTTGCGGACGACGACGATGCCACGCTGCGGATCCGCAAGGCGACGGTCAAGATTCGGACGACGTACATCCGGCCGGTCTATTTTATCCCATGGCGCATGATGTCCAACGGCACGGTCACGGGATCGGGCGCGGTCATCACGGGCAATCGCGTCCTGACCAATGCGCACGTGGTTTCCGATGCGACGTTTATCCAGGTGACCAAAGAGAACGACCCGAACCAGTACGAGGCCGAGGTCCAGTTCATCGGCCATGAATGCGATTTGGCGATCCTGAAGGTGAAGGACAAGAAGTTCTTCGCCGACACAACGCAGCTCGAGGTCGGGAACACCATCCCGAAGTTGAAGAGCGTCGTCGCCACCTATGGGTATCCCGTGGGTGGGGAGCGCATTTCGATTACCGAGGGGGTGGTCTCGCGGGTTGAGATTCGGTCGTATTCCCACAGCAGCAAGTCGGCGTTCCTGATGGTCCAGACCGACGCCGCCATCAATCCCGGCAATAGCGGCGGTCCGGTAATCCAGAACGACAAGATCATCGGCGTGGCCTTCCAGGTCCGCACGGGGAGCGAGAACATCGGCTACATGGTCCCCACGCCGATCATCCAGCACTTTATCGAGGACGTGGCCGACGGGAGGTTCGATGGCTTCCCCGACCTGGGTGTCTTCACGAGCGATCTGGAAAACGGGAGCTACCGGAACTACCTGGGCATGCAGGAGGGACAGTCCGGGGTGGTCGTCGACTGTGTGGTACCGAAGTCCAGCGCCGCCGGCCATCTGAAGGACGGCGACGTCATCATGAGCGTGGACGGCGTACCGATTGCCAACGACGGCAGCATCCCGCTCGAAGACGGGCGCATCCGGTTTACCCACCTGGTGGACCTGAAGCACATCGGCGAGGCGGTGGAGCTGGGCATCTGGCGCGAGAAGAAACCGATGGCCGTTAGGTTCCCGGTCCTGCTGCCGCCGGTGCGCATCCCCTGGTTCAAGCAGTTCGAGTCGCTGCCGCGCTACTATATCTACGCGGGGCTGATCTTTACGCCGCTCAGCCGGGGTTATCTGGAAACATGGAACAAGTGGTACTACAACGCCGATCCCCTGATGCTCTACTACTACACATGCCTTCAGCGGGACCGGTGCCACCCCGAGCGTCAGGAGTTCATCGTCCTCGTGTCGGTCCTGCCGGACCCGGCCAACACGTATGTGTCGGATGTGCGGAACAAGATCGTGAGTAAGATCAACGGCATAGCAATCAACCGGCTCGAAGACGTTATCGAGGCATTCAAAAGACCCTTGGGGAAATTTCATCGGGTCGATGTGGAAGGCGGCCGCAAGCCGATCGTGCTTAACGCCGAGCAGGCCAAGAAAGCCAGCGCGCAGATTCTGATGAAATACCGAATCCCGTCGGACAGGCGGTTGGACAAGCACACGGGGTACGGGAGAAAATGAAAAGACACGCGGTCATTTTACTGCTCCTATTCGCGGGCGGCCTCTGGGCGCAGGACCTGTCCCGGGAGCTCGTGTCGGTTACCGTCACGCGGCAGGGGCTGGAGTTCTACTCGCCCTGGAAACGGGGCAAGGTGGAGAAGAAGGTCCTCACCGGGTGCGTGCTCGAGGGCAATCGGATCCTGACGATTGCCTATCCGATGGCGAATCACATCCTTGTCGAAGTCTCCAAGCACGGCGGCCGGCGCATGGTCCCCGCCGAAGTGGTGCTGAAGGACTATCACACCGGGCTGGCCCTGTTGAAGGTGAAAGATGAACGCTTCTTTCAGGACCTGAAACCGGTGCGCTTCGCCGCCAGCGGCCCGCCGCGAGGACGCGTTGTCGTGGCCAAATGGGACGCCTACGGGACCTACAAACAGTACGGCGCGGAGGTCTTCAAAACGGCGATCGGCTTCTACCAATCGGGCGGCGCCGTTCTCCTTCATCACATGACCACCGGCCTGGACTCCGGCGGAAACGGCGAGCCGGTGTTCGTCAATTCCCGTCTCGTAGGCATCACGTCCTACTTCGACAGCGCCCGCAAGACGATCAAAGTCTGCGCCATTGACACCATCAAACACATGCTTCAGGATTTCGACGATGGGAAGTACGACGGTCTTCCCTTCTTCTATATCAACCAAGCGTATCTCATGAGCGACGAAAACCTGCGCGCCTATCTCGGTCTCGCCCCCGAGGACACCGGCATGTTGGTCAACGGGGTTTACCCGATGACCAGCGGACACAACGTCCTGAAGAAAGGCGATGTCATCTTGAGCGTCGATGGAAAGAACATCGATGATCGCGGGCTGTACGAGTCGGCCCACTATGGAAAATTGAACTTCTACGGCCTCATCTCGCTGCGACACTTCGTTGGCGACGAGCTGAAGATGAGCATCCTGCGGGACAAGAAGAAGATGGATGTGTCCTTCAAGCTCCTTCCCATTACGCGCGACTGCTTCATGATCCCTCCCAACGACTATGACTCACTGCCGCAGTACTACATCCTTGGAGGGCTTGTATTCCAGGAATTGACCCAGGGATACATGACCATGTGGGGCAGCAATTGGCGCAGGAAGGCCGACAAACGGCTTCTCCACCTCTATGATACGCTCCGTCTCCGGCCCTCGCCCGCGCGCCGGCGAATCGTTGTCCTGAACAAGGTGCTTCCGGATTCGGTCAACGTGGGATACCACCAGATGAAGAACCTGGTTCTGCTCAAAGTGAACAATCAGACCGTGCGCGATTTAAGGCACTTCAAAGAACTCGTCGAATCGGTCCGAGATCGGTTTTATAAGTTCGACTTTCAGGGGGAATATACCATCGTTCTGAACCGGGACGCGGTGAGACAGAGCGATGCGGCCATCCTCAAGAGCTACAATATCATCGCCAAAAGCTACCTCGAACCGAAATGAATCGTTCCGCCGCGACCCGCGTGGAATACCTCTGCACCTCCGAAGATGCAGAGCGGTTGCTGCAAGCCGATGTAGAATCGACAGTTACGATATCCTTCGACCTGAACCTGTCGACCGCCGCCGTGGAGATTCTGCCGGATGGCATCCGCCTATCCGACGGACGCACTGTGGATCGCTCGGACCTCGAAACGATGGCCCGGAGGAAGAAGCGCGTCTTTGCACTGACCCCCGACGGGCCGCAGGCACTCGAAATCGCACGCGACCACTACGCCAAGCTCTCCCCCACCGCCGGCGCGCCGACCCTCGAGATCGACGGCGTCCAGATGCACCGCACGAAGGACATCGATCCCTTCGAGGATTCCCGGTTGAAGGTGGAGGGAACCGTGCGCCGGGGCGACACGGTCCTCGACACCTGTGGCGGCCTGGGCTACACAGCCATCTGGGCCGCGCGCAAGGGCGCGGAGCGTGTCGTGTCCGTCGAAGTCTACGACTCGGTGCGCGAGCTTCGCGCCGAGAACCCGTGGTCGCGGGAGCTCTACCAGCCGCCGATTGAGATGGTCGATGGGGACGCGTTTGAGGTTGTCCGAAGTATGGACGACGCCTCCTTCGACGCCGTCATCCACGACCCGCCCCGGTTCTCTCTGGCGGGGGAGTTATACAGCGGCGAGTTCTACTGCCACCTCTTCCGCATCCTCAAGCGGGGCGGCCGTCTCTTCCACTACACCGGCGCCCCCCACTCCCGCAGCGGCCGCCGCGACGTCCCCGCCGAGGTCCAACGCCGCCTCCAAGCCGCCGGCTTCCGCACCCGACTCGAACCCGAAAAGCTCGGCATCGCCGGGCGGAAGTGACAACCCTCCGCTCATCACTTTCCGAAGCGCCCTTCACGGAGTGAAGCGTAGCGCTTCTCCATCAGGTCACAGGCCTCACGGTAGAGGCCGGATTTCACCTTGATCTCGTCGCCGAACTCGAGGTACCGATCCGTCTCCGTATGGTAAACGGGCCACTCGGGAATGCCCTCCCCGTTTGGGTTGCCGGTCGTGGCGAAGCGGACCCAGCAGGCGCTCATGATGTCCGATAGCTTCCGGTCCGTGGCGTTGAACGCAACACCGACGCGCACGTTCCCGAAAACATACAAGATCTCCAGCGCATGAAAGCAGCCGAGCTGCCGTGACTTCGGCGATGGCGGCACACGGGTGAAGTGGTACAGATAGGCCGTCCCGCCGATCCGGTCCATGGCCCGCACCAGCGCCCGTGCCGGCGCGACGAAACAGGTAACCGTCGTCACACGGTTAAGCGCATCCGGAATGTCCTCCACCTTCGACACCGGGAACAGCCGCAGCATCTCGTCGGCCTGCCCCCCGAACAGGATGCGCATGAACCACCGATACCCCATCGGGCGCTTCACCCGAACCTGCTGGAGGAAAATCGTCCCCTCGTCGGCGTTCGTGCCCGTCATGAACGGCACGTTGTGCTGCTTGCCCTCCTCGAAGAGCGCCGACGGATCATCGGGCAGGACCCAGCCGTCGATAACCGGGCCGAATTTGAACCCCTTGCCAAACAGTCCCTGCGCCGCGTTGGATGCGTTCAGGATCTCCTCACTGCTTTTCTCCCGCAGCGCCGCGATGGGATCGGCGGCGTTGTGGCACCCCAGAGATCGGACGATGCGCTCGCCCTCTTTCTCCATCGGTTCCAGGCCATACCATCGCTCGCGCAGGTGGCGATTCCGGCCGTGGGCGCCGCCGCTCTCGGCGATGGCGCGGTGGAACAGGCCTTTGGTCAGAGGCGACACCATCAGCCGGCACACGCTCGCCGAGCCGGCGGACTCGCCGAAGATCGTCACGCACCCCGGATCGCCGCCGAAGGCCGCGATGTTTTCCTGCACCCATTTCAATGCCTCGATCTGGTCGAGCATGCCATAGTTGCCGGACACGTTGCGCTCGGACTCCTTCGAGAGCAACGGGTGCGCGAGAAAACCAAACGGCCCAAGGCGGTAGTTGATCGTCACGACCACCACCCCCTGCCGAGCCAGTGCACTGCCATCGTACCAAAGGCCCGACCCGGACCCTGTCGTGAATCCGCCGCCGTGGATCCATACCATGACCGGCAGTTTCTTCTTGCCGCGATTAACGGGCGTCCACACGTTCAGGTAGAGGCAATCCTCGCTGCTGTTCGTCGGTGGCGGTCCCATGAGCGGCGTCGGCTGCGGGCAGGAGGGTCCATACTGCACACAGGTCCGAACGCCGTCCCAGGGCGCTACCGGTTGCGGAGGTTTCCACCGGAGGTCGCCGATGGGTGGCGCGGCGAAGGGGATGCCGCGATAGATGCGGACGCCGATCCGCTCTTCGCCGGTGATGAGTCCGCTCTTGATGCGAACAGGCCTCTGTGCGAAGGCCCGTCCCTGTCCCACAAGGACGAGGAAGGCAAGCAGGAACGATGCAATTGTGTTTCTCATAGTATCCCTTCGGCAACCCTCTGCCACGCCAGGTACATGATCTTTCCTATGTTATATTACACGCAGTGACCAGGAAATGTTGCAGGCAATGGGATCGCGCAGGCGACCGAGCGGGAGGGTGGCTCACCCTTTCACGACGATACGGATCACTCCACCTCCGGCGGCACAGCCCCGTAGGACCAGGAGGCGTTCCACGGCGGGGCCTTCTCCGGTTCGGGGATATTACCCGGGGTCAGGCCGTTCGCCAGCTCGATGCACGCCTCGACGATGCGCGTGCCGCAGCCGACCTCCAGGTTGCTGTAGCTCGTCAGGCGGGTCTCATACCCCCCGCCATGTTCGCCCATGGCATCCTCGGTCGGAATGTAGCCGACGCAGTCATTGGCCAGCTCCACGGGGTAGGTGAAGGGAAACTTGCTGCCGGCCTTGATATCGAGGCCGTACTGGCAGAAGTATTCCGCGGGATTCGTCAGGAACACCGCCGGGCCGACCTGGATCGCCTGGACCTCCACATCCGCCACCGGCTCCTTCTCGATGAGCGCGTCGAGGATCACTGTCTCTTTGGCGAAGGTCCATTTCGTGGCATCCACCTTGCTCCGATCTTGGACGGCCAGCTCCAGCGCCTTTTGCAGGCGCTCCGGGTTGGGCCTGCGGCGCTTGGTCGGCAGAATCTTCGTGCAGAACTCGACCGGCGTCAGTTCGCCCGGCTCCATGGTGAGGAGCACCTTCACCGCCTCGGCACCCACACGCCCGCCGACGAACTGCGCCGAACGCTCCCCGCTCCTGCGAACGTACGGGCTCAGGTTGTCCACCTGCGTTACGTCGCCGCAAGCGCCATTCAGGAAGACGACGATTGCGTCGTCCCCCATTGCGCCCTGGATCGTCTGCTCCAGGTAGTAGATCCAGTCGGCCGACGTCCCGCCCGGGCCAGTGGTTCCGTGGCAGGCATAATTCACGACACAGCCCAGCAGCTTGCCCTCTTCATCCCAGGCGCCGATGACACCGACCTCGGGGTCGATGGGTCCGGCGGCCTCCACGATGTCGGGATTCCCCTGGCCGGGATGCGTGTAGGACAGGCCGTCCTTCATGCGGAAGCGGCGGTTGAAGGCCACCTTGTCCTCGTGGCCCGAGCCGACGCCGCACTTGGCCTCGACGCGGTTTTTGTCCGCCTCGCAGACGGCGTCGATGAGCGCCTTCTCGACGCGATCGATGTAGGCCGCATCGCCGCAGGAGGACAGCTCGTAGGCGAGCTTCTGCACGAGGGGCGAGGCATGGTCGAACTGGCCCGGCTGGATCATGCCGACGGGGCCGGCGGAGTGGGAGTGCGACGCGCCGATGAGGATGGCCTCCGGGTCGATGTCGCATTTCTCCTGGATGCCCTTTCGGGCCGCCTCGACCAGAGGCCGGTAGACAAACAGTGCGTCGATGCCCACGAGGGCGACGCGTTTCTGCCCGTCATCGAAGACGGCCGCCCGCACCTTGCACGGGTCGTGAAACACTTTGTGGTATGCCTTGCCGTAGCCTCCGGGCTTCTCCATCCCCGGCTCGGGGGTGATGTCTCTCTCCGCAAAGCCTGCCTTCATCGATGATCCCTTTCCTCTGAGAACGATGTTGCGCAATCTGCCGGTACCCTACTCTTTTGCCAGCGGGGAATCAAGAGGCAGGCGGAGTTTTGGATTGACTTTCGCCGGTGGTCGTGGCATGGTGCTGTCCTTTCGGAGTCGCACATGGCAATCCACGCGGCGGGAGAAGGAGTGACGTAGTGACAAGCGAAGATAAGCTTGCGAAGCAGTCCCACAAGGTCGATTTCTGCGTGGTCGGCGGAGGGCTGTCGGGCATGTGTGCCGCCATCGCCGCGGCGCGACATGGGGCGAAGGTGGTCCTCATGCAGGACCGGCCGGTGCTGGGCGGGAATGCCTCATCGGAGATTCGCATGTGGGTCTCCGGCGCACACGGAAAGGACACCCGCGAGACGGGGATCGTCCACGAGATCGAACTGGAGAACGACTACCGCAACCCGACGCAGAACTACTCGATCTGGGACAGCATCCTTTTCGAGAAAGTAAAATACGAAGACAACATCACGCTCCTGCTCAACTGTTCGTGCAACGACCTGGAGATGGAGGGCAGCCGGATCAGACGGATCAAGGGCTGGCAGCTCACAAGCGAGACGTGGCAGACGGTGGAGGCGAATCTCTTTGCCGACTGCTCCGGCGACAGCATCCTCGCGCCGCTGTCCGGGGCGGAGTTCCGCATCGGCCGCGAGGCGGCGGATGAGTTCGACGAGGACATCGAGCCGCCCGTGGCCGACAAGAGGACCATGGGCATGAGCTGCCTCATCCAGGCGCGCGAGACGGATCGCCCGCAGACGTTCACTCCACCCACCTGGGCAAACAAGTATCTGACCGACGACGATCTGCCCCACCGCGGCCATGGCGTCCCCGGCAGCAACTTCTGGTGGATCGAGCTGGGCGGGGAATATGACTCGATCCACGATAGCGAGATGCTGCGCGACGAGCTGCTCAAGGTGGCGTTCGGCGTGTGGGACCACATCAAGAACCACGGCGACCACGGCGTGGAGAACTGGGTGCTCGACTGGGTCGGGTTCCTGCCGGGCAAGCGGGAGAGCCGGCGATATGTCGGCGACCACATCATCACGCAGAACGACGTCCGGGCCGAGGGGCGGTTCGACGACCTGGTGGCCTACGGCGGCTGGTCGATGGACGACCACCACCCCGGCGGTATGGCCTGGCCGGGCAAGCCGACGATGTTCCACCCCGCCCCGTCGCCCTACGGCATCCCCTATCGCTCGCTTTACTCGAAGAA
>JAADGH010000017.1 GCA_013152475.1 Planctomycetota bacterium
GGCATCACCGCCGCGACGCTGACATGCCGGGCCGTGAACAAACTGGTGCAGCAAGATGTAAAACGATTCCTCGAACAGGTCAAGAAATGACAGACAAGGAAAATACCGACGGCGCATCAGGTGCGCTCGATGGCGCTGGGCAAAAGCCGCAATTTCCGTTTTTCAGCAAGAAGCACTACAAGTTGGCTAAGGAGCCGATTTGGGCCAACAACCCGATTTTTTGCCAGATTCTCGGCATCTGTTCGGCGCTGGCGGTCACCAACCGGCTCGACAGCGCGATCGTGATGAGCGTTGCGCTGACGTTTGTGCTCTGTTGCAGCAATGTGATCCTGTCGTGCATGCGGGAGTTCATACCGAATCGCATCCGCATGATCGTTGAGGTGGCGGTTATAGCGACCTTCGTCATCTTTATCGATCAGCTCCTAAAGGCCTTCTGGTTCGACATGAGCAAGACGCTCGGTCCGTATACGGGGCTCATCATCACCAACTGCATCGTGATGGGCCGCGCGGAGGCCTATGCGCTTCAAAACCCGCCGGCGCCGAGCTTCTGGGACGGCCTTGGCAACGGACTCGGATATAGTTTCGTCCTGTGCGCGATTGCCGTGCCGCGCGAGATCCTGGGGAGCGGCGCGCTGCTTGGGTTCCGGGTCCTGCCGCAGGGATACCCGGAATGCCAGTTGATGATTCTTGCGCCGGGCGCGTTCATTATGTTGGGGGTTCTGCTTTGGGTGTTGAGGGCGATCTCGCCGGTACAAGAGAAAAAGTGAGAAGCAAGAGATGGAAGGAACGACACATTTTCT
Organism: Planctomycetota bacterium; assembly: GCA_013152475.1. Taxonomy (GTDB): domain Bacteria; phylum Planctomycetota; class Brocadiia; order JAADGH01; family JAADGH01; genus JAADGH01. Next base: position 801 of record JAADGH010000017.1, read on the forward strand.
GGTCATCCTGATCGCCGCGATCTTCACGAGCAATATCCTGCTGTCGAACTTTCTCGGGATGTGTTCGTTCATTGCCTGTTCGGCCCAGATCCGGACGGCTGTCGGGCTGGGCTGCGCCGTGACGTTTGTCATCACGTGCACGACGATCCTGAACTACCTGATCTGCTATCACATCCTGATCCCGCTGAAGCTGGAGTTTCTCGAGTTCATCGTCTTCATCGCCGTCATCGCGGGTTTCGTTCAATTGGTGGAGATGGTTGTCGAGCGGTTCAGCCCGCCCCTGTACTATGCCCTTGGCATCTTTCTGCCGTTGATTACCGTCAACTGCGCCATCCTCGGCGCGAGCTTGTTCATGGTCATTCGCGAATACTCTTTCGCCCAGAGCGCCGCCTACGGGTTTGGTTCGGGCGTGGGTTGGTCGGCGGCGATCCTGCTGATGTCGGGCATCCGCCAGAAGCTGCGTTTCGCCCATGTTCCGAAGCCGCTGCAGGGCGTGGGCATTATCATGATGGTAACGGGCTTGATGGCGATGGCATTCATGGGATTTGCCGGCATGGTCAGCATTCAGAAATAGGGATCGAGTCGTGGGATACTTGTATGCAATCGGTGTCTTCTCTGCTATTGTAGGGATTCTCTCCGTCCTACTTGTCCTGGCCGAGTATTTCCTTGTCAACTACGGGCAGTGCCAGGTCACGATCAACGATCAAAAGGAACTCAGCGTCACCGGCGGTTGCACACTGCTGTCCGCGCTCTATGAGAATAAAATCTTCATTCCCTCGGCCTGCGGCGGTCAGGCGACGTGTGGTTTCTGCAAGGTCACGGTCCTCAACGGCGGCGGCCCGTTCCTGCCGACGGAGGCGGAGTTCGTGGGCCGCGCCGAGCGGCGCGAGGGTGTGAGGCTTGCATGCCAGGTGAAGGTGAAAGAGGACATCCAGATCAAGGTCCCGCCGGAGTATCTCGATGTTCAGGAATTCTCTGCGGAGGTGCTGAGCACGAGAGATGTGACGCCCGACATCAAGGAGCTTCGCTTCGGCCTCATCGAGCCGAAGGAGATCGAGTTCCGTCCGGGGCAATATATTCAGATCAAGGCGCCCGATCCGGATGGGGGCTTCGTATTCCGCGCCTATTCGATCGCGTCGGCCACCTACGATAAGAACATTGTGGAGTTGAATGTCCGCATCGTTCCCGGCGGTATCGGCTCGACGTATCTTCACAATCTGAAGGTCGGCGACAAGGTAACCTTTACCGGGCCCTTCGGCGAGTTCGAACTCAATGAGGACGAAAACTGTGAGATAATTTGTGTCGGTGGTGGATGCGGTATGGCGCCGATGCGAGCCATTATCCGGAGCATCTATGAGAAGAACCCGAACCGAAAGTGCTGGCTGTTCTTCGGGTGCCGGGGCAGTGACGATATCTTCTATCTCGATGATTATCAGGAGATGGAGAAGAAGTATCCCGGTTTCCACGTGGTCTATGGCCTTTCAGACATGAAGGAAGGCGACGTATGGGATGGCGAGAAGGGCTTCATCCACCTCTCCGTTGACAAATACCTCGACGACGAGGAAAAACCCCGCCAGGCGTTCCTCTGCGGCCCCCCGCCCATGATCGCCGCCGTCATGGATGTTCTCGAAGACAAGGGGCTGGATGAGGAAGACATCTTCTACGACAAGTTTTAGTTTTAGGCCCGGCGTATCCCTGTCGCCGGCCTCGCAAAGCGGATGGGAAGTTGGCTTGAGGAAGGGGAGAATGGCACGTCCGACAATCCCACACGACCCTCAAGGACCTGATCTGCTGGTGGAAGATCGTCACATGGAGCCTTCAGATGAGTTCAAGCCATGGGCCTGCCTCTGTACTTCGACTGCGTGCACTGCACAGGAAGAGCCCGTAGGGCCTGATGGCCATGCGCCCTTGTGGCCGTGATGAGGGAGGAGATTGAGAGGAAACGAGCAATGGCATATGTGATGGTCATTGACGACGATGAGGACTTCGCAAGCGCCACGGCGCAAGTCCTGCGCGACGGTGGGCACGAGGTCCAGATTCAACTGGATACCCAGAGCGCGGTGGAAAGCATGGAGAAGAGGCGGCCCGATCTGGCGATCTTGGATGTCATGTTTCCGGACAACAGCAGTGGCGGCTTCGATCTGGCCCGGACAATTCAGAACTATAACGAAAAATTGACGGGAATTCCCATATTGATGCTGACCGCCGTAAACGCCGAGACCCCTTTGCACTTCAGCACACGCGATATAGACGAGATTTGGCTTCCCGTCACCGGCTTCCTCGAAAAACCCGTGGATGCGGAGGTATTGCTGAACAAAGTGAACGAACTTCTTGGCGAGGCCAAGTCCCGTGGCGACGCGCCGGCAAAGCAAGCGCGGGGATAAGCGATAGCAGGCGCCCGTCTGATGCGTTCTTGATTTGTTTTCCCTCGACGAGGCCAAATGCAACACTGTATAAATCTGGCGGCCGTACTCCTCTGCGGCCTCATCGTCGGCAAAGTGGCCAGGTTTTTCCGGGTGCCACTTGTAACGGGGTATATCCTGGCCGGTGTTCTCATCGGTCCTCCGGTTCTCGGTTGGATCACGGAAGAATCTGTTCTCTCCTTGAATATCGTTTCCCAGATCGCGCTGGATGCGATCATGTTCATGATCGGCACCGAGTTCGAGTCCAACCACTTCCGCCGGGTAGGCAAGAAGATTCTCACGATTGCGGGATACGATGCCGCGATCACTTTCCTGTTTGTCGGCGTCGCCACGGTCGTCGCCGGGATTTTCACTTTGACATCGTTGTCTGTGCCCGATCGGATTCGACTGGGGCTGCTCCTGGGGTCCCTTGCCATCGCCACCGCCCCCGCCGCTACACTGCTTGTTCTCAAGGAGTATGACTCCGAGGGGCCGGTTACGGAGAACATTCTTGCGCTCGTTGTGCTCAACAACGTGATCTGCCTGGTGTTCTTTTATGTGATTTTTGCGGTGACGGGTGTCGCCGAGAGCATGACCATCGGCGGTGCCGCACTTCGATTGGTGTACAAAATCTTCGGGTCAATAATCGCGGGCATAGTGATCGGGCTTGGCGTCAGTTATCTCGACAGAAAGATCGTGGGCAAGGAACAGGTGGTGGTGACGGTTGGAGGCATACTTCTCACGGTCGGTATCTGCAATGTCCTGCCGTTGTCGGCGATGCTGGCCTCCCTTTCCTTTGGGGTTATTTTTGTGAACGCAGCGGTTGATCCCCAAAAGGTTACCGATGAGGTATACAGGACGACGATTCCACTCTACGTCGCATTTTTCGTGTTGGCCGGTGCGGAGCTTCACCTGAGTGCGCTGCGAGTGGTCGGCGTTGTCGGGATTTGTTACGTGGTGGCGCGTTCTCTTGCCAAGTGGGTCGGCATCAATATCGGCTGTCGGTCTGCCGCATCGCCGCGCGCGGTTCAGCGTTTCCTCGGCATTGGAATGCTCTGTCAGGCCGGTGTTGTGATAGGACTTGTCAGTGTTGCGGCCAGGGAAGGTGGAGCGATCGGCGAGCTGGCCCAAAACACGATCCTGGGATCCGTGGTGATTTTTGAGATGATCGGGCCGCTGCTCGTGAAGTTGAGCGTCGTGAAAGCAGGCGAAGTGAAGCTGGTGAATCTGTTGCATCGTGAGGGCGGCGAGCATGAGGGCAGCGATATTGTCGCGATCTTTACCGATCTGTTGGTGGCTGTCGGGTACCAGCCGAAAAGGGGGCTGGCCGACGTGTCGGAGCTTCGGGTCAAGCACGTGATGCGCCGGAGTGTGAAGCCCATTCTTGAGAACATGCGGTTCGACGATGTGGTCCGTTTTGTCGACCACAGCCGGTCTTCACATTTCCCCGTGGTGGATAAAGACGGCAGGTTCAAAGGGGTGATTTCCATGGAGGAACTCCGAAACGTTCTGTTCGACGAGATTCTCTCCTCGATTATCATTGCCAGCGACCTCGCGCGCGAGGATGTCCCCTTGCTTTTCCCCGAAGACACACTGCGGCATGCGCTTTCTAAGTTTCAGGAGTGTGGCTTTTCCTGTCTGCCGGTCGTGGACTCTCGCGACCCGGGAAGACTCGTAGGTCTCCTCGATCAGCGGTCTGTCCTTCGGTTCTATCACGAACAGACGCAGCAGCGTCTGGACGCATAGCCGGAGAGGCCGGATTCGTTCCTCGATACCGCCCGCCATGTCCCGTTCATAATGGGGGACTATTCAGGTCTTCTGCCTGAAATCGTAGAGAAACTCTTTGGACTCGTAGGCATGAATCGTGTTCATGGCGTCTTGGGGGGTCTTGCTGTTCCTCAAGTCTTGGCGGAACTGAGGGTCCGACATGAGTTTGGCCACGCCCGCCAGCGTTTTCACATGCGCCTTGAATTTTGCCCTTGGGATGATTAGCAGCAGGATGAGAGAGGAGGGTTCGCCGTCGCAGGACTCAAAGGGGATGGGCGCCTCTGGGATGGCCAGCGCCCCAATGATCTCGTCGACGGCATCGGTTGTGCCGTGGGGTATGGCCACGCCATGCTCGATGCCCGTGCTCATGCTTTTTTCCCGTTCCATCACAACCCGAAGTATTTCGGCGCGGTCGCGCATCCGGATATCATGTTCCGAGATCAGCAGATCGATCAGCTCCTCGATGGCCTCGTGTTTGTTTTGCGCGTCCATGCCGATCTTTATCAGATCGTCCCGAAGGAACTCTCCCAATCTCATCTCATACTCCGCAAGGAATGGTCTAACGCTGGCGGTTTTTGATCCGTTTCCGCCTGAAAACGTCCTCGCGCTCTCGCTGCTCCAGGGTGTTCTGGATGAACCAAATCTGCTCGTGCAGGGCAGGGATCAGCCTCTCCTGAAGGGCGTTTACGCGTCTGCTGGTTCGTCTTATCTCTTCGCCAAGCCGCCTCACCTTTACATGAGAGGGGGCCACGTCCATGATCAGGTCAAGGATCGCCTCGAAATCGCCGGCGGTCTCGTCAATCCGAGAGCTCACGCCCGTAAGGGCATAGCCCCGCTCCAGAGGATTGCGGACCATGTGCGGACGTTTTACCTCCGGCACCTTGGTTCCCCAGAGGTTCTGTTCGTAAACTTCTATGTCGATACTCCTGCGCGTGGCCATTGCGGCCGACCGCAACTGCTGCGCGCCGTCGATTGCCTTTGCCATGGTCAGGCCGAAGGTGGCGGTCTGAAATTTTTTGACCAGATCTTCCTCGATGCTGACGAGAGACCGCGCTGTTGCAAGGAACTCCTTCAGGAGCGCCTCGCGCTTCTGCTTGAGCAGCTCCGCGCCTTGAATGGCCAGTTGAATCTGGGCCTTGCGCGCAAGCAATTCCATCCGATTTGCGCTGACCTGTTCCATTTTACAGACCTTTCGCGTATGTCGGCAACCCAGAGACCGGCCCCGCCCCAAAGGTGCTATTCTATGGTAAGGATTTCCGCGTTACAATGCAAGGGCCGAAGGTTCCTCAGTCAGAGATTTCCAGATCGGTTTTCATCTTCTCGATATCCTCGGGTTGGCCGATGACAACAAGAACATCATCCGCCTCGATGGCCCGGTTTGGGTCCGGCGCGGTATCGGCATCCGCGGGCTTGGCAGAGCGGATGCTCACCACGTTTACGTTGAACGTCTCGCGCAGGTGGAGATCGACGAGCGTCTTCCCGACCATTTTGGGTGAGGCTCGAAGCTCCTTCATCTTGCGGTCGAATCCCATCCCCGTGTAGTCCGTGCCGGGGGCGCGATCTTCACGGCGAATGAACTTGAGTCCCTGTGCCTCCTCCTTCAGAATCTCCCGCTGATAGAAGTCGAGGATCGTACGCTTGGAAACGACGCCAAGGAAGACCCCCTTGCCCTCCCCGTCCAGTACAGGAAGCTCTTCCGTGTTTCGGCCGAGGAGAAGATCAAGGGCGTCGGCCAGTGTGCTGTCAGGCGAAACCGTGGGCATAGAGGTATCGGCCATGTCCTCGGCTATCACAATAGGGTCCAGGTTCGAGCGGTGCAGCACCGATTTGACGTCATGGAGCGATATCACGCCGATCAGGTGGCGTTCCCCGTCCACGACATAGTGATGGGCGGAGTGGGTCTGGAGGATCTTTTTCAGGACCTCGGAGAACGGCGCCTCAGGAGGGAGCGTCGATGCATCGGGTTCCATCACGTTTTCCACCCGCGCCCCCTTCATGATGCAGACTTCCATACCTTCGTCGAGATGAATGCCGCGTCTGGCGAGCTTCAGGGTATACATGGATTCCCGGCTCAGCTTGGACGCCACAAGACTCGAAATGATGGCGGCCATCATGATCGGCAGGATGATCTTGTAATCGCCGGTCATTTCGAAGATGATCAGGATGGCGGTGATGGGGCCGCGCGTGGTGCCGGCGACGACCGCGCCCATGCCAGCCACGGCGTACGCCCCGGAGGGGGCCACGATACCCGGGAAGATCTTGCCCACAACGATGCCGAACGCCCCGCCAAGGCACGCCCCCACGAGCAGCGAGGGGGCGAAGATGCCCCCCGACCCACCGGAGCCGATCGTAATCGACATCGCAAGCATCTTGACCCCGACCAACACGAGGAGAACCCACAGCAGCTCCTCGCCCTTGAGCACCTTGGTAATGGTGTCGTATCCCACCCCATAGATCTGGGGGAAATACAAGAGTCCGACGCCGACGAGTGCGCCGCCGGCGATTCCCTTGGTATACTCAGGGACCTTGATCGCGTCGAAGATATCCTCTGTGGCATAGAGCAGCTTAGTGAACAGGAACGCGACAACCCCCGCAAGCATGCCGAGAAGGGCATAGAAAAGGGTCTCCCAGGGCGAAATCATCAGATGGCGCGGGATGGCAAAGGCGGGCACGTCGCCGAGGTATGCCCTGGAGACCACGGTGGCCGCCACGGAGGAGATGATCAGCGGGCTGAGTGTCGTGATGGCGTAGTTGCCCAGGATGATTTCCACGCTGAAAAAGACCCCGGCGATGGGGGCGTTGAAGGTGGCGGTGATGCCCGCGGTGACTCCACACGCCACCAATACACGAAGCCGTTCTCCGGTGACCCCCACGAGCTGCCCGAGGGAAGAGGCGAACGCCGCCCCGATCTGTACGATAGGCCCTTCACGGCCCACCGATCCGCCCGTGCCGATCGTGAGAGCGGAGGCCACGCTCTTGACCAGCACAACGCGGGGCCTGATGATGCCGTTGTGCATGGCAATGGCCTCCATCACTTCGGGCACACCGTGGCCTTTCGCTTCACGGGCGAGGAAATAGATCATCGGCGCCACGATCGCGCCGCCAATGACGGGAACAATGAGTTTGTGCAGCCACGACTTGGTCATCAGCAGGCTGACGACTTCATTGCCCCCCTGGCCCAGAGCAAGATATTGGAAAAAGGCGATCAGATACCGAAAAAGGACCGCGCCATACCCGCCCAGGATGCCGATAACCACCGACAGGACCAGAAGGTACGTATCGGCGCTGAGCCTGCGATAGCCCAGCAATTGATGAACAATTTTCTGAATCGACTTGACCAAATTCACACCTCAGCCCGTTCCGTTTGCGTCTCCGTCACCTGCTTGGGGTCTCAATACCAGACCCGCCATGGACATATGCACCCTCGGTCAGAAGTTAGGGGATGCGCAGGACAACCCACCGTGCGCCATACCGCAGCCCGGTTGGATGGCTGCCGTTGCGCACATTATACCATGAAGATTCGATTAGTAGAAGGGGGTATGTATTCCGTCCTTCAATATCTCAGAGAAATAGCGGTTGATCAGGTCTTTGTTGACCCGCCGCAGTTCACTTTCCGGGAAGATGGACAGCAACTGCCAGCCCATATCCAGCGTTTCCTCTATGGATCGGGAGATGAGGCCCTGGCCGATGTAGGCCTGCTCAAAGGCGTCGGCAAACTTGAGATAATTTCGGTCCATGTCCGACAACGCCTCTTGGCCGACGATCGCGATCAGTCGCCGGATGTCTCGGCCCTCGGCGTAGCATGCGTAGAGCTGGTTGGAGAGATCGCGGTGGTCCTCGCGTGTGCGCCCCGCGCCGATGTTGCTGTTCATGAGACGCGAGAGGCTGGGGAGCACATCCACCGGCGGAAATACACCGGCCCGGTGCAGTTGCCGACTAAGCTGTATCTGCCCCTCGGTGATGTACCCCGTCAGGTCCACGATCGGATGCGTTCGGTCGTCGTCCGGCATGGTGAGGATCGGGAGCTGGGTGACAGACCCCTTCTTCCCCTTAATCCGTCCTGCTCGTTCGTAGATCGAGGCCAGGTCGGTGTACATATAGCCCGGATACCCGCGCCTCCCGGGAATCTCTTCTCGCGCCGTGGCGATCTCGCGCAGTGCGTCGCAATAGTTGGTCATATCCGTCAGGATGACCAGCACGTGGTAGTCGTGCTCAAACGCCAGGTATTCCGCCGTCGTCAGGGCGCAGCGGGGCGTCAGGATGCGCTCGATGGTCGGGTCATCCGCAAGATTGATGAAGCAGATCGTTTTGTCCACTGCGCTGGCGGCCTCGAAGCTCTTGAAAAAGAAAGCCGCCTCGCGCTGCGTGATGCCCATCGCGGCAAAGATGACCACAAAGTCGCCGCTTTGCTCTCCCTCGGTCATACTGCGGACGGTTGACTGGCTGACGATCTGGCTGGCGAGCTCGTTTGCCGGCAGGCCGGATCCCGAGAATATGGGCAGCTTCTGACCTCGAACGAGCGTGTTGAAGCCGTCAATGGCGGTGATGCCCGTCTGGATGAAGTCCTCCGGTCTGTCGCGAGATACGGGGTTGATGGGCACCCCGGTGATAGGCAGTTTCTTGTCGGGGATCACTTCCGCCAGACCGTCTATCGGTCTGCCTGCCCCGTCGAAGGTCCGGCCGATCATCTCCTCGCTCACCCCGAGCGTGGCGACATCGTCTTTCAGCCGGACGGCAGTATCCGCCACATCCAGGCCCGTGGTGTGCTCGAAAACCTGGACGATCGCGCGTTCGGTTGATGTCTGCAGCACCTGGCCGGTCCTGATCTCGCCGTCGGGGAGCAGGATTTCGAGGATGGCGCCGCAGCAGAAGCGATAGCCGCCCTCGACGAAGATCAGGGGGCCCGATATGTATTGGATGTTCTTATATTCCTTGGTGATCAGGTCCATCTTATTGTTCTCCTTCCGGCGTCAGTTCGCCCATCCGGTCCGCCATCTCATCGAGCAGGCCCTTGCAGTGGTCCTCGAAGCCCTCATCGGGGACCTCCTTTAGTGTGGATATTCTCTCGCGGACAGGCAGATCAAGGATGCTCTGCAGCGGGATATTCTTTGCCACGAGTTTCTCCGCTTCTTCGTAGAACGTCAGCAGCGCCTTCAACACCCACCTCTGTTTCTGGAGCGAACAGGAGCCGTCGACCTCGGAGAAGGCATTCTGCTGCAGAAACCCTTCACGAACCATTCGGCTGGCCTCGAGAATGAGCCGCTCGCTGTCTTGCAGAGAATCGGGTCCGACAAGCTGGACAATCTCCTGGAGGTCCGCATCCTTCTGAAGCAGGGCCATCATCTCGGTTCGCTGCGTCGTCCAGTCCCGCCCGATTTCCTTGTCAAACCATTCCTTCAGAAGATCGTAATACAGGGTGTAGCTCCTGTTCCAGTTGACCGAGGGGAAATGCCGGCGAAAGGCCAGGCTGGAGTCCAGGGCCCAGAGGGCGCCGGCAACGCGCTGCGATATCTGCGTGACCGGTTCGGAGAAGTCGGCCCCCGGCGGAGATACGGCGGCGACAATTGTCACCGCGCCGATACGGTTGCCCTTGCCAAGGCACGCCACACGACCGGATCGCTCGTAAAAGGCCGCAAGGCGCGTCGCAAGGTATGTCGGATATCCTTCTTCGCCGGGCATCTCCTCCAGGCGGGAAGATATTTCCCGCAGCGCCTCTGCCCACCGAGAGCTGGAATCGGCCATCAGAGCGACACTGTATCCCATGTCGCGGTAGTACTCGGCCAGCGTGATGCCCGTGTAGATCGATGCCTCGCGCGCCGCGACGGGCATGTTCGAGGTGTTGACGACGAGAACGGTCCTGTCCATGAGAGGGCCGCCTGTCCTGGGGTCCTCCAACTCCGGAAATTCCGTCAGAACGTCCGTCATTTCGTTCCCCCGCTCGCCGCATCCGACATAGACGATGACGTCGGCGTTTGAGAATTTCGCGAGCGTCTGCTCCACAACCGTCTTTCCGGTGCCGAAGCCGCCGGGGATGGTGGCGCTCCCTCCCATGGCGATGGGAAAGAGGGTGTCAAAGATGCGCTGGCCTGTGATAAATGGCTCGGTGGGGGGGAGCTTCTCCTTGACGGGCCGTCCCATCTTCACCGGCCACTTCTGCATCATGCTCAGCGGCGTGCCGTCTTCGAGAGTCACCACGGGGTCGGTGACGAGGAACTCTCCTTCTTTTGCCTCGGCAATCGCGCCGGATACGCCCGGCGGACAGAGGATCCGATGCTCGAGGGTCGGCGTTTCCTGGACGAGGCCCAGGACATCCCCTTGCTCTACCGTGTCTCCGGGCTTGACCGTCGGCTTGAAGGCCCACTTCTTGTCGCGCGGGAGGATGTCCACGGCGACGCCGCGCTTGATGAAAGAACCCGCTTTGTCCTCGATACTGTGCAGCGGGCGCTGTATGCCATCAAAAACGCCTCCGAGCAGGCCGGGTCCCAGCTCGACGGTAAGCGGCTCGTTTGTGGAGATGACCGGCTCCCCGACTCGCAGGCCCCAGGTATCCTCATAGACCTGGATGAAGGCGGTGTCTCCATCGAGACGGATGATCTCTCCCACCAGGCCTTCCTTGCCCACCTTGACGATATCCAGCATCCGTGTGCCTGTCATGCCCTTGGCGATGACGGCCGGGCCCGATATTTGGATGATTTCACTTTTTGTATTCATGCTGAGCACTAAATCCTTATCTGATAACCAATCGCCTGACGCACCATATCCGAGACAAACTTCCGGCCCAGTTCTTCGGGGCCGGGGGAGACGGGCATGGGGATGGAGATGACGAGCGGCACGGTCAGTTTCTCGAAGGCCTCGCGGCTTCGTGCGCTCAGGTCGCCCATCAGCTCCTCCGCGACGATGATCATGCCATACTGGCCCTTTGAGATCATTGCGCGCAAGAGCTTCTCGGTCTCCCCGGCGCTGGCAGATGAACGCACCTCCACGCCGGCGAGCTCGAAGCCGGGGGCGACATCAATATCGGCAACAACTACGATTTCAGACAATGATAAGCTCCTCCCTGATGGCGCCCTGGGGCATGCCGTAGGACTTGCAGCGGGCAATCAGACGCAGGTTGACGAACTCATTGTATTTTCGCCAGATATATCCGATCGCCACACCGATGGAAAGAGGATCCGACAATCCCATCTTGATGCCTCGGCGAACCAAGACCTCCTCAAGCTGGCGTTCGAGGATGGAGATCCTCCCGGTCTCCGAATAGTGCAGCACTCCCTTTTCTATGGCCGGGGCGTAGATCGTCTCGGCCAATCTGCTCAGCGCCCCTGCCGCATTTTCGCTGTGCAGCAGGTCATGGAGAAAATGCGGGAGGAGCGTGCTGCCCGCGATTAACATGCTCTGCACACGCTCCTTCTGGTCGGCGGCGTTTACGAATTTGAGCGCCAGGACAATGTTAATGATGTCGGCCTCCATGCGAAGCATTTCTCTTACCAGCGCGGTGTTTTCGTCTCCTTCCATCAGGTCGGCCATGCTCTGCTCAAAATAGAACCGGTCTATGGCATACTCCAGGGGGGAGAGATTTCCCGCCTCCTCGTAGTCTGCGAAGGCGCGATTGAGCGGCGGCGCAAAGTCAATATGCCACGTCGCCATGAGGTTCAGCGCCGTGCGCACATCAGGCGCCTCGGCGAGTTCATGGAGTGTTTCGCCGTGCAGCTCACCGGCGGGGATGAACACGGCTTCCGTTTCGGCGGGGTCCGCGCCGAAGTGAATCCCCCTGAGGACGCTCTTGACGTTATAGGCGTCCCATCGTTTGAGGAGGATTGAGATGAGGTGCCGGGGCCGCCCCTCGGCCAAGTCCAGAATCTTGTGGAGGCTGTTGTACAGGTGCTCCGACACCGCCTGTTCCACGGCTCTCGCGTCGGCGAACCGGGTGAGCGCACTGCTCATGCAGACCTCGTAGGGCGACTTGAGCAGGAAATTGATCACGTCCTGGACCTCGCCGGCCGCCAGTAGCTTGGCGTAGACGTCCCGCTCAAAAAGCCGGCCCTTCATGCCCCTGATTCGCGCGTTAAGATAATCATAAACAGCAGACATTTTTTTGCTCAAAAAGTCCGACCACTCGCACGCACCGTCGGTTTATTTGTCCTCGTCAGGAGGGAACAGCTTCTCGGCAAGAATGCCCAGGAGCGCCTCCCTGCCCCGCTCGTATCGCGAATTGAGGGTATTGACAATCCGCTCCCTGCCGTCCTTGGTGGTGAGGATGATCCCTCCCCAAAGACCGGGCGACGTTTCCACGTCCAGTTCTTGGCCCATCTCTTTTAGCGCCTCTCGGCAGAGATCCGCGTCCCCCGGCGCGACGATCGCCTGGGCCGCCTGTTTCATCTCCTGCGCAGCTTCTGTTGCCAGGAGGAAGAAGCCCTCTCGGTAGTGGTCTGTTGATCGAAGCGACTTCAGCCGCGCCTCCAAGACCGTCATCGCCTTTTCGATCAGCTCGTTTTTTGCGCGGACCACTGCCTTTCGCGCTTCCAGCTTCGCCTTGGCGATGAGGCGGGCCTTTCGCCGTTCCGCCTCGGCCGCCGCCTCACGGCGCATCTGTGCGCGCACCTTGTCGACCTCGCTCTGCGCGGTCGCTCGAATACTGGCCGCATCGCGCTCGGCGGCGTCGCGAATCTCACGCAGGCCGCGTTCGGCTTCTTCTTTGATATGTCTCAGGAGTTTTTCTTCACTCAATAGCGAAGGCCCTCCGCAACTGTCAAGATGGCTCTACATGCATCGCAAAGTGACGCCCGGCAATCTCATGATATGGATGAGATTGCCTTGCGGCCCCGCCCCGCCGCTGGGGGACGGAAGTCGCCCCAACGACAAGCAGACAGGGTCCCGTGGTTTTGCAGTCGATAGCACCCCGGTGAATTGCCTTGGCGCCTGTCGCCAGCGACTTCCGGCCGAACGCGGCATACCGGCACCCTCAGCATTCCCTTGGTCCGGCCTGCCGACGCAGAGACGACTCAGAGCTTGGACATCAGCATAAAGGCGATCACAAAGCCAAGAATGACCATGGTTTCAGGGATGGCCACGAGGACGATAACCGCGCCCAGCACCTTGGGGTTTTCGGCAATGGCGCCTGCGCCTGCGGAGCCGATCCGCGCCTGGGCCATAGCCGTGGCAAGGCCTGTAAGCCCCACGGAGAGGGCGGCGGCGAGCGCAATACAGGCATACTCCATGATGCCTTTTTCTTCCTGAACCACGATTTCGTCACCCTGTTTCTCTTCCGGGCACGGCGCCTTCGCCTGGGCCCAAGCCAATGACGAACCCGTAACCAAAAGCACAAACACTCCAATAGCCAGTGTGCGTACCAACGTATTCACCTCCTTCCAAAAGGGTTGTAATCACGTCCATCAGGTTTGTAGAACTTCGGCAAAAATTCAACGTACTGCAGCCGAAGAGATTGTATCACCGGACTGAAAATACCCATAACGAGATTTACGGTGTGGATGATGCCTCCGACCAGGACACCGAGAATCAGATTACCCGCATTGTGGGCGAATCGATTGGCGATGTCCGCCAGGACAATCGACGCGATGCCGATCGCCATGAGACGGGAGTACGATAGGATGTTGCTTGCGATGGACAATATCTCGATCGCCCCGAGAAAGCCAACGGATACGGCTATGATCACGACAGCCATGAGAAGCAGCCCCCCGCTGAGGTATCCTGCGACTGTCGGGCTGAGGAGGAGCTGGAAGTGCGCTTCTGCCGCGAACAAGAAACCCAGAAAGCCCAGAAACATGCCGAACTTCTCGCCGAAATGCTTTCCGTCTCTTTTCTTCAGTGAGTGGTACATCCCAATGATCAGGCCGAGGCCCACATGAAAAACGCCTGTGAGGATGGCAATGGCGAGGAGCTCATTCATGATCTTCATGCGCTCCTCCCAGAGCGGGAGGAAGGATGGGATAATGCCCAACTCGATGCCGAGTGACCCGAAGAATTCCCCGAAAACAATACCGAAAAGGATGGAGGACACGGCGCAACAACTAGCGATCCAACAGACCGACCTGGCGACCTCGATGTGTCGGTATCGGTGCCTGAGAAAAAGGGCCAGTGCCAGTATGATTGCCCCGTATCCAATGTCCCCCAGGATGAAGCCATAAAACAGTGGGAAGATGATCGCCACAAGGATCGTCGGATCTATTGTGCCATACGTGGGGGGAGAAAAGACAGACAACAGCAGCTCGAAGGGCTTTATCCAGGGATGGTTGGAGAGCTTGACCGGCACTCCTGTGGGGTTGATTCCGCTTCGTCGTATCTCCCGGACATCGATCGCCTCGTTGACCTCGTTCGCGAGCCTTTTTCTTATCCGGTTGACCGAAGTCGTGGGCGCCCAGGCGTCGATGACGAAGGTGAACGTGCTCGTTGCAAAATTATTCACGGCATTGAGCTGTGACAAACGGTCCAGGCATATCTGATGAATCGCCAACATCCTGGCCCCGTTTTCCCGCAGGAATGTGTCCAACTCTGCTCGGACGGTCTGGATCTTTCTGGGGAGTTCTTTCGCCCGTTTCTGGATCGCTTCCAGGCTGTCTAACAAAGACTTTCCTCTGAACTCACTCGGCAGGGCGAGCTCGTTCACGCCCTCCGACCATAGTAAGTTTTTCACTTTCTTGGCGTATTTCTTCTCGAAAGTGATCACGCCGCATAGCCTGTTTTCCGCCAGCTTCGATGTGTGAACCGCGTAATCTCCCTTCGTGATCTCCTCCATCTGTTCGCGGAGGAGAGAGATCGCCTTTTCCTGCCCGCGGTCGAGCAGGATGGCGATGAACTCGCGATTGTCCGCAGTGTTGGAACCCTCGCCGTCGAGGTCCCGTGGAAAAAGGGGGATCAGGGCCTGGAAGATGTTGCGGTAGTGTGCCACGGTCTGCAAATCATCTTGGATGTTGTTCCGTCTTCGCACAAGCGATCGGATGTTCCTTGCCAGCGCCGTCGCGTCGGCGAATATCTCCGCGGGGGGCGTGGTGGAGAGGGCCTCTGTGCAACGGGCGACCGTCTCGGTCTGGGCCTTTATCGAGGTCGGGATGAACGCGACGACCTCTGCAAGCGTGCCGACCAGGTCCTCGATAAACTGACGTTCCTTCTCCTGCTCATCAGTCAGGTGCACGCGATGGAGGAAGGAGCGATAGCCGTCCGCCACCAGCGGAACGTGCTCGAGGTGCAGCGCCCCTTCGGCGTGAAGCACCTGCGTGGCGCGTTCCATCGCGCTCTTGGGTCCGACGATCTCGATTCTGCTCATCGGCACGATCATTGCCGTTTTCCCCCCGGCAGGATCAGCTGGACAGCGGCCGCCACGGCCTCTTCGAATCTTTTCTCGGCCTTCTGCCGCACCCACACTGCTTTGGACGCCGCCGAATCCCGTATTTCTTGGATTTCCGGTTGGACCTTGCTCAACAGATCCTGGATGATTTCTTCTTTTTCCGTTACGATCTTTTCCCGTTCCCTGGCGACATATTCGTCCTGTTCCTTCTGTGTGTTCGCCCGCAGTTGGTCGGCCTTCTCTTGCTCCTTGCGCAGCAGGTCCTCAAACTCGCGCTCTTTTTCAGCAAGCGCGGGGAGAATGGACTCGCCGTCCCGGATGGCGCGCTTCTCGTCTTTTTTGCTGCTATCGGACATCGCGTTCTGTCTCACTTCGCTGCGCAAACGCACGATCTATCGGCCCTGTCCAACATCGCGATTTTTTGCCACACTCTCCGACCTATTGTTGCGCCGCCTTCACCTTCGGCAGCCAAACGGTAAACGTGCTGCCCTCCCCAATCTTGCTTTCCACTGCGATTCGGCCGCCGTGGTTCTCGACGATCGTCTTGACGATGGCGAGGCCGAGTCCGGTGCCGATTCGCGAGACCTTTCTGGCGTTGGCCGAGCGGTAGAACTCCTGAAAGACCGCATCGAGGTCTTCCTCAGGGATCCCGATTCCCGAATCCGCGACAACGATCTTCGCCATATCGCCGTCGCTCAGCACACTCACCTCGACCTTGCCGGACTCGGGGGTGTACTCAATGGCATTGCCAACGAGGTTGCCCAGCGCCCTCTGCAGCGATTCGCAATCGGCCAGCACGTCGATCTCTGTGTCGCACTCTCCTACGCCCAAAGCGATATGCTTCTTTTCCGCCGCTTCCCGGTGATCGTCCAGGATATACTGCACCAGCGAGATCAACGCCGCGCAGTGCCGCGGGGCGGCATTGGGCATCGACCGCTGGCGCGAAAGCTCCAGCAGCTCCGCAACCAGCGCGGCCATCTGGTCCGACCTGGCCCTGGCCCGTCTCAGCATATCGGTCACCGCGTCCGGGACATTCTCTTGTTTTTCGAGGAGGGATCGAGCGGCTTGGAGGCAGCTTGTAATCGCCACAAGAGGCGATTTCATTTCATGGGCAACGAAATACAGGAGGCGCGACTTGGCCTCTTCGAGTTTTGTAAGGTGCTCTGTGGCTGCGGCCAGGCGCTTCTCTTCCCGGCGAAGTCGCTCCGCGATGTCACATGTCAGAAGCGCTGTCACCAGTAACATCATGCTGAATGCGGCAAGGATACACAAGAGGTAGCTGAAATGGCCCGGTGCAACAATCGAACCCAAACCGAAAATATCCGGCGACGCCCCCGGCAGGAGGACTTCCGCTGCGCATTCCGCAACCACGAAGAGAATGGCACACACCGCGATCGAGAAGCAGATGATCCTCTTGAACAGAATTCCTGTGACGATCACGTGGAAGACGTAGAACATAAGGAGGGGATTGCGGACGCCTCCTGTGATGAACAAAAGAACGGTAAGGATGATGAGGTCAACAAGCGCCTGCAGCGGCTCCATCCAGCGGACGCCGCTCGACCAGCCCGTCGCTTCCATCCGTCTCAGCAGGACAACATAGGTCAGGTTGATCGCCGCGAGGCCGCCGGCGATAATACTCGTTGCGACCAGATTGATCTGCAGGCCCAGTCCGAAGCGGAGAACAACAGGTGCGATCAATACGGCAGAGGCCGCAAACCAGCGAAAGAGGATGAAGCGGGCCAGGGGCAGGTGAAGAAATCTCGCGCGCGGGAGCAGACGATCCATGGTCTGAGCAGTATCTTCTCGTTCTGCCACGTCACGATCTTGCTCTTGCACCATCAATTGGCCTTTGTTGGACTTGACGTAAGCAGGAAACCACCTGAAAACAAGTTTCCTCTCCGTTTCGCTGGCACGGGCAAGCCACCCGATCCACTGCCGCCGCCAGCATCTACTTTGGGCCGCTCGGCTCCGAACTCCCTTCTTTGAGGATTCGCGAGACCTTGTCTATCAACACATCCGGCGCCACCGGTTTTTCAACGAAATCGGCGACCGGCAGCCACACGTCATCTATGTCTTGAGTACTGAGCTTCAGGGCGCGTTCGGCGTTTACGGCGGTTACCATCAATACGGGAATACGGTACTCGCTTCGTATCCTCCACGCCATCTTGAAGCCCCCCGAGCTATCTTCAGGAAACATGACATCCAAAATAACCAGATCAGGCCGCCTGTTTTCCAGGCTTTCCGTGGCGCTCTTGATGTCCAGCTCGATCTGGACCTCATGCCCTGCGTCCCGCAATGTTTGGGACGTTGCGCTCGCCAAGTCCTCATCGTCGTCAATAATCATTAGGTACGCCATCGCTCCCTCCCTTCTCCTCCTGCGAGAACAGCCACAAGGCGCGCCCCGAAAAACACGATCGCATCTGCAGCGCCGGACGCGGCTATTGGCGATTCTAAACCCTCAGCGCAAGCAACATGCCAAATGGATAGAAAAGCCCATAATCTATTGTACATGAGTGGGTTACGCATTGGGCACGAATCCACCAAAGTGTCAGCACCTAACGGAGCCTGGGCATGTGATCTCAGCAAATACAATAGGGACCGCACGTAACTTCTTATCAAATAGCGTGTTGTGTTAATTGGCGAATATCCATGCTGTATAACGAGATTTCGGCCCTGAATCGACCCCGGCCGTATGGCGCCGTCGCGGTGCGTACAGCAGAGCGAGCATGGGCATATACGCCATTACGGTGACGGGAGTATAGGGGAAGTGACAGTGGCTGTAAAGCGAAAAATCCCGGCAGCATGGGGCAAAGCCAACTTGCTGGGGTGATGACAAAGGTCCGCTGTGTACACGAGGGGCTTCATACCGACGCCAGCGGGCATCCTCGGCCTTCAGCGCCCCATGAAACCGCTCCACCAACCCAAGCCTCCACGAACCGATTGCCAGAAACGACGAGCAATAAGGTTGACACGAGGCATGTCTGCATATAGAATCTACTTCGTGACCTTTTTCAATCGCTTTGACTGCGAAGAAAGGAATAGGGTACCGTACTCCTTCGGGACAGACAAGAAACAGGCGCTCCAATGACGAGACTGGGATCGAGTGGCAGGCTTCTGATCTGCATCTTGGCAGTGGGAATACTTGCCGCCATAGGGATTGGATTGGGGAACCCTTTTGGCGCACGCGAACCTTTTGTGGACCTATCCAGGGAGGTCGTTGCAGGGCGGCCGACGTCTGCCGTCCCGCAACCCCCGAAGCGGATCCGCTTCGCCGTAACTGCGATTGTCGGTGTCGAGTCGACCTTCTCGATGTATCAAGAACTGGTGAAGAGAGTCTGCCGTGACGTTGGATGTGAGAGCACGTTTGCCTTGCCCCCCTCCTATGCCGCTGTGCGGCGGGCGATCGAAGAGAGGCTGGTGGACGTGGCGATGGCCTGCACGGGTACCTATGTCCGCATGGTCGGGGGCGGGCAAGTCAAGCTTCTGGTTCAGCCGGAGTTTGAGGAGGGACGGGAGTATCGGGCGGTCATGATCGTTCCCATCGGAAGTCCCGCAAAGACCTTGGAGGATCTACGGGGCGGGGTAGTTGCGTTTGTCGATCCGGAGTCCTACACGGGGCGGATGGTACCCACCGTTGCCTTCGCCGAGCGCGGGTGGAGGGTCGAGTCGTTTTTCAGCAAGGTGGTCTTCACCGGGAGCCACGACAGGTCGATCCGGGCGGTGGCGCAAGGGATCGTGGATGTGGCCAGTGTGGCGTCGCTTGTTTGGGAATCGGCCAAACGGGCGGACCCTTCCGTCATGGAACGCGTGAGAGTGATCTGGGCGGCTGATCCCTGTGGCCCGCCGCCTTTTCTTGTGCCGGCAGATATTAACAAGGGCATCGAACAGTCCCTGCGGAAGGCCTTTCTGGGTCTGGACAAGGATGAGGACGGGCGGCGCCTGCTCCATGCCATCGGCATAAGGCGGTTCGTGTCTCCGCGACCGGATGACTACAAGTCGGCACTGGAGGTCTACAGGCGGTTCAAGACGTTGGCGGGGAATGCGCAGTGACTGCCAAACGCTGGTCCTTGGATCAACTCTTCATGTGCGTGGGCGGGCTGTTGCTGCTTGCTGTGTTTCTCCCTGCGGGGGCCTTCATTATCAATAGCATATGGGCCCATGAAGAACGGAACCTTGAAAAAGAGGGGCAGCGCATTGTAAGTGTCATGGCGCGTGAGATCGTCGATCCGATGCTCCGCAACGACCGGCTGGCGGTGTACACGGTCCTTTGGAATGCGACCCGCGTCAGTGACGATCTGCTCTATCTATGTGTCGAAGATGCGCAGGGGCAGGTCGTCTCCCATACGTTTCCGGGAGGATTTCCATCCGCGCTCGGCGAGCTCTGGAAAAAGAGCAATGGGCGCACGATTCGTTTCAGGACAAGCAAGTGTCCGGTGCTGGATATTTCGGTTCCGATATTGACACCGGAACTGGGCACGCTGCACGCTGGGCTGTCGCGCTCTCAAGTCATCCGGGAAAAGCACCGGATCACATGGTTCCTTGCGCTGACCTTTGTTGTCGCCATGGGCGCCCTGGTCGTGGGCACGCGCTTTGTGGCGGCGAAGGTTAGTGCGCCACTGCAACAGCTGGAGCGGCAGATGTCACTTCTCCCGAACAAATCTTCTTTCAAAGGCATTCGCGAGGTCTTGGGCACCCGCGAGGTGGAATCGCTGGCCAGAGGCTTTTCGGAGATGGCCAACCGGCTTGATATGCTGGAACACGAGCGCGCTGCCACGGCGGCGCGCATGATCAACACCGAGCGCCTTGCCGTTCTTGGGGAGCTGGCGGCGGGACTTGCTCATGAGATTCATAACCCCCTCGGCGGCATGTTGCAAACCATTCGCTACCTGGAGGCGGACCCCGGCAAGAGCGAACGCGCCGCCAAGTACTACCCCATGTTCGAAGAGGGCCTGGCGCGGATTCAGATGGTGATGAAGGAGATGCTTACCTTCGCCCGCGTGGGACAGAAGATATCCATCGATACCTGCGCGGTCACGGACATTGTTGAGTCACTGCGACTATTGGTGCAGTCACACGTCGAGGGGCGAAACGTGCGTGTAACGTGGCGAAATCGAGAGGGCTGTACGTGCCTGTGCGACCCGCAGGGATTGGCTCAAGCCGCGCTCAATCTCGTTCTCAACGCGGTTGACGCCGCGGAAGGGGCGGCAAAGCCTGAAGTCCTTGTCGAAGCCACCTGCGGCGCGCAATGGGTCTCCATCTCCGTGGAAGACAGCGGTCCGGGCGTGCCCGAAGAACTGCGAGAGCACATATTCGATGCCTTCTACACCACCAAGCCCCCCGGGAAGGGAACGGGACTTGGATTGTCCGTGTCGCGTCAGTTGATGCGGGCCGTAGGAGGAGATGTGGAGTTGTCAGCCGAAGCGGCCTCGCTGGGTGGGGCTCGGTTTGTGATGCGTATTCCCAGAGACACTTGTCAGGACGGAGCGGATGGCCAAGAAGCGTGCTAAGATATTGATTGTTGACGATGAGCCTATTGAGCGTTCGATCCTGGAGGACGAACTCCGAGCGGCGGGCTATTGTGTGGTGACAGCCGCTTCTCCCTTGGAAGCCGAACCGGCGCTCTCCACCACGTTTTTCGATGTGGTGGTATCCGACCTGAGAATGCCGGGCCAGGACGGGCTCTCCTTTCTGCGCCGTCTGAAAAAGCACCGCACCGAGCAAGGCGTCATCGTAATGACCGCGTACGGAACAGTTGGAACCGCTGTGGAGGCGATGAAACTCGGCGCATTTGACTACCTCCAGAAGCCTTTCACCACAGAGGAATTGCTGTTGAAGCTCGACAGACTGCTGCAGTACGAGCAGTTGGCCACCGAGAACGAGGCCCTGAAACAGCAACTGGCGCTTCGTAGTGAGGAGACCCGGATTATCGGACGCTCCGAGGCCATTCGCAAGGTCCTGGCGCGCATCCATTCGCTGGCCAGCACAGACAGTACGGTCCTCATAAGCGGGGAGAGCGGCACGGGCAAGGAAATGTCGGCCAAGGTCATTCACGAGACTTCCCATCGCGCCGCGGGTCCTTTCGTGGCCGTCGCGTGCGCTGCCCTCTCAAGGGAGCTTGTGGAGTCGGAGCTCTTCGGCCACGAACCCGGCTCATTTACCGGCGCCACCAAGCGGCGTCTTGGCAGGTTCGAGCTTGCTCACGGAGGCACCCTCTTCCTCGATGACGTGGATGACATCCCGAATGAGGTGCAGGTGAAGCTGCTCCGTGTGCTTCAGGAGCGCACCATAGAGCGCCTGGGCGGGGAGGAGCCCATCTCGGTCAATGTCCGCCTGATCTCTGCAACCAAGGTTCCCCTCTCGGCCCTTGTCGCCCGGGGTGAGTTCCGGGAAGACCTCTACTACCGGCTCAATGTTGTTCCAGTGCACATGCCCCCGCTGCGAGAGCGTCTTGATGACATCCCGCTCTTGGTCGAGCACTTCCTTGATCGCCTGTCCGCCAAGCTGGGCCGAGAAAAGCTGAAAATCTCGCAAAGCGCCATAGCCAGACTGCAACGGTACAGATGGCCTGGGAATGTGAGGGAGCTCGAACATGTGCTCGAACAGACCGTTGTCCTGAACGAGAAGAACAACTTCGATGAGGACGATATTCCCGAACTGATGGCATCCGATGATACGACGGACCTTGTGTCGGTTGCCCTGGATGGGGTTGACTCGATTGATCTCCTGGAGGTGATGGCGGAGACGGAGCGGCGCCTGGTGTGTTGGGCGTTGGATCGATCAGGCGGAAACATGGTGCGTGCTGCCGAGATGCTGGATATTCCCCGCTCTACGCTCCAGTATAAGGTTGGCAAGCTGGATGAAGCAAGTTCTCTATCTCCGCCGAAGAAGAACGAGTAGCTTTCCGATTCTCGTCTCTCACTGCCGAATACCTGCAACTATCGGCTAACTTGTTGTGACTGTGTCACTTACGTTTTTGGGTATGTCTTTCGCGCAACACCGCCTGCCTGATTTTTCGCACTTCTGCGGGAATTCGCAAATTGCCCTCCCATGTGCAACACTCGGCCCCCGTACGAGTAACGACACAGCGCCTGCAGTTGGCACGCGTTTTGATGAAAATGCAAACTTACGCTATTCTTGCGGCGCGAGAAAAAGCCATATTTGCAGGCAGTTGTGTTTGGGATCATCTCGATCTGCCCAACGCGGACCACCGGAACGATGTCAGGAGAAAAATGGCGAAATCGCTTCATGGACTACCGATGATCGGGCTGTGCTGCTTTATGGCAGTGGTGTTCGCGGCCCCGGAGGCGTCCGCTGCAGATCGGGCATGCGGCGCCGGCGGAGGAAGCTGGTGGTTCTGGCCGCTCGCGCTGCTTATTTTCACTTTCTTTGTCGGCGTGATTTCACCCATATCGGGGATTGGGGGTGGCGTTCTTTTTGTCTCATTGACTGCTGCGTTCTCTCCCTTCAGCATCGACTTCATCCGGGGCGCGGGCCTGATCATGCCCTTGACCACTGCGCTGTCTGCCGCCCCTCGATTTACGCGCAAGGGACTGGCCAATCTGAAGATCATGGCTCCCGTCGTTGTGGTGACCATGATTACTTCGGTCATCGGCAGCGTCACTGGATTGTGGATAACAAACACCTTTCCAAACGGACAGCACTATGTCACCATCGCGTTGGGGCTGGTTCTGTTTTTCATATTCGCGGTCATGGGCATTTCCAAGCGCGTGGAATTTCCGAATGTTCCTCATTCCGATCCCGTGTCCGAGAAGTTGGGGCTGAGAGGTTCATGGTTTGAGCCGAGCCTCGACAAAGTGGTGGAATACAAAGCCACCAATTTCGCCGTTGCCCTCCCCGCATTTGCAGCCGTCGGGTTTATTGCCGGCATGTTCGGGCTGGGAGCAGGATGGGCGAATGTCCCCGCGCTGAACCTGATCATGGGGGTCCCGATCAAGGTTGCTACCTCCACGAGCATGATGATTATCACCATCAACGACGCTTCCGCGGCGTGGGTCTACTTGGCGAATGGCGCGGTATTGCCGGTCATTGTCATCCCCTCGGTAGTGGGAATAACGATCGGTGCGAGAGTCGGTGCGA
>JAADGH010000087.1 GCA_013152475.1 Planctomycetota bacterium
TCATGTCACTCACAAAACTCGGCCACGGCCCCCCCTCCAACTCGTCCAACATCGGCGTCTCTGAATCCTTCGACATCCTTCCTATCTCCTACCAGCCTTGGGTTATTGTGCTATCCTTATTGATCGACCGCGACAGACCCGCAACCCCAAGATACGGCCCGAGGGATGCTTGAGCACACAAAGTTGTTAATTTAGCACATCGCCTACGGGAGCACAAGAGATTTTTTGCGAGGAGTTTCCCCAGGACCACCGCTGCGATTCTGGCATGGGTGTCTGCCGCCCCCTCCCCAACTTCCGGGCCAGCCCTCCCCCCCGAGAACGATTACGAGCACGGTGGCGATGACGAAAGGCAGCAACCACTTCCCAAGATGTCGTCACTCAATATCTGCCATCCGTCCTTCCCGCGAAAGCGGGAATCCACGAGCAATCGAGGGCCTGGATTTCCGCTCCCCGCTTACGGCTTGCGGGGACAAGCTTCGCGGGAATGACACCGGCTCCCCGCGTATGTGAGGCATTACAACGCCGCATCGAAAATCGTTGACTCCGCGCAGGGCCTTTGGTAACGTATCGTTCTTTCCAACATCAATGAGGAAGACCATGTCCGAATTTTTACTGGAAATTGGGACAGAAGAGGTGCCGGCGGGGTACATCATACCCGCGCTAAGGCAGATGGAGGCGCTCTTCGGCAACGCGCTGAAGAGGGAATCGCTGGAATTCGGCAAGGTCCGGACCACGGGCACACCGCGGCGGCTCGTCCTCTGGGCCGACGGCCTGCCCGAGCGTCAGCCGGACCGTGTGGAAGAGGTCTCCGGCCCGCCGGCGAAAGTCGCCTTCGACGATCAAGGCAAACCCACCAAAGCGGCGGAAGGATTTGCCAAGGGTCAGGGCATCCCCGTGGACCAAATCGAGGTCCGCGAGACGAAGAAGGGACCATACTGCTACGCCGTCAAGAAGGTCGAGGGGAAGTCGGCCGTCGAGATACTGCAAGGCATCCTGCCCTCCCTCATCAACCAGATCGGCTTCCCGAAGTCCATGGTCTGGACGCAGCGAAGCGAGAAGAAAGGCGGGACGTTCACCTTTGCCCGGCCGATCCGTACCCTCGCCGCGCTTCTCGGCGACGATGTGGTCAAAATCACAGTCGCCGGCGTCGAGAGCGGGCGACTCGTCAACGGCCACCCCTTCCTCTCGCCCGACCCGATCGAGCTGGCCTCGGCGGATCTCGATGCCTACAAGGAGGCGTTGCGGGAGGCGAAGGTTATCGTCGATCTCGACGAGCGGAAGGGCATGATCCGCGAGCAGGTCATGGCGATTCTCGCCAGGTATGGGCGGGAGGAGATCGAACAGGAAGATCTGCTGGACGAGGTGACGAACCTCGTCGAGTATCCCTTCGCCATGGAGGGCACGTTCGACGAGGAGTATCTCGCCATCCCCGACGCCGTGATCGAAGCGGCAATGATGGAGCACCAGCGCTACTTCCCCGTGCGCAACGGCGAGGGCAAGCTCGAGGCGCGATTCATCACCGTGGCCAATCGCGGCGGCGAGCACGAGGGCCTCATCCGCGCCGGCAACGAGCGCGTCCTCCGCGCGCGCCTGGCCGACGCCCGCTTCTTTTGGGACGAGGACCGGAAGACGAAGCTGGAGGATCGGCTCGAAGCGCTCAAGGACGTCCAGTTCCTCGGAGAGCTTGGAGACCAGGCCGGCTACTACCAGAAGTCACAACGGCTCGAGAGCTTGGGAAGCGATTTTGCGAGAGAGATCGGCGCAGATCAGAACGCGGCGACACATGCTGCAAAGCACTGCAAGTGCGACCTCGTGACCAGTATGGTGAAGGAGTTTCCCGGACTTCAGGGGATTATGGGGGGTGAGTACGCCCGCGAGGAGGGGCAGCCGGAAAACGTTTGGAAGGCCATTCGCGATCACTACCGTCCCTGGTCGCCGAGCGACAGCCTGCCCGAGACGCCGACCGGTCTTGCCGTAAGTCTGGCCGACAAGATGGACAACCTCGCAAGCTGTTTCTTCGCAGGCAAGAAGCCGACGGGATCGGCGGACCCGTTCGCTCTGCGGCGGCAGGCATTGGCTATCCTGAGGATTCTTGAAGCGAAGGATCTGTCGATTGGCCTGGATATGATGGTGACAACAGCGTTGAGTGGTCTCAACAGGCCTCAGGCGTGGACCAAGAAGTCTGAGATCCTGCCGTTCTTCCGCGACCGGCTGTACCAGGTCTGCGTGGACCGGGGCGCGCGGCATGACATCGTGAATGCTGTGCTGAACGCGGGCTTCGACAAGATTCCCGACTTCTTCAAGCGCCTGGATGTGATCGTCAAGGAATCAGAAACGGACCGCTGGGACGACTTGGTGTTCCTCGTGCAGCGGTGCGGGAACGTGGCGAAGATCGGCAAGGCGGCGGAGGCGGTGGATGAATCGCTCTTCGAGCAGGACGAAGAGAAGGCGCTGTGGTCCTGCTACGAGAAGAACAAAAACATGATTCTGGCCCTGATTAACGCGGGCGACTACGCGAACGCATCGGCGGCCTACTGTGAAGCGTTCTCGGAGGCCGTTCACGAGTTCTTCGACAAGGTTTTCGTGAATGTAGAAAACGAGAACGTGAAAAAGAACCGCATTCGCATGGTCAAGGAAATCAACGAGCTGTACACGAAACACATCGCCGACCTCGGCAAAATCGTCATCAGCGGCGACGGAGCGAAGCCATGAAGTTCACCAAAATGCACGGCATCGGCAACGATTACGTCTATGTGAACTGTTTTGAGGAGACCATCGACGACCCTGTCGCGCTGGCCGTCGCCGTCAGCGACCGGCACTTCGGCGTCGGCGGCGACGGGCTGATCATGGTCTGTCCGTCGAACGCCGCCGACTGCAAGATGCGCATCCTCAACGCCGACGGCTCGGAGGCGGAGATGTGCGGCAACGGGATTCGCTGCGTGGCCAAGTTCGCCTACGAGCGCGGCATCTCGAAAAACAACCCCATGAAAATCGAGACCCTTGCCGGGGTAAAGACGATTGACCTGACAGTGAACGGTGACGTCGTCGAGAAGGCCACGGTGGATATGGGCGCGCCGGTCCTCAATCGTCCCGACATTCCCATGACCGGCCCCGCGGGGCAGGTCGTTGATGAGCCGCTCGACGTGGATGGTACAGCATACCACATCACCTGCGTCAATGTTGGCAACCCGCACTGCATGATCTTTGTGGACGATGTCGATGCCGTTCCACTGGAGCGGGTCGGTCCGAAGATCGAGAACGAGCCGGTCTTCCCGAAGCGGATCAACGTACACTTCGTCCAGGTCCTCGGTCCCGCCGAGGTGAAGATGCGCACGTGGGAGCGCGGGTCGGGCATCACCCTCGCCTGCGGCACCGGCGCGACGGCGACCTGCGTCGCCTGCGCCCTGAACGAAAAGACCGGCCGCGAAATCTTGGTCCACCTCCCCGGCGGCGACCTGGAATTGAGATGGGCCGACAACGGCCACATCCACATGACCGGCCCAGCGACGGAGGTATTTAGGGGAGAGTGGCCGGGGTAGGTATCAGGTGTTAGGTGATGGCCGCTACCCCTAACCCCTATCCCTTTTTCATCCGCAGCCTCCACCCCACGCGCCTCACCCACTGCCTCGCACTCATGAGCCAGGCGTTGAAAATCCAGCGGGGGTGACGGCGCCATTCGTCGCAGATGCGGGCGTCGATCCAGTCGTCGATGGCGGGGGAGATGTAGAAGGTGGGCTCCATGAGGTCGGACTGGCTGGCGATGATCCCTTCGCGGATGGCCTGCTCGGCCAACGCGGTCTCCGGCACGATGCGGATACCGACAGTGAAACTGACAAACTTCGGCTTCACGGTCCGCACGAAGGCCATCGTCTCCTCCACCGTCTCGCGCGTCTCGCCCGGGCCGCCAAAGAGAACGAACAAAACGTACGGCAACCGCGCCGACTGCAGGCGAAGGCACGTCTCGCGAAGTTCCTGTTTTGTGAATAACTTGTTGTACCCCTTCAGCATCTTCTCGGAGCACGAGTCGGGACTCACAATGGCGAACTGGCATCCGGACCGCTTCATAAGATGCAACAGCTCCCCGTCGATCTGCCCGCCCGGCCGCAACGTGCACTGCCACCGAGTGCGGACGTTCCGCCGCAGCACCTCCCGGCAGAAGGCCTTCGCGTGATGGAGCGGGACGTTGAAGTGCGGGTCGATGATAAAGACATCGCGGATGCCGTGCCGCTCCTGGAGCATGATGAGGTCATCTACGATCTTCTGCGGCGAACGGAGCCGCGTCTTCGTACCCATACGATGCCGGCCGTCGCAGTAGCTGCACCGGAACGGGCAGCCGAGTTTTTTGACGACCGTTGCGGCCGATCCCGAAGCCATATACCGTGCGAAATCCACGTCATCAAGAGGGGGATCGGAGAAGTCGCCCAGATCGGGGAAGGCCCAGTCGTTGATGACGATCTTTCCGTTTTTGCGGTGGACGAGACCGGGCAGGTCGGCGTAGTCGCGACCGTCGGCGACGCGATCGACGAGATCGGCAAACTGCGCCTGGGCCTCGCCGACCATGCCGAGGTCTGCGCCGGTGTAGTCGAGCGTCTCCCGGGGCAGCGTGCTGAACGCCGTGCCGCCGAGAACGACCTTGACGTCCGTCTCCGCCCGGATGGCCTCGACGATTTGCCTCAGCTCCGGGAAATAGGCCGCCGTGTTGCGTGCGCTCTGGTTGTCGATGTTCCGGACGGAAATGCCGACGAGATCGGGCCGGAACGTGCGGAGGGTCGAACGCACCTCCGCAACGGGGTCCTTTCCGAACATCAGATCGAGGACCTTGACCTCATGCCTGGCCCGGTCGATGCGCTCCGCCACCACCAGCATTCCGATAGGCATCGGGTGGGTGATCGACTCACATCGGTTGGTACAAATAAGCAGGATGCGCATGGCAATCACGTTGAGTGCCGGACAAGATATTCCGCCAACAACCGCACGGAGTTGAGCATGCCTTTGATGTTGGACATCTCGTAGCCGTGCGAGTTCTGCGTGGGGAAGCCGATGCACCCGGCCCGACCGACCTGGCCATACTTCTTTGCGTAGGAGGCCTCACTGCCGAAGCTGGTCACCGTGGCCGGCTGCGCGCCGAAGCCCAGGTCCCCGGCGATGTCGCAGAACTCGTCGGCCAGGTCCTTGTCGTAGAGATGCCCCGAGTCTCTGTAGAGGACGACCGGCTTCTCGCAATTGCTCGTGTCGTACTCCTTCTCCGCCGGGCCGATCTCCAGCGCGATGAGGGCGCCGATCTTGTGTTCGCGCGCCAGGTACGATCCCGCTGCTGCGCCGCCTTCTTCGAACGCGGTCGCGCCAAAGTAGATGTCGCTGTTGGGCCTAAGGTCGCGCTTTCTGAACTCACGCAGCGCCGTGATCATAATCGCCACGGACCCCTTGTCGTCCAGACCCCAGCCGCATATGCAGTCGCCAACCTGCATGGGTTCCTTGCGGGACCGATGCACCACCACCCTCGTGCCGGGGCCGACCCCCGCCTTTTTCAGATCATCCTTTTTCATCTTTGCGTCGATCCGCAGCGCATCCCAGGGGAGCGGGGCGGAGCGCGCTCGCTGCATCGAGCTTGTCTCGGCCGACGTGTGCGCGCAGCCGACCGACAGGACGGCGTCGATCATCTTCCGCCTGCCAAGAACATGCACCGGGCCTTCGCCGTACTTCCAGCTATAGGCCCCGCCCATGCTGTCCACGCGCAGCCGGCCGTCCTCCTCGATGCGCTTCACGATCATGGCCACCTCGTCCTTGTGGGCCGTGACGGCCATGGGCGTATCGTTTCCACCCTTCACAAAGCCGACGACATTGCCGAAATCGTCCTTCCAAACCTCATCGCAAAGCTTTTCCAACTCGGGTCTTACGATTTCATCCATTTCCTCTTCCTGGCCGCCCGGAGCATGGGTGAGGAGGAACTTCTTGAGCAGGGCCAGGAAATCGTTTTTCCTGATTGTGGATTTCATGGAGTGGCCTCTCAGCGCAACCCTTTCTTTTGCATCATCATACGGATCTTCTCGAGCTTCTTCTTTGTCTTTTTCCACTTTTTGTTCGGTTTCGACTTCCACACGCGAACATTGTCGAAGTAAACCGATTGATCCACACCGCCGACGGTGAACCCGAAGTTTGTCTTGGGCTTGCCCACGCCGTCGTTCTCGCCGAAAGCCACGAACATCATCTTCTTGTCGCCGCCGATCGATGCGACCATTCCCTTCTCGAGGATCTCCACACACACGTCGTACCACCGGCCTTCTTTGAACTCGAACTTCACCGTGTCGATGCGCTCGCCTTTTTCTTCACTGTCTTTCCTGGGCCGGTCCTTGCTCACACTGAATCCGCCCGGGTTGAAACTTGCCCGGCAGACGTGGCCGTCCTTGTTGTTGAAGGAGAGGCTCGTCCCCCTTGCTCCCTTGAGCATGAACGAGAACTGGACGATCACGTCGGTGCAGTCGATCTCGATCCGGCTCACCGCTCCGTGGTCATCCGCAGCCTGCTCCGTGCCTTTGAGCGCCCCGTCCTCGATCTCCCACTTGCCGATGAGAGCCTTCCATTGCTCCGGTATTGCGTCGCCCCCGAACTCCTCCTGGACCAGCAGATCGCCCCGCGTCGTCATAAGCGTGGGGATGTCTTTCGGCGGCTTACGTTTCTTTTTCTTCGACTTGGCCCATGCATCGCCATATCCCATTGCCAGGGCAAGGGCCAAGGCAAGTGGAAGGATCATTCGGACTTTAGATCTCATATCACGCGCTCCTTAACGCAACCCTTTCTTCTCCATGAAGAACCGAATCTTCTCAAGTTTTTTCTTCGTCTTCTTCCATTTCTTGTTTGGCCCGGCCACCTCCCAGACGCGAACGTCGTCGAAGGTGATGGGGAGATCGACTCCACTGACCCAGAACCCGAAGTTCGTCTTCTCCTTGGCCACCCCCTTGTTCGACCCGAAGGCGACATACATCATCTTCTTGTCCCCGCCAATGGACGCCACCATCTCCTCGCCGAGGATCTCGACGCAGATGTCGTACCACTCGCCTTCCTTGAACTCGAACTTCACCGAGTCCACCTTCTCACTCTCCTCGTCGCTCGTCTTGGTGGGCCGGTCCTTGTTCAGGTAGATGCCCGTGGGGCTCAACCGCGCGCTGCATACATGGCCCTTCTTGTTATTCAGCGACAGGCCCGTGGACTTCCCGCCCTTGAACATGACGGAGTACTGGATGATCACGTCCGTGCAGTCGGAATCGATCCGGATGACGGCCGGGTGATCGTCGGCCGCCTGCTCCGTGCCCTTCAGCGCGCCGTCCTCTACCTCCCACTTGCCGATAGCGACCCGCCAGTGCCCCGGAATGGCGTCTCCGTCGAAAGGCTCCAGGATCAACGCCTCGCCGCGCTCGGTCATGAGCGTGGGCAGGTCCTTCGGCGGCTTGCGTTTCTTCTTTTTCTTCGCATCCACATGCCCGCCAGCCAGGAACGCCACGGCCAGCGCCATGCACAAAAGGATTCGTTTCATCTCGGGCCTCCTGAAAACCAGTGCCAGTGGAGTTGTTGTAAAACCATCTTGCTGCAGGCGCAGGCTTAGGGCCATCAACCAATTGTCTTGACACCGCGAAGCGGTGTGGGCATAAAGACTTGGATTTTAACCCCGGGCGCCCCATCGGCGCATTCTTGCCCGCCCTGTAGGGACGGAGGAATCCTGCGAAGGACCTCCTGCGTGCCGCCGATGCGCCAAGACGCGTCATAAGAGGTGCGGCTACATGAGGCGTTGGCCTCTCGGGATTTTCAACCGCCCTCTGTCCGCCGGTTTCTGCAAAGGAACATCGTATGATCGATACCATATATAGGAGGAAAAACATCTTGTGTCAAGGCGGAAACTCCTCAATCCGATTTGGCTTGACTCCGCCGCCAGAAGCTCCCAATATTTCATCCGGCCTTCTCCCCTTCCCTCCGCCGCGTAGGTCGGGAACCGGTTTGGGGTTCTGAGGGAGGTGTCTATTCCTGGAAGGACAGAGCCCGGGGTGGGGTTCCGCTCCGCTTGCGGGGGGAGGGCTTCCCCTCACCAAGGCAGATTGCATGCGTTCCCCCCGGAGCGGCCCCCCTCATCGTTCCACCGTCACAGGATCAGCGCCGAGACAACCGCCCCGGCCAGAACGACCCAGAGGATGTCCACTTTGAGTCGGAACGCCAGGAAAGCGCCGGCCGCGATGAGCACCGAGAAAACATTCCAGTGGATGGCCAAAGCAAACTGTATGGTGACGGCCAGGAGCAACCCCACGAAAGAGGCCAATGCGCCGCGAAGCCCCCTCTGAAAAAGGGCGTTGCCTTGCAGACGATCAAAATAAGGGACCACCGCCATCAGGATGATCAGCGAGGGGGTAAAAACGCTGACTGTCCCAACCAACGCGCCCAGCAACCCCGCGATGAGATATCCCACAAAGGTGGCGGTGATGACAATGGGACCGGGGGTGACCTGTCCAAGGGCGATGCCGTCCATGAACGTCTTGCTGTCCATCCAGTGTCTTGCGCCGACGACTTCGTGGAGCATGATGGGGACGGAAGCGTACCCGCCCCCAAAGGCGAAAAGATCCACCTTCACCATCAGGGCGGACAGGCCAAAGAGCTTTCGGTCGAGACAAAAGAGGGCGAGCAGCCCGGCCGCCAGGGCCAGGGTCAAGAGCAGCGGCGCTCTCAGGTTGTTCAACCAGGTCCCCTGGGCCGGTCCGGCAGGGTCCCTTTGCTTCAAATCCACCTTCCTATAAAGGATTAAACCCAGAAAGGCAGAGGCGAGGATTGCGATAACCGGGCTTCCTCGCGCCACAAGAAACGCAGCCGCCCCAAGGCCCAGCACCACATCCTGCCACTTTTTCATAGAGGTGCGGCCAAAGCTCAGGGTGGCGTTTGCCACCAGGGCGACCACGATCACCTGCAGGCCGTTGAATACCGAAACCACCGCGGCAACATCGTGAACCCCTCCATAAAAAGCCGTCAGCGCCGTCATCAACAGGAAAGCCGGGAGCCCAAACCCCACATACGTCGCCGCGGCCCCGAGCGGCCCCCCGGCGCGAAGTCCTACATAAGCCGCAACCTGCATGGCCGTTGCCCCGGGGATGGACTGACACACGGCCACACCGTGCTGAAGGGACTCTTCCGTGACCCATCCCTTTTTCCTGACGGCCAGCTCCCGGATGTAGGCGACCATCGCAGGCCCCCCAAAGGCCGTGAGGCCGAGCCTCAAGAAAGCGAGGAAGAGTTCAGACAGTTTTTCTCGGCCTACACGCATGGATGGGCCTTCGCCTCCCTTTCGCAGCGCCTCTTCCCGTCCCACATGGTCCGCTCCTTTGGCTTTCGTTGCCGCGCGGAGGCCTTCCTGCGCGACGGCAGCATACCCACAGGCGAGCGCCTTACGAGCTCCGCGCCGCCTCCAGAAAGGCGAGGACATTCTCCAGCGGCACATCGCGCTGCAGGGCATGGGCGGCGGCGAGGATGTATCCCCCCTGCTCGCGGAAGAGCGATCTCCGGTGCTCCACTTCCCGGCGGACATCCTCCGGCGCGCCGTAGGGTAAGGTGTGCTGGGTGGAGATGCCGCCGTAGAAGGCGAGCCGACCGGCGAACTGCCGGGCCACCCCCTCCACATCCATCACCTCCGGCTGGAAGGGATTGAAGACATTCGCCCCCGCCGCCTGGATGTCCTCCAAGACAGCCGACATATCCCCGCAGGAGTGAAAGAACACATCGAGGCCGCATTTCGTGGCCGCGCCGAAGATATTGCCGAGCCGTGGGGCATAGTATCGGCGAAACATCTCGGGCGAGAAGAGCAAGCCCGTTTGCTGGGCGTAGTCATCGTAGAAGAAGATGCCGTCCGCGCCGCCGCGCCGCGCGACCTCGCCCACAAGGGATATGCTAAACTCCATGAGCCTGTCGAGAACGGTGTTGACGAACGACTCGTTCATCGCCATGTCCATCATCCACTCCGCCATCCCCCGCAGGAACCACGCCCGCTGGAAGAGGGGCGAGCTGAAACAAACCAGCACATAGCGGTCCCCCGCCGCCGCCAGCACGTCTTCGTATCCCTGCCAGCGCAGGGGGTCGGTGATGTCCGGGACCTGGAGCAGATCGGCGTCCGGTTCAGCCAACACCTGGTTCGCCGGGACGCCGATGTCGTCCCCGCCGCTCTTGTCCCAAACGACGCCGAACTCATCCTGGTAGCGGTTGTCGCCGAGGGGCTTCATCAGTCCCCCGGCCACACGGTTGATCTCCGCGCCGGCGTTGGAGCCGATGTTGACTTGGAGGATGTAGTTGCCCACCGCCTCGTCCACGTCGTCTTGGCCGAAATGATCCGCGAGCTTGGCGCGCATGTCCTTTGTAAAGTCCAGGTTGTAGGGAACGGGGCTTACGGGCTCGAAGGCCAGTGTCTTTTGGATGGCTTCTCTACGGGTAGGCATGCCGCTCTGGTCTCTGATGCAACGTCGTTCCATGTTCACCTTCTTCAGCCTACCGCACCGGCTCCGTCAATTCAACTGCGAATCCGCATCGGCGCGGGAACTTATTCTCCTATACGTTATTGCGTCGCCTCGGGGATTGGGGTATAATAAGCACGGTTCATTCACATGCGACGTGTCTGGGAGTATAGCGTTGCCTGTTCGATTCACATGTCCGAACCCGGAATGCGGCTGCAGCCTGATGCTCAAGGACGAGCTTTCGGGCAAGAGGGTGAAGTGCCCGAAGTGCGGGCAGATCCTCGCGGAGTCGAACGGAAAGGCCGACCCCCTCATCGGCAAACGCCTGGCCCACTACCTTATCTCCTCCAAGATCGGTGTGGGCGGCATGGGCGCCGTGTACAAGGCGCAGAACCTCCGGCTGAACAAGACCGTCGCCCTGAAGATCATCTCGGCCCGCCTCGCAAAGAAGGACCCCACCTTCCTGGAGCGGTTCATTGGCGAGGCTCAGTCGGCCGCACAGCTCGAGCACCCGAACGTGGTGACCGTGCACTACGTGGGCAACGAAGGCGGCCACCATTTCATCGAGATGCAGTACATCGAGGGAAACACCGTCGCCCGGCTGTTCAACGAGCCCGATCCGATCACCCCCTTGGAGGCGACACAGATCACGATCGAGGCGGCCAAGGGGCTGAACGCCGCGCACAAGAAGGGTATCGTCCACCGCGACATCAAGCCGGACAACATCATGATCACCATGGAGGGCGAGATCAAGGTGGCCGACTTCGGCCTGGCCGGTGTGGGGGACGAAGGCGCCCGAACCGCCGACGGGCTGGTCCTGGGCACGCCCTCCTATATGTCGCCCGAGCAGTGCCGGGGCGACGCAATGGACAACCGGAGCGACATCTATTCCCTGGGCGCCACGTACTTCCACATGCTTGCAAGCAACCCGCCGTACAAGGGCAAGAGCCCCAAGGAGACCGTCCAACTGCAAATCGCCGGGCCGGTTCCCTCTGTAAGGGAGTGGCTGCCCGACCTGCCGGAGGAGGTCGAGCACGTCGTAGCCAAGATGATGGCCAAGGACCCGGCGGAGCGATACCAGACCTGCGACGAGCTGCTGACGGACCTCTATGCCGTGCAGCAGCTCCTGCTGAGCGGCGGGGGCGCCCCGGCGCCTGGGCCTGCGCCGGCACGGCGGTCCTTCCCGTCGGTCATGTTGGCCATCGTGTTTGGTGTTCTCGTGGTGGGCGCAGGGGCGTGGGTGTTTCTGGCGAGCGATTTTTGGAAGGAGAAGCCGCCGAAGAAAAAGGGGCATGACGCGAAGCCGACGGTGCTTGTCGTCGAGGAGCCGAGGCCGAAGGCGCCCGAGCCGGCAGTGGAAAAAAAGCCCGAACCAAAGCCCATAAAGACGGCCAAGCCCGTCGAGGAGAATCCGCTTGCCAAGGAGGGCGGCGCTTCCGTTCAGCCCGGGGAGCAGACCGGCCCTGCCGCTCCCGGGCCTAAAGAGAAGCCGGAGAACCGGCCCAAGCCGGTGGATGAGGGGACCAAGAAGGCCGAAGAGAAGCCCGTTCAGCCTGTTGAAGAACTGGACGAGGAGGCCTATGCCAAGGCCATCCAGCACATGGATCGACTCGTAGACGAGCGAAAGTACGACCGCGCAATCGTCGAGGCGAACGTTGTGGGGGCAAAGGTGAAGGGGGCGGAGAAACACGTTAAGCAAAAGCGGAGGAACATCGAACGCCTGAAGAAGCAATGGGCCGTGATCAAGAATGGAATCAACGCGGGCAAGATTAAGGTCCCCATGAAGGAGGTCTCTTCCCGATATGCCTATGCGGGGGACGTTATCCAGATCGATGACGAGGGCATCACCGCGGGCAAGGGCAAGATCAAGGTGCCGGTTAAATGGGACCGACTGTCCAAGGCCGACAGGCTCAGACTGAGGAAGTTCTGCGCCCCGCCGAAAGACGCCGATTCGGCCCTGGCGCTGGCGGCGTTCTGCTGTGAAGGGACCAAGAAGCTGTTCGACGAAGCCGAGGGATTTCTCGGCGCTGCAGCGGAATACGGCGTCGATATCAAGCCGTTCATCCAGGAGATCATGTTCGTTCGCGGCCTCCCGGCGCCCTCCCCGAAAAAGGCGGAGGAACAGCAAGCAACAGAGGAGAAAGAGACAAAGACGGCCGAGACCGGGACAAAGGGAAAACCGACAGAAGAGGAGAAGGCCGAAACAGAGAAGGAGAGTAAGCCTGCGGAGGAGCCGTACGCCTACCGGAAGCGCAGCAAGCATGCGTATCGGTTCAGGCTCGATTCTTCCAAGAAGCTGTTCAGCATAGGGGCTACGCTGCCCCGCGACGGAAAGTTCGTCCGCGGGGTGAAGGGCGGCGCCATTGCCCTGGGGCGCGATCGCTTGGTGCTTCCCATGAAACTGCCCCCCGATGCGGGGATCATCGAATTTATGGTCAAGGCGTCGGGGGAGCGGCGGGGCTTTGGGATTCTGAATACGCGCGTGCTGCAGGAGTTCGAGTCGACACGCAACAGAAACAACAGCATATGGCTTGGCCCGTGGCGAGGCTATCTGGGCGTCTGGTTCCCGCAGCCCGGCACGGAGCAGGGCCGGAACGGCCAGGAGAGGCAGAAGCGGGGACAACTCATATGCCAGAAGAAGTTCCCCTGGGACCAATGGGTGACGCTTGCCTTCGAGTGGGGCGATGGTGCGCGCCTCTACCTCGATGGCGTACCCGTGGCCGAGGACGAATCGTGCCGGGGGCTGCCCGGCGGGGTCGGTCAGCTCGACTTCCAGCTCCGCGTGCAGAATGAAGACGGCCGCATGATTCGGCGCGACGAGCCGATGCCCAATATCACCGTTCTCCTCGACGAGGTCTGCGGATACCTGCCGAAGAAGTCGTGGAAGAAGGACCGCCGGTGAGCCGTCCCCATCGCTTCTCACCATCATTCCTCACTTGACACTGCCGGTGCTTTGCGAAAGAATGAGGGCATGAGAGCCATTCACGAGCAACATCCCCCCGCCGCCCCTACAGGCTTCCCCCTCGTGTTCGACGAGCAGGGCGCACGGGCTATCCTTGCCAGGCTCGGCTCGGGTGAGCCGGGGGAGGAGCGCTGGATGGACCTGCGCCTCCGAGCGGCGGAGCTTTCGCTGACCAAGGGCTTCGACGATCTCATCTCCCTCGACGCGAACAACATCGATGAATACGACCACCAGATCGACACGGCCCGCCGGGTTCTTCGCGACATGCGCGGCCGGGCGATCCTCGCCGACGAGGTGGGCCTGGGCAAGACCATCGAGGCCTGCATCATCTATCGCGAGCTGGAGATGCGCGGCCTCGCCCGGCGGGTGTTGATTCTCGTCCCGGCGTCGCTGGTCTCCCAGTGGAAAGAGGAGCTGGAGACGAAGTTTTTTCAGAGGGACTTTCATGTCGCCGACTCCACCGACGATTGGGATGCGCACCCGAAGGTGCTGGCGTCGATGGACCTGGCCAAACGTCCGAACCACGCCGAGGAGATCCTGAAGATCGACTACGACCTGCTCGTCATCGACGAGGCCCACAAGCTCAAGTCGCGCTCGACGCAGATCCACAAGTTCGTCCAGCAGATCAAGAAGAAATACGTCCTGCTGCTCACGGCGACGCCCGTGCACAACGATTTGCGTGAGCTGTTCAACCTGATTACGCTGCTGCGCCCCGGGCAGTTGTCGACGAAAAAGAAGTTCTATCAGAACTTTGTGGACTCCAAAGACAAGCGAAAGCCCAAAAACCCGCGCGAGCTGAAGCGCCTGCTCTCGCAAGTCATGGTTCGCAACCGGCGAGGACGGGTGAACGTCCTGCTCCCGCCCCGCTCCGCCCACACCTATTCCGTGGAGCTATCCGGCGCGGAGCGGGAACTCTATGACCAGATGACGTTGTTCATCAAGACGAATTGCACGGAGCGGTACTGGCGCCTCGTCTTGATGACGCTGCAGCGGGCGTTGTGCAGCAGCTCCTTCGCCGTGGGCGGCGTGCTGGAGACCATACTCCAGCGCAAAGGGCTTCCGCAGAACCAGCGCGCGGTCCTGGGGCGATGCCGGGACCTCGTCAAGCAGATCAAATGCAATTCCAAGGTCGACGCCGTGAAGGAGATTGTCGAGCAGACCCACGATCGCGTCATACTCTTCACCGATTTCCTGGAATCGCAACGACACATCGCCGACGAACTGAAAAAAGACGGAAAGAACGACGTTTTCCTATTCAACGGACAACTGAACAACGTCCAGAAGGATACCGTGGTTGACGCATTTCGCGAAAGTAAAGGAATCCTCCTCAGTACGGAGTGCGGCAGCGAGGGGCGAAACCTCCAGTTCTGCAACCGGATGATCAACTACGACCTGCCGTGGAACCCGCTGCGCGTGGAGCAGCGCATCGGCCGCATCCATCGCCTCGGCCAGACGCGCGAGGTGAGCGTGTTCAACCTGGCCTCGGTGGGCACGATCGAGGAGCATGTGCTGAAGTTGTTAACCGACAAGATTCGTATGTTCGAGATGGTCATCGGGGAGCTTGATCTGATCCTCGGCAACATCGACACACGGGAGAGCTTTGAGGAGACCGTCCGCACCATCTGGTGGACGGCCAAGAGCGATGATGACGTGAAGGCCGGCTTCGATGATCTTGGCAAGAGCATCGAGCGCGCACGGAAGAAATACAGCCGGATCAAGGAATCGGAGACGATCCTCTCCGGGATATTCGAGTGAATGGACAGGAATTGAATACGATGAAACACAGGTGTATGCTCGTCATAATGCTTTCACTTTTCTGGGCATGTGATGCGGCAAGAGCCGATCTCCGCCTGAGCCTGACACGGTCCCGGGCCGTGGTCTCTGCCGGCGCGATCGACACGAAGACGGCCACCGAGAATCTCATGCTCCAGATCGGCCCCAGCTATTTCTGGCTGGACCTGAAGGACTACCGCCGGGTCTATGACTTCGAGAAGGAGCGGGTCTACACGCTCCACTTCGACAGCAAAACCTACCTCGACGACTCGCTCCAGGCGGTTGTCATGTTTCGCGAAGCCGAAATTCGAAATCGGCTCGGCGTGCCGATCTTCAGCAAGATCGAGAATCCGACCGCCGGCAAGGGCCGTCAATTCGAGCTTGCCCACCTCTTCGGCATGACGCTCGAAGGCATGGAGGACCCTCCGCCGGTGGAGGAGGTCCGGGGCAAGCAGCATCGGTTCACATATGAGGGCGCGCTGGTCGCGGAGTTCCGTCTGGGCGCGGACGCCATTCCCGATGACTTGCGAGGGTCCTTCGCGAAATTCATCGCCTATGAGTGCGGCGTGCACCCGTTCATTCGCCGGCAGTTGTGCTCCTGCGGCAGGCTCTTTCAGGACCTGAAGACCGTTGCCCGCATGGGCGATGCCATGCGCGTTACAAAACTGCACATCACGAGCGTCGCCAACGTCGAAGCCACCGCCGTGCTGGTGCCGGCCGACTTCCGTTTCGGTCCGGAGCCTGGAGGCAGCGATCCGGTACTGGACATCATCTGCTCCGTCCGCGACGGCACGGCCAAACGGCCCGACATCACATCCGCTGACCTTCGCGCGCGTACAGAGAAGGCCATCCAGGAGAAGCACTTCGCACAGGCCATGGTATACTTCTTTCAAAACATGCTCCAGTTCGGCGTTGAAGACAAGGAGTTGCTGAAGAAGATTTCCGATGCCGCGGGCAAGGACGAGGAATTCCTCCTGATCAATCTCGGCCTCCGGCGCAACAATAAAGCCCAGGCCCGGCGCGCACTGTTTGCCCTGGGCGCCATCGACCGATCTACGCTGGAAAATGACTATATCCTCGATGTCTACAAGGCCGACGCCCTGTCTACGGCCGGTAGAGTGAAGGAATCCAAGTGGTTGCTCATCAATGTGTTGCGACAGAATCCCTATCTCGCTGGCGCCTACAAAGACCTCGGCGGGATCCTCTTTTCCGAGTATGACATGCCGGGCGCCTGGCGATGCTGGGAGCTGTGCCTGAAGCTCTGCCCCGGCTATTCGCTGCTTCGCAAATTCGAATATTACCAGGAACGAAGACGGAAGCGGTTCCCCGACTTCTTCTGATTCACAGTCATGAAAACGCGCTCGTACGATCCACGAATCAAGCAGTTCCTCCTGGACTACTTTGACCGCATCGGCGCCGAAGTTGAGCACCTGTCGGAGGACCTGATCCAGGTTCGCATTCCGGAGGAACACGCCCAGCCCTTCGACGGCAAGACAGAGGTCCTGCTGGCCTTTCGGTTCGCGGACATGAAAGGCCATGACGACGCCCAGTTCATCACCTTCGGCAGCTACACCCTCGACAGGGTGATCCGCGATTGCATGGCGCGAGGCGACCTGATCCAGCGATACATCGAAACCAAGGGGGCGGCGCCGGACGACGCGGCGCTGGCGTTCCCCGCCACGATTTCCGGATGTATTGTCATCCCTGGCGACACGCGGCGCGTCTATGCGCCCTACATCACGTTCACGTTCCTCGTCTGTTACAACGCCGACATGAAGACCGAAGAAATCGCGTCGGTCACGATCGATCCGCGAACGCGAAAACCGATTGACGACGAGGAGATGGAAACCATCCGTTCCTATCCGGCGGGACCGGAGGCCAACGAAGCGTTCGCCTCCACACCGGACCAGCACGAAGCTCTGTTCGTCATTGCCCGGAAACATACGGAAAGTGAGATCGCTGATCGTGGTGAGAAACTCCGGCGCGAACTCGATCCAAAGCTTCGTGAAGAACTCGAACGCCTCCACGAGTACTACCGCGACGCCATCGAAGAGACGCAGAACTCCCGGCGGCAGAACATTGCCGAGGAAGTGCGGCGCCTGGAGCAGGAGCGCGAGGTCCGCATCCGAGAGGAAACGGACCGCTACGGCCTGATCGTGGACTACCGTTTGCTTGCCGTCACGTGCCGGCACTATCCCATCGTGGAACGGGCATACCAGGTCTCGCGAGACGGCGTATCCATTGACAGGGGCGTAGGATACGACCTTCTCCGCCGCAAGGCCATCCCCCTTCGGTGCGACGCCTGTGAGCGTGTGTACGACGCCGGCGCGCTCTGTGAGCACGGGCATCTGGTCTGCGTGAAGTGCATCCGCACGTGCGACGTGTGCGCGAAACAGGTCTGTGCCGACTGCATCCTCGGCCGGTGCCACATCACCCGGAAGACGCTGTGCCGGGAGTGCGGCTTCGTGTGCGGGGCCTGCGGCAAGGTGGCCGCCAACGGCCACAAGCGCACCTGTGAAATCGGGGGCGAGACGATCTGCTCCGGCTGCGCCGCCACGTGCGCTGCGTGCGGAAAATTGATCTGTCCGGAGCACACCGGGAACTGTCGCACATGCGAAAAACCGTTCTGCAGCGACCATCTCCGGACATGCCACATCTGCGGCGGGTCGTTCTGCTTCGACCACACAGCCGCGTGTCCCGACTGTGGGAAGGTGAGCTGCCTAACACATCGGCGAACGTGCTCCATCTGCCGGCAGGCCTACTGCCAATCGTGTTTCGACACGCCCGACACGTGCAGGACGTGCAGCGCCGCGCTCAAGGCCGAGGCCGCGGCGCCATCGCCGGAGGTGATGGAGCTTGCCGAAGCGGTGGGTGTGCGGGGGGAGGTCGAGTCCTTTGGCGAGTGGCAGGTCGGGGAGAACAACCGCTTTCTCATCCTTCTGGGTGAGAGCTTCTTTGGCCGTAAGGTACTGGTCATCGACAAAGAATCCAAGAGCCTGGCCCACACGCACAAGGTGGGCTTGATCGGAAAACTCTTCGGCAGGAGATAAAGGTATGGCAAAGGGAGATACGTATCCTTCGGAAAAGCGAACGTTCAAAGATGAGGAGAGCGGGCGGACAGTCCATCAATTGACAGGCAGCGACGCCCACGATCACCACATCTATTTCACCGGCACGTCATTCCATCCGGATGGTGAGCGCATTATCTTCGGCTCCGAACGAACCGGCAAGCCGAACCTCTTTGAGATGGACCTCGACGGCGGGGCGATTCGCCAACTGACCGACGCCGAGGACTGCAAGCCCCTCCTGGCCTGCGTCGATCCCCTCGGCGAGTGGGTCTATTTCTATGACGGGCCGAAGATGAAGGCGGTCCACATCGACTCGCTGGAGGAGCGGGAGCTGTATACCATTGAGGAGGGCTGCCGGTGGTCCTCGCCTATCAGCATCACCGACGACGGTCAGCGCCTGGCTTTCGGCCTGACGCCGATTATCCCCCTTGAAACCGAGACGGAGAAGATCTACTCCGGCTTCAAGGAGATGTTCGCCAAATGCCGACGGGGCGACATCATGACGATCGGCGCTGACGGCAGCGACTG
The DNA here is from genome assembly GCA_013152475.1 of Planctomycetota bacterium. Taxonomy (GTDB): domain Bacteria; phylum Planctomycetota; class Brocadiia; order JAADGH01; family JAADGH01; genus JAADGH01. The sequence continues at coordinate 18,807 of JAADGH010000087.1, forward strand.
CCGCCTCGCCACGCGGGACGAGTGCTGGTGCGGCCATGTGAACATCAACCCGAAGGACGGCAATGTGATCCTGTACTGCCACGAAGGCCCGTGGGGCGAGGTGGACCAGCGCATGTGGCTCGTTGATCCAGAGGGGAAGGACCGACGCGCGCTGCGGGAGAAGGGATCGGGCGACGCTCTCGGCCATGAGTACTGGCACGGCGACGGCGTCACCGTCGGCTACCACGGCACGGTGGATTATGGCAAGACGCCGGTGTTCGGCCTGATCCGGAGCGACGGCACAAACTGCCGGGAATATACGCTGGAGCGAAATTCCGGCCACTGCCAGTCTTCGAGCGATGGGGCGCTTCACGTCTGCGATGGCGCGAAGGAGATCTGCCTCATCCACATCGAAGGAAGCGAAGGCCGGTTCGAGCTGCTCGCCCGGCACAACAGCTCGATGCAGATCCAGGTCGGCCACCCCCATCCCATCTTTACGCCCGATGACAAGGGGGTGCTGTACACCTCGGACGTGGGTGGGACGTGCAACATGTACATCGTGGATCTGTAGAGGCCAGAGGTCTTCCAAGAGACAAGGCGCCATCATCCATAGGCCCCTCCAACGGTTTCAGCTTGACCTGCGCCCGTGGGCCGATATACTTGCTTGCAGGTGTCCCCTCTTTTGTAGGGAGGAGCAAGAATGCAAGCCACGACAACCTGCCGTTTTCCTGTTCTTCTTTTCGTCGCCGTTCTGTTTTCTATCCCCCCGTGTGCATCTGTGGACCCGCCAAGCATCGTTCATTCATCTGAGGGCGTGCGGGTCTATGAGACGTTCCTGATATTCGGCGGCATGCGGCTGACGCTCATCGTGGACAACCTGATAAAAGGGGAGACTCGGAATACCGGCAAGGAAACCATCATCGTGAAACAGGGAGACAAGAAATGAGTCAACGAGCAGCCCTGCTCTCTCTCGCGTGTGTCTTTGCGCTCGGGGTGCGTTCTATGGCGCAGGAGAATCCGTATGACAGTGAGGTCCATATCATCAAAGTCGTGCTCCATCTTGTCGGCGAGGAGCCGATCAAATGGGAAGGGTCCGTTGATGTGAAAGGCGGCGAGTTGCTGGGGCTCAAGGGCTGGTGCTTCGACAAGAAGGACAAGGTGGAGGACGGCAAGTGGCGCTGCACCGTGGCGGAGAAACTCATTAAACCCCCGCCCAAAGGGAAACGGCAAAAGCGACGGTTCCGCAATCAGCTGCTCGATTTCGCCGAGCCGGAGAAGGGCCTCTTCATCACCGTGCGTGGACCGGAGAGCGCCGTGGTGGACCTGCAGACGAACAAGGGCGAGTTCTCGATTCCCATTTCGGACCTCGCGCCCGGCGTCGACAGGAAGCTGGCCGATGGTTTGGTCACCGTGTCGCGCGGAATGCCGTCCGTCAAGGTCGCGGGTGACCCCGCCGACGAGGACTACCCTCGAATTACCACCGACGCGCAGGGCAATCTGTGGGTCGCCTGGATCTCATGGAACCAGAAGGACGACGAGATCCTGGCCCGCAAGTTCGACGGGAAGGCATGGTCGGACCCGATCCAAGTAAGCGATGGCCGCGGCCAGGCGTTCGACGTGCAGATCGCCTGTGACGAGCGGGGAAAAGTTTGGGTCGTCTGGGTATGGTTCGATTTTGCGAAGGAACAGTACGATCTGTTTGCAGGAACGGTGAACGGCGATAAGCGGCCGAAGATCGTCCGCCTCACCGACGACGCCGCGCCGGACATGCAGCCTTCCATGGTGACTGGACCGGATGGCACGGTGTGGCTGGCCTGGCAGTCGATTCGCGAAGGCAACTCGGACATCTTCCTGAAGAGGCTGAAGGACGGGAAGTGGTCGGACGAAATCCGTGTTTCCGACCATCCAGCCAACGACTGGCAGCCGGAGATCGCCGTGGACAAGGCCGGCACGGTGTTCGTCGCCTGGGACAGCTACCGAAACGGAAATTACGACATCGTCATGAAGTCGTATCGAAGCGGCAAGCTGTCACCGCCAATCCCCGTCACGACCTCGCCGGACTTCGAAGCGCACGCCAGCATCGCCTGCGATGCGAGTGGCCGCGTGTGGGTCGCTTGGGACCATGGCACGCCGAACTGGGGGAAGGATTATTCCGGTCACCGGGCCAGCTTCAAGCCTCCGGCCGGCTCCGCGCCTATGCACGCCTACAGCCGGATGGGCATGGCATGTGTTCAGGACGGCAAGGTGTTCGACGTGTCCGCCACAATTCCCCAGCCGATGACCCCTATCACAACCGAGATGGTCGTTTACGAGTCGCTCGGCCCGAAGCGATTCTACGACATGCCCCATCTTGCCGTGGATGGCCAGGGACGGTTGTGGTGCTTCTTCCGTCTGAACCGGCAGGGCTATGTGGGACATCCCATCGGCGGAGGCGTCTGGGAGATCTTTGGCACGTACTTCGCCGACGGCAAGTGGTCCGATCCGGTCCCCGTGGCCAATAGCGAGGGGCGCATGAACCAGCGCCTTGATTCCTTCGTGGACAGGGGCGGCCGCCTGCTGATCGCCTGGGGCACAGGGTGCCATTTCAAGGATGTGAACTACGACGTCCACATCGCGGCAGCTCCTCTACTCCCCAAGGCAAACACAAGCGCGGCGGTCGGGGCGCAAACCATCCTTCCACCACCCGGCAAGCCCGATGAGAAGCTCCGTCCGCATTTCATGGAAGTGGGGGGGAAGAAGTATCAGCTGACCTATGGCGATCTTCATCGGCACACCGAGATATCACTCTGCACACCCACGATCGACGGCTCGCTGATCGACGCCTACCGCTACGCCATCGACTGCGCGCAGCTCGACTTTCTCGGGATTACCGACCACACCCGCGACACGCGGCCGTACGCCTGGTGGCTGACACAGAAGGCGGCGGACATGTTCAACATGCCGGGCCGGTTCGCGGCGTTCTACTCCTACGAGCGAAGCAACAATGTTGTCGGGGGTGGGCATCGTAATATCATCTTCACGAAGCGCGGAAACAAGGTCTATCGCAGTGGCACGGACCCGTGGAAGCTGTGGAAAGAACTGGCGGACCTGAGCCGGGACGTCATCACCATCCCCCACACCCCCGGCTACAGCGGGAAGGACGATAAGGGCACATGGACGTACAACGACCCGCGCTTCGAGCCGCTCGTTGAAATCTTCCAGGCGTATCGCAGGTCCTACGAGATGGGCGATCCGAAGCGGATGAAAAGGGCCGGGATTCCCAAGTGGTCCGTTTGGTATGCGCTGGAAAAGGGATACAAGATCGGCTTCATCGCCAGTTCGGACCACTGGTCCACACACCTGTCTTACGCCTGCGTCTATGCCGAGGCGCCGACGCGGCAGGCGATTTTCGACGCGCTTCGCAAGCGCCGGACCTTCGGGGCCATGGACAACATCGTGGTGGAGTTCAGCATCAACGGGCATCCCATGGGAGAGGAGATCAGACGAACCGAGGCGCCGACGCTCGATGTGAACGTTCAGGGAACCGCGCCGATCAAGCAGATTGATATCGTTCGCGATAATGAATTCATCCACACCGTGAAGCCCGGAGCGAATGAGGCGAAATTCACATTCGTGGACAAGAACGCCCCGCCCGGAACGAGCTACTACTACGTCCGCCTGGAACAGGCCGACGGCAAGTGGGCGTGGGCGTCGCCGATCTGGGTGAGAAGGGGGAAGTGACGAGGTTCTTTTCGTCGTCTCAAAGTAATAGGGGGCCGAGCGTGGCGATCACGCTCGGCCCTCATGCTGCATTACACCCTGACCGCGCCTGGAGGATCGGGATTAGAACTCCTGTCCCCCGCCGCCCTGGCCACCGCCCTCCGGCCCACGGCGTCCGCGCCTGCGGCCGCCCATGGCCTTGGCCTCTTCCTGGCTGATAAAGCCGTCCTTGTCCGCGTCGAGCCGGTCGAACATCTGCTCCGGCCCGCGGAACTCGTCCTTCGAGACCTTGCCGTCCCCGTCGGCGTCCATCCGCTTGAGCATCTGCCCGCGGTCACGCCGTGCTCCCTCGGGTCCGCCGGGTCCCTGGCCGGGGCCTTGGCCCGCACCGCCGCGGCGCCCGCGGCCGCCCATGCCCGGCCCAAAGGGAGTTTCCTTCGCCTCCTTGAATTTCTGCATCTGCTCCGGCGTGAGAATCCCGGCGAGATCGGTCTCAAACTCCTCCTGGATCGTCTTCATTTTTTCGCCGAGCTTCGCCATGATCTCCTCGAACCTGGCCTTCTGTTCCTCGGTAAGTTCCCGGGAGATGGCGCGCAAGGCGTGCATGGTCTTGAACATCTGCCCAATTCCCTGTATCCTCTTGGGCCTTTCCGGTCCCTGTCCCCGGCGCTTGCCGGGACCCAGTTGCCCGCCTTCGGGCGGAGGAGGCGCATCCTGCCCAAAGGCCAACCCCGCGACAATCAATCCCATTGCTGACATCGCCAATAGCTTCTTCATCCTTCTTTCCTCCCTACTGTCCATCATTTAACCCAATGTATGGCTCACCTACTCTTGCGTGGGACCGCGCCCGCCGCGCTGTCCTCTGCTGTGCCGCATCATGCCGAACTGGGGTGTGGATTCCCTGGCTTTCTTATATTTCTCCATCTGATTGGCCGTGAGGATGTTGCCCAACTCGGTTTCCAGGTCTTCCTGCATCTTCTTGACGATCCGCTCTCGCACCTCATTGAGCTTGGCCTTCTGTTCCTCGCTCAGCTCCCCCTCGATGCTTCCCAGGGCGCGGAACGTCTTGCCTACCTCCATCATTTGGGCCATGTGCGCGGGATTCCGCCCGCGTCGTCCGCCAGGGCCGGCTTCCTTGGCCTTTTTGTACTTTTCCATCTGTTCGGCGGTGAGAACGCCACCGAGGTCGGCCTCGAATTCTTCACAGACCTTCTTCATTTTCTCAGTCATTTTTTCTCGCGCCTCGCCGAGCTTGGTTTTTTGCTCTTCGGTCAGCTCGCCGGCGACGCTGCGCAGGGCGCGGAATGTGCTGAAGGCGCCCATCATCCGCATTGCGCGCCCCTTCGTCTTCGCCTCCGGCTTTTTTTGGCACTCTCCCTGCGGGGGCGCATCCTGCGCCAGGGTGGTCCCTATGGCAAGGGCAATTGCCGCCGCCATCAATCCCAATCGCTTTCTCATCATCCCGTCCTCCTTCTGCGGAAACAACAATCCTGCCACTCCGTTATCCTTTTTCCTCCAGCGGGGCCTTGTTGCGCGGAGGCCGATTCCTCTTCACCCCAGGCCCTCCGCGCTCGCCCGGCCCGCGGAACGGACCGGCTTCCTTTTCGGCCTGATACTTCTTCATCTGGTCCTGAGTGAGGACCTTCCCCAGATCGCCCTCGAAGGCCATCAGCGCCGCCGTGATCTGTTTCATGGCTTCGTGGACCTTGCCCTGCTGATCGTCATCAAGGTCCCCCATCACCTTTCTCAGCCCCCTCATCGTGCGGAACAGGGGCGACATCTCCGGGAACGCAGTCGGAGGGCCGAACTCGCGGCCCGCCCACGGCCTGCGCCTGCCGAATT
>JAADGH010000185.1:0-5636 GCA_013152475.1 Planctomycetota bacterium
GGGCAGGTGGCATCGGCGGTAGCGTTTGGGGTGGAGGCGCCTGGGTAGGTGGCGGCGCGGTCACAGTCACCATTTCGGGCAGCACTCTCAGCGGCAACAGCGCTACCGGCGGGCAGGGCGGCGGTGGCGGCGCGGGCGGCTCAGGCAGCATAAACGGCGCGCCCGGCATCAGCGGCGTTGGCGGCATGGGACGTGGCGGCGGCCTCTATGTCTTTGGTGTATCGCCGTCGGTAACTCTAACGGACGCCACGGTTACGGGCAACAGCGCCCAGGGGGGCGAAGGTGGTTGGGGTAATCTGGGCGCCGTCGGAGGCGTTGGCGGTCTTGCCCGTGGCGGCGGCATTTTGGTGGAGAACAGCACACTGACGATCACCGACAGCGTGGTGAGCAACAATAGCGCTCAGGGCGGCCAGGGCGGCGACGGCGGTTGGGGCGGCGAGGGGCCCGGCGGCACGCCTCTTGTCGGCGCCGATGGCGGTGTTGGCGGTGTAGCCGAGGGCGGCGGTGTGTATCTCGGGAACGGAACGCTTACGCTCGATGGAACCAGTACCGTCAGCAACAACCAGGCGACCGGCGGCGCAGGCGGCTGGGGCGGTTGGGGTGGCTGGATCGGCAGTGGGGGCGGTCCCGGCACTGGCGCCGATGGTGGCGTAGGCGGAATCGGTGGCGCAGCCCTCGGGGGCGGTCTCTACCTGGGTGCCGGTACGTTCACGCTCGGCGGCACGGCTTCTGTTTCCAACAACCATGTCACCGGCGGCCGAGGCGGTTGGGGCGGCTTGGGCGGGCGTGTGTGGAATACGGCCGGCAATGGCGGCAACGGTGGCGCAGCGGGTGTAGGCGGAGACGGCTCGGGTGGCGGCATCTATGTCGCCAATGGCTCGCTTAGTATGGGCGCGGGGAATTCCCTTTCGAGCAACACCGCTACCGGCGGCCGAGGCGGCTGGGGCGGCGAGGGCGGCTGGGCTTGGACCGGCACGGCTGGCGATGGCGGCGTGGGCGGCGATGGCGGTGCCGGCGCTGGAGGCGGCTTGTATCTTCTCAATGGCACACTTTCCGTCACGGACAGCCCGATCTTAGACAATACGGCCCAGGGCGGCCAGGGTGGTGCAGGCGGCTGGGGCGGCTTTGGCTTTGGCGGTGGCAGCAACGGCGCCTGGGGTGTGTCGGGCATGGGTGGAAATGCCGAGGGTGGCGGCATCCGGATCGTCAATCTGAGCGGCCCGTCGGCAATTACCGGTGTCGCCATGACCGGCAACAGGGCTCTCGGTGGCGCCGGTGGCGTGGGGGGCTGGCCGACAACAGGGTCAACGACAACGACAACAACAGCTGCCTTTGGAGTAGGCGGCGATGGCGGGGAGGGCCAGGGCGGCGGCCTCTACTTGGGCAATGGCACGCTGACGGTTACCGACGCTCAGTTGGACCGGAACACGGCCCAGGGCGGCGCGGGCGGCCGCGGGGGCGTCCTTCCGGTGCGGACGTCGGCTATGTCTACGTGGCAGTTCCCTGGGGCGGACGGCGGTGATGGCGGCGCGGGTTCCGGCGGGGGCGTCTACGTGGACGCGGGGACGCTTACACTAACGGGCACAACCACGGTGAATAATAATCAGGCGATTGGCGGTGCGGGTGGGTCCGGCAGCCCGGGCTACTTCGGACCGACGACCACCACGATCACGAATCCTTGGGGCGGCGGCGACGGCGGCGACGGCGGCGACGGCGGAGCAGGAAGAGGCGGGGGCATCTACAGCAATGCCGGTTCTGTGACACTTGGCGCCATCGACATATCGAGCAATCGGGCGACCGGCGGCGCAGCGGGCGCGGGCGGCAACGGCGGACCCTCCGGAATCTCGCCCACCGGCGGTGACGGCGGCGACGGCGGCAATGGCGGTCTGGGCACACCTATCGGCAACGGTGGGAACGGCGGTAATGGCGGCTGGGCGCTGGGTTCCGGCGCGTATATCAGCGCCGGGACAACAGTCCTGGGCACTGCACCCGCACCAACAGACGGCACGTTCTCGATCGGGCGCGAAGGCCTTGGCGGGACCGGTCTTGTGGCCGGGACATCCGGTGTGCTGGGTGATGCGGGCGTGCGATACCTTGATGAGACGCATGACTATCTCGGCAGTCGCGTCTGGAACGATGCAAACAATGACGGCCTGCAACAGGGGACCGAATCGGGCGTGGGGAATGTGACAGTGAACCTGTATGACGGGGCCGGAGGGTTCCTCGCGACGACGACCACGGAGGCGAGCGGGTTCTACTGGTTCGATATCACGGCGCTGGGCGGCCCCGGCAACTACGAGGTGGAGGTCATTGCCCCGACGGGCACGACCTTTACGGCGCAGAATGTCGGGCCATCGGATATCGTGGACTCGGACGTGGACCCGGTCACCGGCCGAACGGGCGTGTTTGCCTTCCCGACCAACCCGTTCCCGCTCACGAGCGATTTCAGTTGGGACGCGGGCATCGGCATGTCGAGCATCCCCGTCCCGGGCTCCGGCGGCCAGATCATCTTGTACGACACGGATGTGTCCAACGGCGCGATTGATGTCGGCTTCGAGGACATCATCGTCAAGTACGGCAAGGGCGGCACGGTGATTTCCGTCACGATCATCGGCAACCCGACCGGTTTTGGCATGGTGGTGAACCCGACGGGCAACGCGCCGGTCAAGATCATCGACGGACGCAACCCGAGCCGTGTCGGGCCGTTGGAGGACCTTTCGTTCGTTGCGGTGCTCAACGACACGCAGATGTTCAAGGTGAAGAGCGCCATGACAGGCTTCGACGTCGGCTCCATCCTGGTCAGTCTGGGTCTGGTTCCCGATGCCGATCTTGATGGCGATGGGACATACGGCGAGTCGACGGTCTTCTACACGAGCGGCATGTTGCGCACAGGACAGTTCTTCGGCAACGTCGGGGGGGACATCGTGACTGTGGGCGCGGATGCCAAGGGCGTGGGCGCGTCGATCGTGATGGTGAAGGGCCAGTTGACCGGCGAGATCAACGTGCAAAACGATCTGGGCAAGGCTCTGCTCATGGGTGGGGCTGACGGCGGCGGCATCACGGTAGGCGGAGATGCGAAGATCATCATCTCACTCGCCTCCTTCACCAACACGACGATCGACATCGGCGGCAATCTACAGAAGGTGATGCTGCGGGGCGGCATGACCGGCAGCACGCTCAGGGTAGGTGGAACGACGACGAGCATCATCGCACAGGGCGGCCAGACAGACAGCATGTTCGATCTGAATGGCAATGCGAACAAGCTCATCCTGCGCGGCGGCATGACGAATACGACGGTGGACGTCAATGGCACGACGGCCTCGCTGCAATGCTTCGACGGCCAGACGGACTCGAGGATCATGCTGGATGGCGACGTGAAGCAGGTGACATTGCGCGGCGGCACGAACGGAACGACGGTTGACGTGTGGGGCGATATCGCCCAGTTCCACGTATTCGGCTCGCTGGGTATGGATTCAGAAGTGGATCTGTGGGATGATGTGGGTCTGTTCATGGTCACGGAAGGGATCTCCGGAAACTCGAGTGTGGATATCCACGACAATGCGAACCGGGTTTTCCTGCGCAATAGCCTTGGGGGGTCGTCCGTCGCGATCGGTTCGGTGGTTGACATTGGTGACGATCTGACGGGCGGTCTCATGGCCCTTGGCGATCTCGATGGTACGGTTGACATCGGCGGCACGGCACAGGGCGCGAAAATGACCATCAAGGGGGACCTGAACGGTTCGCTTCTGGCTGGGATGTTCGGCGACGTGAGTGTCGTCGGCACGTTCCGTGGCGCCATCGGGGATGGGGGCACGGCGGCGGGTGTCGGGAACGCTCTTCGGGTGAAGACGCCGGGCGGGGGCGGCCTGGTGACACCGGGCAACGCGTTTGCGACCTACGTCGGCTACCCGTAGGGTGCCGCGCATCCTGATCGCGGGCAGGCCCGGCACAGGAGGCGGCTCTACGTCGCCGTCATGCACAGTCCGCCACAGACGGCCAGGCACTGCCCCGTGACATAGTCCGACAGATCCGTGCAGAAAAACTCAATGACTTTCGCGCAGTCTTCGGGCACGCCCACGCGCCGCAGCGGGATTCGCGGGCCGGCGTCCTTGCGGTGCGGGTCCTGAACCAGCGCACGGCTGGAGAGGATCAGGGCCGGAGCGATGCAGTTGACATTGATCCCATGCGGGCCCAGCTCCGTCGCGAGGGAGCGGGTGTAACGAACCACACCGGCCTTCGCAATCCCGTAGTGGACGCCCGCCGGCCAACCTCCGACGGCGGCTTGCGAGGCCACGTTGACCATGCGCCCCCAACCGCGCTTCTTCATGGGACCGGCCGCGGCCTGGCAGCAGAAGATGGTGCTCATGAGGTTGATGTCGAGCGTGAAGCGCAGGTCGTCCTCGGTCATGGTCGAGGCGTGACCGGTCTCCGCCGGGCGCAACATGCCGCCCGCGTTGTTGACCAGGATGTCGAGCGAGCCGAGCTCGTCCACGATCTGCCTGGCCATGGCCTCCACCTGGTCCTTCTTGCTCACGTCCGCTTCGATGCCGATGGAACGAACACCGAGGGCCTTGCACTCGTCCATCACGGTGTCGGCTGTCAGTTCTTCGTCGAACTCCTTGGCCGCATCGAGGCGGATATCGTTGATCACCACATCCGCGCCCAGGCGCGCCAGGCGGAGGGCATAGGCCCGGCCAAGGCCCCGGGCGCTGCCGGTCACCAGTGCTACACGGCCTTTCAGTTTCTGCTCCAGCTTCTCCATGGGGTGCTCCTTGCGTCTGACATCAGTTGCCTATCTCTCCAACGAAGTTCAGAATGTCATTGAAGGCGTTGACGAATTGGTCGAGCGTCTTCGCGCTTGATCCGAAGTCGGCGAACTCCGCCGGCGCCATCCCGTCCTCCTCATAGGCCCGGCGGAAGTCGGGCAGCTTCTCGGACAATTCATCGATCGCAGCCGGGTCAACCGGCTCGTCAAGCCGCGGCGTCAGCACCCCCTCCGATCCCTCGAAGACATCGTGGAACTTGGGCGAGGCCGTTAGCACGATGTCCCCACCGATGAACTCGGTGATGTGATACGCCCCCCGCATGGCGCCGATCAGGAGGCGGGCCGCATAGTTCCGTTCCTCGAAGATCCGGTAGGCCTTTTTCACCACGGCAACACCGGCTTTCGTGAAAACGTCCTCGTCGATGCCGATTCCCTGCTCCTCGGCAACCTGCCGCAAATGATCGTCCAGCCGGCCGACCATGACCACGGGGAAGCACTGGACCGGGTGGTCGCCCTTCGCTTCGGCCCTGTCGCGCCCCCGGCGGAACGCCTCGGCAGAGGCGATGACCTGGGGCACGGTGAAACTCACTGTCGCCGTGGTGTTGATCCCCCCAGCGGCCAGCTCCTCGATGGCGGTCAGCCCGGCTTCGGTGGTGGGGATCTTGATCGAGAGATTTGGCGCGACGCCGCTGATCTCCATTGCCTGCTCAATCATGAACTCGGCATCACCGTGCCGGCGGGGGTCCACCTGCACCGACAGCAGGCCCTGCCGGCCGCCGGACGCCTTCCAGATGGGCTCCAGGACTTGGGCACAATCGATGGCAATCTGACGCATCAGGGCCCAGGCGGCATCCTCCTCGGAGCCGGGGTT
>JAADGH010000185.1:5652-30265 GCA_013152475.1 Planctomycetota bacterium
CCATCGCGACCGGTCATCGGCCTGGATCGCCTTCCACATGAGCGGCGGGTTCGACGTCGCCCCGACCGCGCCCAGGGAAACGGCGTGCTGCAACTCATCGACACGGCACGAATCATTCCAGAACTCGTTGGGATAGCTCTTGCTCATCGCATAGTCCCTATTCGTCGTTGATCGAAGAAAGCACATCGCGCATCAACCGCACACTCTCCTCCAGCCGCTCCATCTCCCACGCGGCCAGTTTGTCGAACTCGCCCTTCTCCCTCGGTGTCTGCCAGTCGCCGCTTTCCTCGCGCTCGCGCCAGAGGCGAAGCACCGGCACGACGGAACGGATGTCGCGCGGCTCGTGCCCGGCCCAGTAGTCGTCGTCGAGGAGGCGGATATGCCGCTCGTGCTGAGAGGCCATCTCGATGTTGCGCGCTACCCCGGGCTTGCCCTTCAGCAGACGGAACAGCGCCGCGAAGTCCACCACCCCCGAACCGATAGGGCAGTGGATCAGGCGGAAGCCCGACGGCGTGCCGAACATGCGGTAGTCCTTCAAGTGCACATTTACGATGTGCGGCAGCACACGTTCGGCGAACGCGATGGGGTCCTCGCAGACGGCCAGGGGATTGCCCGTGTCCAGCGTCACGCCCACGTTCGGGCTGCCCACCTCCTCGCACAGGCGGACCAGGTCCCACGACGTGGCGTCCTGATGGTTTTCCATGCCGATGCGGATGCCTTTGTCCTCGGCCAGCGGTGCGACCTCTTTCAGGATCGCGACGATCTCGGAAAGACGATCCTGCCAGCCCTGCAGGCCGCCGATGGTACTCCGGTCGCCGCACAGGACGCCGCTCAGGGTACACCGCACGACCTTCGCTCCCACGGCAACGGTGAAGTCGATGTCCTCGCATAGCGTCTCCCGGCTTACCTTTCGCCCCGCGGCAACGATGCCCAGACCCAGCTCCTTCGCACGCTCACGGACCGCTTCCGGGGTTGGCGAGTCCTTGTCCGGGCCATGGGCCAGCGGGGGAATCTCCACGCACGTCAGCCCCAGGCGCGCGGCGAGGTCCATGAACCCGAAGTAGCCGAGCGGGTTCGCATTCGGCGCGTCGCGCCCTCCCACCCCAAAGGAGTAGGGGATGGCATAGACGCACAGTCCGATAGGAAGGCGGCTCGTTTTCTCGGTCGTCATTGCTGAATCGCCTCCTTCACAAATGTAGAAGAGCCATCTTGGCTCTTCGGGAAGCGGCAAGATGCCGCTTCTACCTTTTCCACCTTTCCTGCCGCCTCGGCTAAATGTGAATCCCCATCCCGGCCGCTGCGGCCAGGTCGGCGCCCGTGACACGGATGGCGTCGTCGCTGGCCAGATAGACACAAGCGGCGGTGACGTCCTCTACTGTGTTATACTGGCCCATGGGCAGATGGGCCTCGTGTTGTTTCAGCCATTCGGGATCGTGCCCCTCCCCGGCCTGGATATCGAACTCCTTCTCGGTCAAAATCCAGCCGACCGTGATCCAATTTACGCGAATGCGATCCGGCGCGAGGATTCGCGCGAGGCGCATGGTCATCGCATGGAGCGCGCTCTTGCTGGTGGAGTAGGCGAAGAGGGCGTTGTAGAACCCGAAGGCATTGCCGGAGCCGATGTTGATGATCGACCCTCCGCCGCGCGCGCGCATGAGGGGCGCAGCCGCCTTGCTGCACAGAAATGGGCCGCGCACATTGATGTCGAAGATCCGGTCCCACAGATCGGCGTCGGTATCCTCAAAGTTGGCGCGCGGGAAGACGCCCGCGTTGTTCACGAGGATGTCCAGGCCGCCGAACTCGTCCACCGCACGCCGGCACACCCCTTCACAGTCCTCCGGCTTCAGCACATCGGTCTGGTGGAAGACCGCTTCGCCGCCGGCGTTACGGGCCTCCGCCGCGACCTCTTCGCCGCGTTCTTTGCGCCGTCCGCTCACGACGATCCTCGCCCCCTCAGCGGCAAACGCCTTTACGATGCCGACGCCGATGCCGCTGGTCGAACCGGTTACGACTGCGACCTTGCCTTCCAGTCGTTTTGTCATATCAATGCCTCCGCCCTGATTACTCAGTCATGCAAGCAAAGCCGGTTGTCATTGCGAGGAATGGCGCCCGCAGCGCCATGACGAAGCAATGACATGCCCCTCACAAGCGACTCACTATCGTCTCTTCTCATCGGAGCGCTTACCGCTCACTCCTCCTTCATGCCGAAATTCTTTTTCACAAACTCGAATATGTCCCTGAATTGCGCCTGGGGGTTGTCGTAGTCCGTGTCCATACGCTGGATGCACTCGATGCCGAGGGCGTCCATTTCCTTCTTCAAGTAGCGACCGAAATTGGCATGGTGGATGTTGCCCGGCACATCCTGCGCTTTTCGGTGGTAGACGAAGACAGGGGGATCGTCCTTGGAGAGATGGGTGATGGGCGAGGCGTCTTGCAGTTTGGCCGACAGCGCGTCGTTCACCTGCGCCGTGTCCCAGTCCCAGTCGGCGGGCAGACCGTAGAGCTGCTTCAGCGCACCGTCGTTGTAGGCGCGGCCGGGAACGATCTTTTTGATCTCGCGGGGGTCGTAGGTGCACTGCGCCTGCAGGCCGACGGCGCACGCAAGCCGCGTGGACTGCCGCGCCACGGGGTCGTCGCTCTTGGGGTCGGCCATGTCGTCGTGGAAAGCCAGCCAGAGCGAAATGCCCGCGCCGGCGGAGCCGCCGTAGGCCGCGATTCGCTTCGGGTCGATGTTCCATTCCTCGGCCTTGCTTCGGAGGAACTGGATCGCCCGCGCGCTGTCGTGCATCTGGGCCGGATAGGGCGCCTGATCCGACAGCCGATAATTCGCTGCTGCGAAGGAGATGCCGGACTCGAGACACCACTTGAGCAGGAAGGGGTTCACGCCGCTCTTGTCCCCCTTCCGGAAGCCGCCCCCGTGGAAAAAGACAAGCACGGGCGTCGGTGCGTCCGACTTCGCCTTCCAGAAGTCGAGGATGTTGCGCGGGTGGAGCCCATAGGAGACATTCGCGAAATCCGGTGCGGGGCGTTGGGGCCAGTTCACTCGTTTCCTCCCATCTCGCCGCCGGCCGCGGGCCTGACGGAACGCCTTGTCTTCTTCGAGTGTGATGAAACCGTCCTTGTCCGTATCGATTCGGTCGAACATGCGCCTGAATCGCTCGGGAAACTCCTCCCGCGACAGCTTCCCATCTTTGTCACGATCATGCCGCTCGAAAAACCGCTCCGCCTGCTGCGCGTGGCAGGGCAGTGCAAGAGACACAAACACCCACACCCACACCCACACGGCCAAGCACATCATTCCATAGGTTCGTGCAGGTTGCGTGCGGCCACCCGTCATTCCCGCGAAAGCGGGAATCCAGGCCCTCGACCTCTCGTGGATTCCCGCGTACGCGGGAATGACCACGTTTGGCTTGCCGCACCCCCTATCCGGACGAATGACATGGGGTGCCGATATACGCGATTGCGTCTGACGAACCATGATGCATCCTTCTTATTCCTCGATGAAATCCCAAAGCACCGCGCCGTCGGCGTCCCTCGGCACGGAGATGCCCAGGGCTGTGGCAATAGTCGGCGCCACGCTGGTGATCCGCGTCGGCTTCTCGCGACGATAGCCCTGCCGGATGCCCGGACCGGCGATGGCGAAGTAGGAATCGTCCGAGTGCCCGCCGGAATTCAGCCGCGGCCAGTCCCACGTCCCCCGCGCCTTCGGGTCGGGGTGCATCTCGAAAAACTCCTCCTTCGTCGGCTTGTCCGGATGCGCCGGGATGACGAAGATGTCCCCCGCGAAACTCCCCGCCACGCCGAGCTGCGCCGCGTCCTCGATGGGCATCACGGCCAGGAATGCGTGGCGGCCCTTCTCGTCCTTCACATCCAACAGCGCGTCGATGAGCTGCGCCTTGATCGAGTTGTATTCCTCGCTGCCGGGCTCGACCACACCGTCGGGGAACCGGCCTTTTGTGTTGATGTAGATGTAGTGGTGGATGGCGAAGGCCTTCGTCGGCTGCCCCTCGCCCACCAGGCCCAACTGGCGCAGGACGGGATGGATGCCGCCGGGGACCTTGCCGCCGTAACTCGTTGATCCGCCGTGGTCGGAGACGAGCGCGACCGCGCCGTCCTCGCCCACCGCCTCCATGACCGTCCGCACGATCTCGTCGCCCACGCCCATGAGTCGGTCCCAGTAGGCCCACCCCTCCTCGGCGCGGGCGGGGTCGTAGAGGGCGTGGTCCTCGTCGATCATATACATGGTCAGGTGGTTCGTCCAGTCGGGGCCGTGCCACTTGAACATGAAGAGGTCCCACTCCTCATTGTTCAGGACGTAGCCGGCGGCCTTGCGATACCAGTTGCCCATGTATTCCTGTTCCTGGAAGTAGGTCTCGATGTCCGACGCGCTGCCGATGACGACCTGCTGCCGGGAGCACTGGATGATGTAAGGCCCGCACTGCTCGATGAGCTTCGGCGCGAGGTCGGCGGGATGGGAGAAACCCTCGGCCGGGTAGATCTCGCTCAGGTAGAGGTGCACGTCGCTGCCGTCGGGCGAGAGCTTGAGCAGCTTGGCCCGCACGTGGGCGTCCACCGGCTCTCCATCGGCCGTAAAGGTGTGCCGCGCCCAGTCGGACCACTCGCCGAGACGAACGGTGAAGAGCGGCGCGGCGGCATCTTTCGACCCGAAGACGGAGACGGATTCGTAGCCCGACGCGCCCTTCTCGATCCGCGCGAAAAGCGACGAGACCTCTTTGTATTTGCACGGCAACATCCCCCGCCAGCGGGGGTTGGCCTCGGTGGGCATGATGGGCATGTCGAATTCGAGCGCGCCCTCCGCCTTCGCCGGCTCGATGTGCGTCACGTGGTCGCCGTCGGGAATGTCGGGGTTGGTGGTGTAGGCCCGCGCCTCTTGCAGGGCGCGGATGGCATAGTGTGGCCGTCCGTCCTCGCCGACGTGGATGATGTTATCCTCGAAGGCGAGAGGATAGGACTGCGTCCAGTCGAAGATGACGGACCGCTTGCCCGCCCGATGCGCCGCGCCCCAGAGCTGCTCGGCCTTGCAGTAGGTCGAGGGGAAGGCCTGGACGATCCGGCCCATCGGCGCCCCGGGGTCGGGCATGGCCATGTTGCACCCATGCACGCCGGGCGTCGCGCCCGTGGCGAGGCAGGCCCAGTTCGTCGCCGTCTCCATGGGATAGCAGGGCCACGTCTGGGTGACACTGCCCTTCTCCAGGAGTTTCTTCACCGTCGGCATCACGCCGCGCTGGACGAACTTCTCCAGGAACCACAGCGAAATCGAGTCGAATCCAACGACCGCAAGTCTCTTTGCCTTTGCCATACTCAAACTCCCAATGCCTATTCTCTACTCAGTCGTCGATCGTCCAGTCCTCCAGTTTTTCCTCGCGATCCGCGCGCGCCCCTCCGAGACAAGGTTCCTCTGTCTCCGCAACGGGAATGGGCTACTTTTTTACGTAATTATAAATTCGGACGTTGTCGATCAGCCCCGCGAAAGGGCGGGACATGGTGGATGTGTTGCCGAGGGTCATGCCCTGTCCCGCAATCGGCGAGGCGCACTCGAAGGCCTTCTGCTCGCAGAGCGCGCCGTTGACGTACATGGAGATCGTCTTGCCGTCGTACGTCCCCTTGAGGTGCGTCCACTCATCGAACGGGATCGGCGTGCTCCAGGCGGTGTTGACGCTGTAGCCGCCGATGCGCAGGCCGACACGGTCGCCGTCGCCTTCGAAGTAGACGCACGTCCCGCCGAAGTCCGCCACGCGCGCATGGGTGGTTCGGTGCGTGCGCTTGATCCACGCCTCGATGGTGAAGGCGTTCCGAATCCGCAGGCGACTCACGTCGCGCAGCGTTACGATGTCGTACTTCCCATCGAAGAGCAGCGCGCCGCCCATGTGTCCCTCGGCGGACCATGTCGGGTCTGTTTCCTCGACCTTCGGCGTTCGGCCGAGGGTGGCGTGGGCGTTGCCGCCGCTGGTGTCTCTCGCCACCTGCCCGGCGCCGTCGTCGAACTTCCACTCCCCGACGAGTCGCGGCATCGACGCCTCCGCCTCCCAGGTGCGGTATTTGGCCGGGTAAAAGTCCGTGACCTGCTTCGGATCATCCACCTGCGACTCCCCCGCCTCGACGACCACCAGCCTCAACGCCGGGACGCGAACAGAGATCCGATACCGTCCCTTGCCGGCCCCTGTCAGAGATAAGTCGTTCATGTTCGCGAAATACGCGACGGCCTTCGTCAGGCGCGGCAGGCCGAGGCCCTTGGCATCCATCGTCAGGGCCGCGTCGATGGGTGAAAGCGCCGGGTTGAAGATCGCGAAGTACACCCGGCCGTCGGCCGGTCCGAACCGCTCGACGAGCAGCCGGACATCGCTGCATCGCGCGTGCGTAACGGGTTGCCATCCGGCAAGATACATCTTCTGCAGCAGCTTGGCGTATGGCGCTGCCAGTTCGGCGGCTGTTGCCGCACGCGATCTTGTGCCGGTTCTCAGGACGGCCGGAGGCGGAAAAACGCCGTACACGCCGAGCTTGCCGACATAAGTGGGGTATATGGATTCAACGTCACCCGCCAGTTGGATCTTCAGGAATGACACCGGCTTCTGCCCCGCGACCGTGCGGAGGAACCGCAGCGTGCGCTCGCCCCCCACCACCGGCGGCCACTCCACCCCGATGCAGTCGAAGGGCAACTCGTGCCACACCTGGGCGCAGGTCATCCCCGCGCCGCCGTTGACGAAATCGATCTTGCCGTGCTTGTGCAAAAACTTGCCCATCCACCGGCCAAACTCATACTTCCCCGCGATCCGGGCGACCCCCGGACCGGGCGCGAGGGGCGAATGCGCATAACGCAGGTGATCGGGAGAGTATGTCACCCCCCCCCCGCCCGCGCCGGCGTCGTAGTAGATGCCGCCGACTTGTGGGAATGACTTGAGCAGGTCCTTCGCAAACTCCATCTCCATCCGTGCGTTCGTCATGACATCGGGCTTGTCGTCGTAGAGAGTCGGGCTGATGCTCGTGCGGAAGATCAGCCGGCCCGTCGGCGCGCAGGCATCATCGGCGCTGAGCTTCACGTCGAGCCTGCCATCCCTCCGGCGCATGGTGGACGAGTCGATCACCTCGCGGAGGTGATGGCCGTAGCCGTTGCCGAAGGGGATCGGCAACGTCCGCAGCATGGCCATCGCCTCGTCATAGGTCTTCGGCATGTGGGGCAGTGTGCCGTCCATGTCGCCTCTCACATGGAGACTGCAATGATAGAAGTGGCGGTAGGGCAGGACGAGGATTCCCATATCCGCATGTCGGGGAAAGTAATCGGTCAGGCGCTCCTTCCACTCCTCCCACGCCGCACGGTCCTTGAGAAAATGCCGTGGATAGAGCCGGCCCTCGTGGACCTCGAGGTAGGCATATTCCCCGTCGAGGCCGCGATAGTCCCGGTACGGACCCGCGCCATACCAGAAGCCGAAGCGGTCCGTCGGCCGCTTGAACAGGGCCGGCGAGAGACGATGATAGCGTGCGGCGGCCTCACGGAAACCCCATTCGTCGTCAGTCCGATACAGGACCAACCGGAACGGCGCGCGGCTCTTCAAGTTGGGATCCTTCGGATGAACGGACAGGCCGTACGCAATGACCAACTGCACCTCATCCGTTGTTGTGTCATACTGAAAGCGATACCGGCACGGCGCCTCCGGCGAGACGGCGAGGGTGTAGCCGCCTGCGCCCTTCTGTGTGACGGTGGCCCAGGGGTAGTTGAAGGACGACAGGATGCCGTGGGCGTTCGGCACGAGAGGAAGGTGTCCGGTCAGAAGGTGGGCCATGTCGCCCATGCGGCGCTCGCCCCGCTGCAGGACAAACTCGCACCAGGAGGCGTCGCGCACCCGCAGCGACTTGCGCTGGAAAAACCAGACGCGCTTGCCCTTCTTCGGGCGGTACGCCGGGGCGTAGATCCAACTCGCCAAGCTGAGCTTCTGTGCGTCCTCCTCGGACTTGGCAACGAGATCGTTCGCCTCGGCCTCGCTCAGCTTCACCTTTCCCGCGTCCATCAGGTAGAGCGCGGCGACCTCCACCGTCGACGGCCCGCCGCGGAAGTTCTCGATCCGCACGTGCAGCCGACCGGCGGCGAGGTCCGACTCCTTGATACCGGGGACGACAAAGACGCGCCACTTCTTGTCCACCTCCGCTTGCGTTCCCGGTCGGGCGAGGACGGCGAGGACGCGCTTGCCCCCGTCCGGCTGGATCACGGAGACGGCCCCCATCTCGGGATCGAAGTCGAAGGCGTCGATCCAGAGGGAGTACGGCCCGCCGGCAGCCGGTTCCGCCGAGGGCGCGGCTTCCGGGGTTTTTGCCCGCGCCTTCGCCTTGCCGATGTCCAGGGCCTCGACGATGTCCAGGCCCCATTTTGTGTTCGTCGCCTTCGCCGGCAGGGCGACCATGATCTCGACACTGCGCTCCTTCCCGCGCCGGTCGATTACCGCGCCGTTGATCTCAATGCGGTCGGGTTTGGCGTCAACCTTCGCTTCCACTGCAAGGCCGAGAGCTTGGGCGGCCACCTTCAGTTGGGCGCCGTCCACCTGACCGATCAGATCGGTCCATTCCTTCGCCCTGTATTCACGGATGCGAAAGATCGGCTTGGGTTGCTGAACCGGACGGAACGTCGTCGAGCCGCCTGTGACCGACTCGACAGCACCGTCGGCGGACAGGCGCAGGGCCAGGCCGTCGTCGGTGCGGATTTCGTCGGCGGCAATGGGGCGGAAGGAAAAGAGTGCGACAAAGAACAAAAAAAACACTCGTGCAGACATGGCATCTTCTCCTCCGAATGGCCCTGCAAAGCTCTCCCGGCAGCTATCCTACGGAAAATCGGTCCCATGCCAAGAGAAAAATGCGGTTCTCGACGGGGCATATAACCGTATCGGCTGCTTGCCAATCCTGTGGATCGTGTGGTATACTTTAATAGGCCTCAGGGGCGCCGATACCAGCCATACAGGAGGGCATCATGCAAACGCAGGATTGGAAGGCACTTACGGCGGTCGCGCTCTTGGGCGTCGCTGTGCTCGGCCGCGCTGCCGCAGCGCAGGAAGCCGTCGCCCGCATCTCCGAATTCTCCGGCCAAGTGGCCGTCCAGCGCGGCGATGAAATCATTCAACCGGTGCTGGCCGGCAAGCTCATCCGCAATGCATCGCTCATCGAGAACGACATGGTCCAGACGCGGCAGGGCACAGCCAGCGTGCTCTTCATGGATGGATCCATCCTCAAGATGAGGGAGGACAGCCTCGTCGCCATCAATCCCCCGACGCCGGTGGTCAAGGCCGCGGCAGCAGGAGACCGGATCGAACGGCGGGTACGGATCGTCGTCGGCAAGGTGTGGACCTTCATCGAGCCGAAGACCGCCAGCAAGACCGTCTTCGAGATTCCCGACGGCATCTGCGGCGTCCGCGGCTGCGCCGGTGAGTTCGCCGTGGGATACAACGGCAACTATCGGATGCGCGTGGACGAAGGGACCTTCCTCCCCCAGGACTTTCGCGTGGGCGTTCGATGGGAGCAGAACGCGGGTGTGGACGTCGGCGTGGACCGGGTACCCCGGGGGATTCGCATCCAGAACTCCCCCGCCAGCCGGGAGGCCATCGGCCTAACCTTTGGCCAGGCGGGGACCTTCGAAGTGGTTGCCGACCGGGGGACCATCGACTTGGTGGACGCCGCGCGGACGGCCCGGTCTCTGCAGGAGGGCCAGGGGGGGACCTTTTCTCTTGCCGGGACAGCGGTCCGCACGCTGAGGCCGGGCTGTGCAATCCTGATCCTTCTGAAACGGCAGAACGCACGGCCCATCGGAAAGCTGGCCTCGCTGGCGCCGTTTCCCTATCGGACCTCGCACACGGCGCCCTGGCACGTGGCCGTGTCCAATGAGCGCCCCCTGCCCGGCGGCTGGCTCACCCAGCCCAAATACATCCGCGACGAGCGGCGCGACGCATGGGTGGCCAATACCCGTGCTCGTCGAACGCCTCAAGAAGGCGGCCGAGAAGGCGGCAAGCCGACGAAGGAGTATTGACCGGCATGGCGGCGGGTTCGTTCTCGTTTCAATCGCGGCTTCACCCCGCTGATTTCTTCCTGTTGCGGGAACGCCTTTCGCCCGAGCACGCTCAAACGAGTTTGAGCGGGTCTTTCCGCAACAGAAACTACTTCGTCTCCCCCAGGATCAGGGCGTTCTCCGTCTTGCCCTTGCTCTGATCGTAGACGGCCGGGCCGTTCGGGGGGGTGGTCTTGACGATGTTGTTGCGTATGACCGCCCAGCAGGCGCCGGGATTGATGATGATTCCCTTCTCCACGTCGGAAAACCGGCAGTTCTCGATCACCGGCATGACGAGGCCGCCGTCCTCCTGCGGCGGCAGCTTTTTGGCCTGGGCATCGCGCAGGTTTCCGTGAGCGATGGCGGCTATCGGCGCGTCTTTGCCGCGATTGCTGCGGAACACATTGCCCACGGCAAACCAGCCGTGCACATCGGAGCCTGGCCGGTACAGCGGCCCGGCCGGCCCGCCGTCCACCATGCAGACGTCCATGGTGCACGCGGGGCCGATGCACTCCACGGACATGCCGCCCACGTGCTCGACGTTGTTGTCCCGCACCAAGTTCCAGCAGCAGGGGTTGCGGAATGACGAGTTGAACCCAACGCCGTATCCCACATGCCGAAGCGTGCAGCCGGCAATGATGTTGTTCACCGCATTGTACCAGAACAGGACCCCGACCACTTTGGAGTGGGGGTCGATAAAGCCGGCGTCGATCGTGTTGTTGCAGATGATGTTCTGCCGGTATGCCGTGGTGAGCGTGACGCGGCTCGTGCCATCGGGCACAACGCGCCACGGCCGGTCGATCTTGAGCTCGACGCGGCCCGGCTTCCGCTCGGCGCCGGTCACGACGCGGTACTGCCCCACGCCTTTCCCCCCGCCGATGAAGACGATCCAATGGGCATTCGTGCCCACCTCCTCCAGCACACGGCTCCCGGCGCGGTCGACCACATGGTGCGGGCTCTTGAGTTTGGCCTTGTTGCGTGGGTCGTCGGGGTTGACCACGACCGACTGCGCTCCGGCCTCGACCACGTCGAAATATCCGCCGTGGGGGTACCGGAAGTGGAACAGTATCTGCTCCCCCTGGTTGGCGAAGCGATCCTTCCGTGAGCATTTCATGCCCACGTCATGCGCATTATTGTCGGCGATGTAGAGGTCGCGCACCGAGGTGTTGTAGACGCACACCGTCCGGTTGATCATCTTGCCGCCGCGCCGGTCCGCCCCGGCGAAGTCGCACCCCTCGATGATCGAATACTTGCTGTTGGGCACAAGGATGCCGCTGTTGAAGATGCCCATGACCGAGTGTGACCGGGGGTTCGCCGGCTCCTTGTAGAATCCGCATGAATACCCGCGGAACACGCACTTCTCGATCCGCACGTAGTCGGTGCTCAGATCGGGGAACCCGTCCTCCATGTGGCCGCGCTGTATTCCACCGATCTCGATGCCGGACCCGGCGGAGTGAAACTCGCAGCCGCGTACGAGGAGGTTGGCAGGGCCGGGAGCGAGCAAGTGGAGGGCGGCATCGTAGATCTGGAGATTCTTGCGCTGCTTCTGAGGCACGTCGGGGCGGACATCGGGCATGACGAAACGTACGCGCTCGATCGTTGCGTCGGGCTGGGTCACACGCACCACCTGGATGCGCGCGGCGTCGCGCTGGTGGATTCCTCGGATGATGCCGGGGTGCCCGCGCATCAGTGTCAGGTCGCGCAGCGTGCAGCCTCGGCTGTTAAGATGGATGAGACAATCCGGCGTGGGCGCGCCCGCCAGCGCCCGGACAACCGTGCTCTTCCCGCGCACGGCCTGCGTTGCCGGGTCGTACTGGCCCATGCCCGCCCCGATGAAGTGAATCCCCGCCCCCGCGTCTTGTGGCGTGACGATGGGCTCGCTCACGTGATACGTGCCTGCCGAGAAGGCGACGACACCGCCCCCGGCCTTGGCCGCTGCGTCCACGGCCGATTGGATGGCCGCCGCATCGTCCTTTCCGTCATCGGGCTTCGCGCCGAAGCCGTCCACGCGGAACGTCTTCAGGTCCTTCTGCCGCGGCGCCTCGATCACGTTGAACGCCACCGCCTCACTCCAGCCATACTTTCCTCCGGTCCCGTTGTGGGCCCAGACCTGGTATCGACCTGCCTTCAGGCCCTTGGGCAACACAGCGTCGAGGCAGTAGGGAGTGGATGCCTTGATCGTCAGCCATTGCGCAACGCCCGGGCCCTGCAGGTGCATCCTCGGTGGAATGTCGCCGAGCTTGAGGTTTTTGCCCATGATTCGGACCGTCTGCGGCTCTCCCGCCTGCTCGACAGTCAGCCGGGCCGGCCAGCCCCACCAGGCTGTCGCGCCGTTGACGCGGATGGGCGCGCCGACCTTTTTCCCCTTCACCGGCCAGACGAGTATGGTCGAGAGGGGGACATCCTTCGGTACGACCGCCTGCATCTTATTGTTTGCGGTTCGGAGCGGTTTCAGTTCCCGCACGCCGCCTTCGGCCCAAACACGGAGCGTCGCGCCTTCCAGCTTGTCACCCGTGATGACAAGCGTCTCGTCGGGGAACGTCACGTCGCTGATCATCGAGAGGACCGGGGCATCGGCGGCGGGTGCGCCGGCCAGGCCCGGGAGGGCCTTGCCCCCCGGCGCTTCCACGTTCGGGGGACCGTTCGGGATGTCGATGGGCGCCGGCATATCGGCCATTGTCGCGGCCTCCATTGCGATGAGGAAAAGGACGATCAGCGCGTTTCGCAGGATCATCATTTCGTCTCCTTCGCCGGTGGCTCGCATTGCAGCAGCGAGACGTTGTCGATCCACACCGTGCCCGTCGCCTTATGGAGCTGCAGGGAGACGAACGTGGGCCTGGCATCCTTGTCGATGGTGATGACACAATCTCGGCGCGTCCAGGGCAGGTCGCTGCCGCTGAAGGCGGCTTCCCTCTGCCCCACGTTCCCGCCCGTCTTGGGTCCGGTCGAGGTGCGGATGTAGCTGTTGAAGCTGCCCATGGAGCCGCGCGGCTTGAGGCCCTGCACGCGCATGTCGTAGGACAGCACGTACGTCCCCGGCCCCGCATCCTGTCCCAGGGCATGGAGCCATTTGAGCACCCCCTTCTTCATCAGGTTCGCATCCTGGCACTCGATCTTCATACACCACCCACCGTCCGGGCCCTCCTGCACGCGCTGGACGACCATAGCATCGGGAACTGTGCCCGTGTTGTTGGCCTTACGCCAGGGAGTCAGATCTTCGGATTCGAAGTCGCCATTGCGCAGCAGGTTCCTTGCGGTCACCGGCAGCGCCGGAGCCAGTGCCAGTGTTCCCGCCTGATCAACCGCATAGTTCGCCTTGCCCGTCTTCGCCCAGGCGAACCACTCCCCGCCGACGCGCGCGCCGACGTTGAAGCGGATCGGCTCCGAGGACTTGGCATCCATGCCCAGCGCGGCGAAGGGAATCCTGAACTCCGCATCCCACGCGTTGCCGTTCACCCGAGCGCTGAACTTTACCTGCTTCGCCAGGTCCGCCGCCTGCACCGCCGTAGCCCCCGCGTCGGTCACGCTCTCCATCCTGCCCGAGGGGAAGCCGTGGAGGACGAAGACCGGGCCGAGCTTGCTTCCCAGAACCGCTTGCAGGTCCACCTCGACGCCGTCCGTCTCGCCCCACCGGTCTCCCAGCATGGGCGCATTCTTTTCGCGAATACGAAATGCGATATACAGGTTTTCACTGTCAAAAAGCGCCAGCGCCTCCCCCGTCCTGTCGGCCTGCTTCTCCCGGTCTGCCAGGGGACAAAGCGGTAGCGTGTGGAACGGCGTCCAGCCGGGCCACTCGGCCTCGCCAACCTGACCGTCGATCTGGATGGGGGTGTTGATCCGAAACGCACGGGCCGCGGGCCTCAAGGCGTGCCGTGGTTCTCCCGAGTGCGGGCGGGGGAAGTGGAGGGTGTTGAACCGATAGTCAATGGGGCGATCCTTGCGAATGTCCGGTTCGGGGAACCAGCCGGTCGCACCCATCGGCGTCACCTCGGCGATCTCGACCGTGCCCCATGATCCCGCGTTGAACCGGAGGGGAACGCTGGCGGTCAGCTTCGTCTCCTGCGGCTGCATCCAGTTCTCCGGGGTGAATTGCAGACGGATGGCGAGATTGCCATCCCTGGACGTCATGTCCACGTCCTTCGCCTCGAAGATGGGCATGGTCAGGGCGACGCGCAGCGTGTCATTGGCCCTTGCCACCCAGACGCCGTTGTGGTGCCCCGGCTTCCAGTATTCCCCGCCGAACTCATACGCCCCGATGTCGGGGGCCTTGCCCTTGAAGCCATCGGTAAAGCCGGGAATCTCGCGGCCGGCGTCGATGAGGGGCGATCCCTTCTTCGGCCGGAAGTCCAGGTTCTGTGCATCGACCAGGTCGGGGGTTTCGCCCGTGTAGTTGTTCGACAACTGTTTGCCCGGCGGGAAAGACTCGCGGTTGCCCTGGTTGCAGACGATGGTCCGCGCGACATTGTTGAAGACTTCGCTGTTCTGATTTTGCCGCTCTAAGAGGGGGAACTGCCTCCGCCAGGGCTTGACGGGCTCGGCCCGCGTTGGCAGGGCGATGAAGTTGCCGGGGATTTCCTTGGTCCCCATGAAGAGGCACGTGTTGTTGTCCACTCGATTGTTATCCCCCTTAATGATGATCCCGTCGCGTCCGCAGTCCCAGACGACATTATGATGCGCCGTCAGCTTCCGCGTCTGGTCGTCGCCGCGAATGCCGAGGCCCGCGCCATCCTCCGTGCGGCAGCCGTGGACCCAGTTATGGTGCACCACACTGTCGGCGCAGTAGGGGCCGCCGGTGTAGATGAGAGCCACGTCCTTACACGTCAGCCCCCCATTATAAACATGGTTGTACTCAATGGTGGCCGGTCGGCTTCGGAAGCAGATGCCGGCGTTGCCGAAGTTGAAGACCGTGCAGCGCCGGACGGTCCCGCCCGGCTGATCCGTCTTCCGATTGGCGGCCACGCTGATCGGCACATAGCGCAGCGACCCGTCCCAGCAGATGTCGTGGACGACGCAGTTCTCGACGAGCGTGTTGTTTCCGCGCATGACCAGCCCCGCCGTGGACGCGTAGCCGAGGCTGCAATTGCGCACGACGTTGCGGTCGCCGTATAGGAGCGTCTTCGGCGTGTTCCTCTTCTTGGGTTTCTGGCAGTGCTCCAGCAGCTCGCGGGTGTAAACGGGGAACAGCAGGTGGCAGTTCTCGACCAGGCAGTCGTTGCACTTGAGGAACTGGAGCGCGGCCCCGAAGAAGTGGATGCCCTTGATTTCGATGTAGTCCTTCTCTTCCGCCTGGAATGCATAGTCCCGGGCCTTGACCTCGATAGCCCTGCCGGTGGGGTCTGCCCCGTCTTTGGCCCACAGGTAGAGCGTCTTCGTCTTGGAGTCCAGGAACCACTCGGTCGGCGCGTCCAGCGCAGCGAGGACGCCCGAGAAATAATACCGATCGTTGATCCAGGGCCAGGGGCTGTTGCCGTAGCGGATGGGGATGTCCCTGCCGAGGGTCTGCGGATACTCGAAGAAATCGTCGCCGGGCTTGTGGCTCTTCACGAACCGGGTCCAGGTGTAAAACTGGTGGGCCACGTTCAGGTGCGCCAGGGCGCCGGTGAAGTCGATCTTCACCTTGGCCAGTTCCGGATCGACGATCTTCCCATACCCCGAGCCCTTCGTTGCGCTGGCCCATGTGTCCCGGTTCCACAGCTCCTCGAAAGGCATGTTCGGCCATCGCGCCTCGACCATCATCCTGCCGTCCACGAAGAGCTGCTCGAAGTCGCGGTCCACCTTCGTTTTGTAGATGGATCCCTTGTGCACTTCCCATTTGCACGTTAGAGGCTCCGTTCCGCTGAGCGTTACGAGCTCGCCGGGGCAGGCGACGAAGCGGATCGGTTTGCCCTCCTCGCCGGAGTTCTTCGGGGTGACGGTTTCGCGGTATGTTCCCCCGCGGATGAAGCACGTATCCCCCGCAACCATGACATCCGCCGCCTTCTGGACGGTGCGGAAGGGCTGGTCTTTCGTGCCTGGTGCGCCATCGTCGCCGGAGGGGGAGACGTAGTACTCGGCGGCATTGCCATTACCGGCCATGAACAGGAGAAGGCCAAAGATGGTTAGCATTGTTCGGACCCGGATGCCTCTCACTCCATCACCTCCGTTTTCGTAAGTGGGTTTATTTCAAATGGGCACACGGATGTCCTGGATGCCCGTGAGCCAGGAGATGACGAACCAGAAGCCCTGGCTGGCGAAGTTGCCCAGCACCATCCCCAGGAACAACGGCTTCGTTCGCTGGAAGGCCTGCGCGCCGCCGACCCACATGATGATTCGCTTGACCAGCCAGCCGAGGAAGATGGAAAACCAGAACCACTCCGTCGGCCCGGCCATGGCCACGGGGATGCCGATCGGGTGCAGCGGCCACCACGTAAAGCGGTGGTGCAGGACGGTGAGGACCACCACCGCCGCCGCGCCGATGGCCATGAATCCCATCCGCCCCCAGCTTGGGTCTTGGGGTTGCCGCAGGAGGCGCGCCACGTAGCGCCAGGGATACTGCGGACCCAAAACGAAAAACCAGCGGTTTGCATTGCACCCACCGAGGGTGTAGGCGAACTTCAGCGTGGCCCAGGATGAGACCAGGATGCTCAGCACCACGGCGAAGGCCATCACCCACAGGAGCGGTCGCTTGCGAATGCGGAGCGAATCAGAGAGTTTCCATGCGTGTGCGCTTGTGCACATAGCGAACGTCCGCACATCACCGGCCCAGACGCACGTCATCCCCAGCGCCGCCACGCCGGCCGTGCCGAAGGCGTTGGAGCCGAAGATGTTGATGAGAAAGACCGACCCGATCATGGGGGAGCGCGTCAGCGGCACGCCGCTCTCGACGACGATTCGCGTGATCGCCAGAAAAATGGTGAGAATAACTACCACAAGCAGTGGGGCATAGACCCACGGCAGGCCCGACCGCACCAGCCACGCTCCCATCAACACAGAGCCGCCGATGAGCACCAGCACGGCCGTACGCGGAGACATGGCCTCGTCCCCGCCCCCCGGCGGCCCCTCGTTCCTGACGGCGCAACGAAAGACCTCCCACAAGTGGCCCCGCGTGAGCCAGACGCTGATGCCGATGAACGTGAGCATGGCGCCGATGCCCTGGCTGGCCAGAATGGGCCCGCCGGTAGAGTAGGGGCTGTAGCCCGTGCCGATGTGGAGGCCAATCATCTTGAAGATCGCGTCCTCGAACTGCTGGACCAGCGAGAAAAACCAGATGCTGAAGGAGATCGGCAGGTTGATCAGATAGACCAGGCCGATGACCGTGAAACTGACCCGAAGCCGAAGCCACCACGTCCGCCGCATCAAGCCGAAGCCGCGATACAACACGATCCGCGGGAGATGGTAGCCCGACGTCTCGGTCAGGAGCTGGCCCAGGCAGTTCCAGCCGTAGATCAGGAACGGAATGGCAAAGCCGACCCACATGTATCCGTTGCGGAAAAAGGGACCCAGCCGCCGGCCCGGGCTCTGCTGC
The DNA here is from genome assembly GCA_013152475.1 of Planctomycetota bacterium. Taxonomy (GTDB): domain Bacteria; phylum Planctomycetota; class Brocadiia; order JAADGH01; family JAADGH01; genus JAADGH01. The sequence goes on from JAADGH010000185.1 coordinate 23,199, forward strand.
ATCATCTCCATTGGAAGCTGGGCCAGTGGATAGACCAGATGCTCCCGGTCGATCCACTGCCGCCGAAAGACCACCGTCAGGGCGAACATGACGCTGTAGAGACCGAGGAGGAATACCCCCCACCAGAGCAGCGGCACGATCCACTGCGACCAGGGGATCGAAGCGCCCGTGGGCAGCCCCTCGAAGAAATAGCGGATCGTCTCTTCGTCGGCGGGCATGAGCCACGTGGGGACATAAGGGCAGATGCTCTCGGCCCACTTGTTCTCGGGGCTGGCGTAGTAGGGAAGCCCTGCGGGCGTAGGGAGCAAGTAGGCCACCAGACCCATGGTCGTGACATTGCACCCGATGGCCAACATGAGATAGACCGTGAGGAGCTCCCCTGGCCGGAACGCCCAGCCGGGACCGACCGCTGTCAGGAGGGAGTTGACGAGGAGGATAAACGCGAAAAACAGGAAGTGCGCAGCGACGAGGGTGAAGTCGCACGCGAGGTAAGAACCCTTCACCGCCATCAGGCTGGCGGGACACATCACGCAGAGCAGAGACGTCAAGAGGACGCCGACAAGTATGGCGCGGAGCGTTATCGGTGACGACGTCCCCTCCGCCGGGTCGGCATTCAGATCAGCGTCCGACATTTATGACTTACGGCTCCAAAGCGGTATCCGATTGGCATTGTTCAGAGGTGCACATGGTAGCATCTGCCCGGCAGCGAAGTCAAGGCGGTCGTTTTCCAGGAGTTTCCCCATAACCTGCGCGCTTTCAGAAATGACAACACTGGGGTTCCGCGAACCAAACAGCGCAAACACAATCCGTGACCTGGGTTTGGACAGATGGCGCTCCGATTCTGGGGAAAGTCCTGGGTCGTTTTCGGGCCAGCGCTTTCGCAGTTCGTAGGAAGGGGGAGGGCTTTGTGGCGTAAGGGGTTAGATTGAGTCTGGAGTTGTGGGGGAGAGAAGGGGGCAGTATAGGGTCCCTCTTTTTCCCCCACAAGGGGGACGCAACCGCCAAAAAAACCCCGGCGCGTGTTTCGCGCCGGGGTTTTGGGGAAAAGATCCGGCGATGACCTACTCTCGCGGAAGAGCCACTACCATCGGCGCAGAGGGCTTAACTGCTGTGTTCGGAATGGGAACAGGTGTTGCCCCTCTGCTATTGTCACCGGAAAAAGGGGTTGAATAGTGTGTCGCTTGGTTCTGGTCAGAGCATCGGCATATTGAGGTCAAGCCTCACGACTGATTAGTACCGGTAGGCGCACACGTTGCCGTGCTTACACATCCGGCCTATTACCTCGTGGTCTTCGAGGAGTCGTAGGGGATATCTTGTCTTGGAGTGGGCTTCACGCTTAGATGCTTTCAGCGTTTATCCGTGCCGAACATAGCTACCCAGCAATGCCATTAGCATGACAACTGGTGCACCATAGGTTCGTCCACCTGAGTCCTCTCGTACTAAAGGTAAATCTCCTCAGATATCCTACGCCCACGGTAGATAGGGACCGACCTGTCTCACGACGGTCTAAACCCAGCTCACGTACCGCTTTAATCGGCGGACAGCCGAACCCTTGGGACCTTCTTCAGCCCCAGGATGCGATGAGCCGACATCGAGGTGCCAAACCGCTCCGCCGCTATGGACGCTCGGGAGCGATCAGCCTGTTATCCCCGGAGTACCTTTTGTCTGATGAGCGATGGCCCTTCCACATGGAATCCACCGGATCACTAAGCCCTGCTTTCACATCTGCTCGAACAATAGCTCTCGCAGTCAAGCTCCCTTATACCTTTGCGCTCTTCATGCGATTGCCAACCGCATTGAGGGAGCCTTTGGACTCCTCCGTTACCTTTTGGGAGGAGACCGCCCCAGTCAAACTACCCACCTACCACTGTTCCCGCGCCGGATTCACGGCAACGGGTTAGAATTCTAACGTAACAAGGGTGGTATTTCACATTGCGGCTCCACCTCGCCTGACGACGTGGCTTCCAAGCCTCCCACCTATACTACACATGCTAAGCCAAAATCCAATAGTAGACTATAGTAAAGGTTCACGGGGTCTTTCCGTCTTACCGCGGGTAAGCGGCATCTTCACCGCTGCTACAGTTTCGCCGAATCCCTCGTTGAGACAGCGCTCCAGTCGTTACGCCATTCATGCAGGTCGGAAGTTACCCGACAAGGAATTTCGCTACCTTAGGACTCTCATAGTTAGAGCCGCCATTCACCGGACCTTCGGTTCCCAGCTTCTCCCTCAAAAGAGGGATAACAAGTCCCCTTAAGCTCCCGGCATTGGGCAGGCGTCAGTCCCTATACATCCACTTACGTGTTAGCAGAGACCTGTGTTTTTAGTAAACAGTCGCCAGAGCCTTTTCACTGCGGCCCCCGCAAGCTCACATAGAATGATCACCCGCAGGGGCGCCACTTATCCCGAAGTTACGTGGCTAAGTTGCCGAGTTCCTTAACGAGGGTTCTTTCGAGCGCCTTAGGATATTCACCCTGCCTACCTGTGTCAGTTTTAGTACGGACACCCAAGAAACTCCCTAGAGGCTTTTCGTGTCGGGCCTTCAGATCACTTCTTGCCTTACGGCACGTCACCGCGTTTGGAGTCGGTGTCCCGGATTTACCTGGGACGACCCCTCCGGCGGCAAACGTCATAGCTATAGGACGCTGACCATCCGACCCGCGTACCCCCATCGGTAATAACGCATCTTGAGTGGTGCAGGAATATTAGCCTGCTGTCCATCGCCTACGCCTTTCGGCCTCGGCTTAGGGTCCGACTAACCCTGGGCGGATTTACCTTCCCCAGGAAACCTTAGGCTTTCGGCGAGCGGGATTCTCACCCGCTTTATCGCTACTCGTACCGGCATAATCACTTCCACGCAGTCCAGCAGTCCTTACGGTCTACCTTCAATCCACGTGGAACGCTCCTCTACCGCTCAACCGCCCCCGGAGGGGCGATCGAACCCGCAGCTTCGGTGACGAACTTCGTCCCGCGAATTATCGGCGCGAGAATGCTCGACCAGTAAGCTGTTACGCACTTTTTAAATGATGGCTGCTTCTAAGCCAACATCCTGGCTGTTTTAGCACTCTCACTTCCTTTATCACTTAGTCCATCTTAGGGACCTTAGCTGGCGGTCTGGGCTGTTTCCCTTTTGACTGTGAAGCTTATCCCCCACAGTCTGACTCCCGAGATAGTCGCAACGGCATTCGGAGTTTGGTTGGGTTCAGTAGTCTGGTAGACCCCGCGACTCATCCAGTGCTCTACCTCCGTTGCGTAGTGGCTCGAGGCTAGCCCTAAAGCTATTTCGAGGAGAACCAGCTATCACAAGGTTTGATTAGACTTTTACTCCCCCCCACAGCTCATCCCCTCGCTTTTCAACGCAAGTGGGTTCGGGCTTCCATCCCGTGTTACCGGGATCTCACCCTGGCCATGGGTAGATCACCTCGCTTCGGGTCTACTGCATGCTACAGTGCCGCACATTTCGCACTCGCTTTCGCTGTGGCTTCCCTCCGGAAGAGGTTAACCGTGCAACATACAGTAACTCGCCGGTTCATTCTGCAAAAGGCACGCCGTCGGGCATTGCAGCCGCGGACCCGCCCGAAGGCGGGAACGGCTGCCATAGCCCTTCGACCGCTTGTAGATACATGGTTTCAGGTACTATTTCACTCCCCTAACAGGGGTACTTTTCACCTTTCGCTCACGCTACTTTTGCACTATCGGTCGTCAGAAAGTACTTAGCCTTGGGAGGTGGTCCTCCCGAATTCGCACCGGGTTTCACGGCACCGGTGTTACTTGGGAAACCGCAAAGGAGGGCTCGCCGATTCGCCTACGGGGCTTTCACCCTCTGTGGCATGCAACTTTCCAGAAGCATTCGGCTTCGGTTGCCTTTGTAACTCCTTCGGCCCGCCTTATCAGGCACAACTGCAGTTCCCGCGACCCCGAGACGTGCAACGCATAAGGGCTTCTACACACGCCCGGTTTGGGCTGATTCCGTTTCGCTCGCCGCTACTCAGGAAGTCGAAATTTCTTTCCGTTCCTGGGGGTACTGAGATGTTTCACTTCTCCCCGTTCTCTCCCATACCCTATGGATTCAGGCATGGGTGTCCCAAATGGGACGGGTTTCCCCATTCGGAGATCTCCGGATCAACGGTAGCTTGACACCTACCCGGAGCTTATCGCAGCCTGCCACGTCCTTCTTCGACTTCTGACGCCAAGGCATCCACCATGCACCCTTAGTAGCTTGACCTCAATAGGTCGACGCTCTGTAGTCAGAACCAGTGAAATCTCACAATGATGATTTCACCGCTTACACACTATTCAATTGTCAAAGAGCAAATCTTGGGCGAAAAAAAGCCCAAAGCGAAGGGTCAACCGCTACGCCGCCGGCCCTTCGCTTCGGACTTCTCTTATCCGCGCGAAGGACCTATTCAAAATGAATAGGTTCGCATCGTCTGCTCAAAACTCCTACTCTGACGCGCTTCTCGCCCTCGCCTCCACGCAGGCGCTCACATCGTGGTGGAGACGAGCGGGCTCGAACCGCCAACCCCCAGCTTGCAAAGCTGGTGCTCTCCCAGTTGAGCTACGTCCCCAGCCGATTCCGCATGGACGATCGCGGAATGCAAATCCACGATCCCAAATCAAAACTGGTGGGCCTAAGTGGATTCGAACCACTGACCTCGCGCTTATCAGGCGCGCGCTCTCACCAGCTGAGCTATAGGCCCACGGGCTCGGCCTGCGCGCCCAAACGCGCTCTCCAATCACAAAATCTACAATTGAGAAAGCCAGCCATGAGGCTGTGCTGATTTTCAGGCGCCGCGTCGCCGCCGCGCCCGTTCTAGTTATCCCTAGAAAGGAGGTGATCCAGCCGCAGGTTCTCCTACGGCTACCTTGTTACGACTTAGTCCCAATCACCAGTCTTACCTTCGGCGCGCCCCTCCTCCGAAGAGGTTAGAGCAACGACTTCGGGTACTACCGGCTTTCGTGGCTTGACGGGCGGTGTGTACAAGGCTCGGGAACATATTCACCGCGGCGTAGCTGATCCGCGATTACTAGCGATTCCGACTTCACGAAGGCGAATTGCAGCCTTCGATCCGAACTGGGACCGGCTTTTGGGGATTTGCTCCACCTCTCGGTCTCGCTTCCCTCTGTACCGGCCATTGTGGTACGTGTGCAGCCCCGGGCATAAGGGCCATGATGACTTGACGTCATCCCCACCTTCCTCCGTCTTACAACGGCAGTCTCGCTAGAGTACCCGCCATTACGCGCTGGCAACTAACGACAAGGGTTTCGCTCGTTAAAGGACTTAACCCGACATCTCACGACACGAGCTGACGACAGCCATGCAACACCTGTGCAGGCTCCCCATTGCTGAGGTCCTCCCCCTTTCGGGATTGTACTACCTGCATGTCAAACCCGGGTAAGGTTCTTCGCGTTGCCTCGAATTAAGCCACATACTCCACCGCTTGTGCGAGCCCCCGTCAATTCCTTTGAGTTTTAACCTTGCGGCCATACTCCCCAGGCGGGGCACTTATCACATTAGCTTCAGCAGAGAAAGCATCAGAACCCCCTCCACTTAGTGCCCATCGTTTACAGCCAAGACTACCAGGGTATCTAATCCTGTTCGCTCCCTTGGCTTTCGCACCTCAGCGTCAGTCACAGGCCAGAGAGTCGCTTTCGCCTCCGGCGTTCTTCCTGATATCTACGCATTTCACCGCTCCACCAGGAATTCCACTCTCCCCTCCTGCACTCTATGCCTGCAGTATCAAACGCAGTTCCTCGGTTGAGCCGAGGGATTTCACATCTGACTTACAGACCCGCCTACGTGCCCTTTATGCCCAGTAATTCCGAACAACGCTTGCCATCTCCGTATTACCGCGGCTGCTGGCACGGAGTTAGCCATGGCTTCCTCTGGGGCCGGTCAAACGAATGTGATATTCACACACCCGCATTTCCTAACCCCTGACAGCGGTTTACAACCCGAAGGCCTTCATCCCGCACGCGGCGTCGCATTATCAGGCTTTCGCCCATTGTAAAAGATTCTCGACTGCAGCCTCCCGTAGGAGTCTGGGCAGTGTCTCAGTCCCAGTGTTGCCGGCCAACCTCTCAGCCCGGCTACCCGTAAGCCTTGGTGAGCCGTTACCTCACCAACTAGCTGATAGGACGCAGGCCGCTCCCAAAGTGACAGGCCCGAAGGTCCCCATCTTTCGTAGCCAGCACATGCGTGCCAGTACGGTATCCGGTATTAGCCCACCTTTCGGTGGGTTATTCCAGGCTTCGGGGCACGTTACCTACGCGTTACTAACCCTTTCGCCGCTCTACTCGCCACCCGAAGGTGACTTTCTCGCTCGACTTGCATGCCTTATCCACGCCGCCAGCGTTCGTTCTGAGCCAGGATCAAACCCTTCAATTGATTTAGAAGGTTGCACAAACATCCTGTATGTAAGGATGTTGGATTCTTTCATCTACCCGCAGACTGTGCAAAGCACCGCAGGTAGATCCCACATCCTCACGGCTTAGGCTTCTCAATTGTCAAAGAGCATATCCAACCGTCTGCCGCGCTGCCCGCAAACACAGACGTGTCGAAGGTTTCCCTTTCTTCACTTCACCGGAAAAGGGCTTAACCGCCCCCTCGCCGGTAATTATAATAATACCACCCCAATTGCCACTTGTCAAGGAGAACTTTTCAATTTCTTCACAACTTCCAACAAATCAACACGTTACGACGGCAAAATCTTTTCGCCCGCACCAGCGTCGCCCCCCCCTATGCCCCGCACCGCGCCCCCCTCCAGATACACACCGCCGATCCCGCTGATATCGATGCTCCAGCAGCCTCTTCAGCGGCATCTTCTTCAGCTCCGCCAAGTTCCGGTGCAGCGCCTCCCCCAGCGCCCTCGACGCCTGCTCCGGGTCCCGGTGTGCCCCGCCAAGCGGCTCCTTCACAATCTCGTCAATGATCCCAAACTTGATCAGCTCCTCCGGTACCAGCTTGAACGCCTCCGCCGCATCCTCCCAGTGCTCCCGGCTCCGCCACAGAATCGCCGCGCACCCCTCCGGCGTAATCACCGAGTAATACGAGTTCTCCAGCATCAGC
>JAADGH010000060.1 GCA_013152475.1 Planctomycetota bacterium
CTGGGGATTGCGGAGGAAACGCCCGTGAAGAGACTCGATGCCGTCATCGATCGTACCCCTTTAGCCAAGGGGGGGACCCTCGCGAGAAATCCTGCGGTACGCGGGAGGACGAGGCCTGTCTGCGTGCGACGCACTGGCAGACAATCGCATCATGTGATTGCCTCGCTCGCCCCGCTGGAGCGGGCCGAGTTCGCAACGACAGGGGCGCGGGGCAGATCGGAAGAATTCGCAGAAACGAAAGATAGACCCTCCCCACCCAACCGTCTCGCTTCCTGAGCGCAGGATTATTCCGGCAGCGTCGCGTTGCGGAGCGCGTTCAACCGGTCCAGCAGCCGACGATACTTCGGCCAGATCTCCTCGCCGTAGATTCGCTCCATCCGGCCGATGAAATCGTCGCCGCCGATGAAGACCGAATAGGCATACGCCGGACCCGGCTGACCGATGCCCTCCTCCACGAACTCCCGATACACCCGCTGACGCTTCCGGTCCTGCTTGCCTAAATTTTCATACATGTCATGCCGCGTGACGAGGTCGTCGGCGGCGCCGGCGGCGTAGCGGCGATAGCTCGTCCAGTCGTATTCGTCCGGACGTTTCGAGAGCGCCGCGCGCACAGGGTTCAGGTCCATGTAGCGCATCACCCGGAGGAGGTAGGTCTCCGAATCCACGACGGCGCTGTGAAATCGCCCCTGGAAGACGTGGCCCACGTGGTCGTACTTGGAGTTGAAATACACGGCGTAGGCGGTGTTGAGCGCGTGCATGATCTTGCTGATCGACCCGTCGGCGCAGGTCTCGAGGAGGAGATGGACGTGGTTCGGCATGAGGGCGTAGGAGTAGAGTTTGAAGTGGAACTTGTTTCGGTAACGGCGGAGGAGAGTTTTGTATCGGCGGAAGTCGTCTTCATCCAGGAATATTTTTTCCCGATTATTCCCACGCGTGGTGACATGAAACACGCCGCCGGCAAACGAGACCCGATAGCCCGAACCCATACGAAGCACCTCCCAAGAGACCCGCGAATCGATCTTCTCCCCCACCGCCTACCACATTCGGGAAGCAATGTCAATAGGCAATATGTAATATCCTTCTAAAATATGTTACATAAGTCTGACCTATTATCATCGTTACCATCACCATATGTACTTGCGTACGGTATTTGAATGTGCTATAGGCTTCTGGTATGCTTTCGGGAACGAAAGGCGAGCCCAATATTGTTCGAGCAGAGGGAGACCGCCCATGAGTTGGAGCTTGCGCTGGCGGTTGAGCCTGATGATGTTCCTGCAGTACGCGATCTGGGGCGCGTGGGAACCGGTTCTGGCCGCCTATCTGAAAGATTCCTTCCATCTATCCGGAACGCAAATCTCTTTCATGATGAGCCTGGTGCCGCTTGCCTGCGCCGTGTCCCCGTTCATCTTCGGACAGATTGCAGACCGATACATCTCGACACAAAAAATCCTGGCGGGGCTCCACCTCCTGGGCGGCATCTTCCTCTTCGTCATGTCGCGCTGCACGAAGTTTGTGCCGATGTACTTCGCTATGACAGCTTACGCGTTTCTCTATGCGCCGACTCTCGTTCTGACGAACTCGCTGACCTTCCACCACCTGAAGAACGTCGAGAGGGAATTCGGCCCTGTTCGCGTGATGGGGACCATCGGCTGGGTCGCCACCAGCCTGGCGCTTACCCTGATGCGAAACCTACAGCTCGACATCACCGGCGACTTGTTCCTCGTGGCCGGTGTTGCCTCCATCATCATGAGCGCTTGCTGCCTGCTCCTCCCCCACACTCCGCCCCGACGCGAGGCCGAGGACGCCTGGGCAATCATCAAGGCGCTCAAACTCCTGCTTGTGCCGGGATTTCCAGTCTTTCTGCTCATTTCGTTCATCGTAGCCACGCAGCTTCAGTTCTACTACATGTTCACATCAACCTTCCTCGAACACGGCGTGGGCTTCGCAAAAGAGAACCTGTCATTCATCATGTCGATAGGGCAGGTCGCAGAGGTTTTTGTGATGCTGCTGGTGCTGCCCTTCTTCCTCCCCCGCTTCGGTGTGCGGAAGACATTGGCCATCGGCGTCCTCGCGTGGGTGCTCCGCTACATCTTCTTCGCCATCGGCGGCCCAAAGTCGCTCATCATCGCGTCGCTCACGCTGCACGGGTTCTGCTATGTGTTCTTCTTCACCGTGGGGCAGATCTACGTCAACTCGCTGGCCTCCGACGATATCCGCGCCTCTGCCCAGGCGCTCCTCATCATCGTCACGCTCGGCGTGGGGCGCTTCATCGGCAGTCTGTTCACCGAACGGATTATGAAATACTTCACCACCACCGTGGATGGTGTCACCACAACCAACTACACGGGCGTGTTCCTCGTGCCCTGTGTCCTGACGATTATCTGCGCCATCGCGTTCTTCAGGTTCTTTGTCGAACCGAAGAGAACCTACGCGGGCCAGAGCATGATGGCTCCGGACGCGCTCGAAGAAGACATGGAGAATAACGAAGAAAACAAGTAACCAATGTCCCATCCCTCAAACAAGGAGGATGAACTCATGGCAGAATCAGGGAAAATCAGCCGGAGAAATTTCCTCAAGAAATCCGCCAGCGTCGGCGCCGGCGTGTCGGCAGTGCTCCACGCCAAGAGCGTCCTCGGTGCGAACGATCGCATCCACATGGGCGTGATCGGCGTCGGCGGCATGGGCGGCGGCCATCTTCGCCGTCTGGTCAACTGGAGCGAGACCGGTGTCGAGAAAATCAAGGTCATCGGCGTCTGCGACATCTACGAGCCGCGAAAGGAACGGGCTCAGAAGGTCTGCGGCGGCAAGGTCTTCCATGAGTTCGAAGAGATGGTCCAGTGGAAGGACCTCGACGCCGTCGTCATCGCCACGCCCGACCACTGGCACGCGCCGATCTCCATCGCTGCCATGCTGGCCGGAAAGGACGTCTACTGCGAGAAGCCCATGACTCGCTACTGGTGGGAGGCGAAGAAGGTCGCCGAGGTCCAGGAGCGAACGGGGCGCGTGTTCCAGTGCGGCGCGCAGCGCAGCTCCGACGACGCCTGGTGGCAGGCGAGGAAAGTCATCAAGGAAGGCGGCATCGGCCAGCCCATCTGGAGCCAGGCCGGTTACTACCGCAACTGCGTCACCGGCGACTGGAACTACCACATCGACACCAACGCCAGCCGCAAGAATCTGGACTGGGACCGCTTCCTCGGTTCCGCAACCAAACGGCCCTTCGACCCGGAGCGCTACTTCCGCTTCCGAAAGTACTGGGACTACTCCGGCGGACTGGCGACCGACCTGCTCTATCACGCCATGGGGCCCTTCCAGGTGGCCTTCGGGCCGGAGTTCCCGTGCCGGGTGATGGCCTCGGGCGGCAACTACGTTCACTTCGACCGCGAAGTGCCGGATACGTATCACACGCTGCTCGACTTCCCCAGCGGCCACACCATCTACATGTCCAGCACCCAGGCCAACCAGACCGGTATCCCCGTCCTGATCCGCGGGCAGGAGGCGACGATCTACTTCGAAAGTCCGGGGATCGTGGTCCGGCCCGAGAAGCCCTTCCGCGACAAGCACGAGGAACGCCGAATTCGCCGGCAGCCCAGGGCCAACCACATGGCCAACTTCATCGAGTGCGTGCGCACCCGCAAGACGCCCAACCTCGATGCCAAGAAGGCCTACGCCGCGATGGTCGGCATCGCCCTCGGCGTGAAGTCCTATCGAGAAAAGAAGGTCATGCTCTTCGACCCCGAGAAAGAGAAGCTCATTAGCTGACACAAACGCCTGGAGGTAGAACGCCGATGATTCGCGAACGTGGATATTGGAAGTTGGGGATCGGTTGTTTCCTGGCGCTCGCCATTGTGGGAACGGCGTCTCTCGCCGCCGATCTTACGGACCAGGACATCCGAGACCTCGTGGCCAAAAGCCAGGATTACCGGGTCAAGTTCCAGGTCATCAAGATCGGCCAGCCGGCGATTCTCCCACTCTTCGACCGGCTTGCCGAACTTGAAAAGCAGGAGAAGAAAGACGGCCGATCAATCATCGAGACCCAGAGCGTCCTCCGCTGGATCGCCATGCGCGCCGCGGAGGGCATGGCGCCCCGACCACCCGTCGTGGCGACACTGACCGGGGTCATCCAGTCCAACCGGCCTATGGAGCAGCGCGCCTTCGCCGCCAAGCTGCTGGGTCTGGCCAGGGGAGACAAGGCTGTGGCCGTGCTTGCGCCGCTGCTCGGCGACGAGAAACTCCGGGATGCCGCTCTTGCAGCGCTCATCGAGATACCAGGAAAACCCGCCACCCAGGCCATGGCTAAGGCCGCGCCCCAGGCGCCGGTGGACTTCCGGTGCGCCCTGCTCCTGGCGCTGGGCAACCGGCACGACCCCGCCGTGACATCGCTCCTGCAGTCCGCTGCAAAGGACGGAAACGAGACGATCCGCATCGCTGCCATCAAGGCCATGGGCGCTTCGGGAGATGCCGCAGCGGCGCCGGCGGTGCTGGAAGCCGCCAAGTCCGGCTCGAACAACCAGAAGAAAGCGGCCCTCGTCGCGTATGCGAAACTTGCCGATGCCGGTCTGAAAAAGGGGCAGACGAAGGAAGCGGAAGGGATGTATGCGAAGGTGCTGGAGCTTGGGGGAGACGATGTCTGCCGATCTATGGCCCTGCAGGGCCTCGGCCTCACGGCGAATGTGGCGTCGATCCCGAAACTGACCGCCGCCATCGACAAGGGATCCCCCGCCGTCAAGGCGGCGGCGCTGGACGCATGCCTCTGTCTGGCCAATGATCTGCTGGACAAAGGGGACAAAACGCAGGCGGCCTCGCTCCTTTACCGCGTGCTGCAATCGGCCGTCAAGGAGTCCGAGCGAATTCGGGCTATCGCGGGATGCGGCCGGCTGGGCGACAAGGCAGCGGCGGCGAAGGTGATCCCGTTCCTCAAGGCAAAAGAACACCGCGTACAGGGCGCGGCCGTTGCGGCGCTGAAGGGGATCGAGGGCACCGACATCACGAAGGCCCTGAGCGCCACGCTGAAGGACTCGCCGCTGCTGATGAAGCTGGCCGTACTCGCCGCCCTCACCGAGCGAAAGGATCCCGCGTCAACCCAGGACATCCTGCCGCTCGTCGCGAGTGAGGACGAGGAGCTCTCCCTGGCAGCCATCGGCGCCTTGGCGGCCATCGGCGATCCGGCGGCCATCCCCGTGCTTCTCAAAGCGACGGAGAGCGATGCCTACAAGGTCAAGACGGCCGCCTATCAGGCCTATGCCGAGATCGGCGACGCCGAGCTGGCCAGGGGGAAGGCGAAAGAAGCCCTGGCCATCTATCACAAAATCATCGAGGCGGGTGCGAAGAAGCGCGCGCGGGAGCTCGCGCTGGCGGGGCTGGGCCGCATCGCCGACCCGGCCTCTCTCCCGATTCTCGAGCCGCTGGTGGACAAGCTGAAGAAGGAGGACCTCGAGCTGGCCCTTGCCAGCTACACAGCCATCGGCGACAAGCTCGCCGAGCAGGGCAAGCGAGACGAGGCGGTGAAGATTTACACCAAGGCCCTGTCCAAGAAGCCGACCTTCGCATCGAGCCTGAAGCAGAAGCTTCGGAGGTGGGGCGAGAAGATGGAGTTCCACTCGAAGGACGGGAAGATACGTCACTGGTGGGTGATCGGGCCCTTTCCCGCGCCCGATATCAAGTCGTGGGAGAAGCCTCTCTTCCCCGAGCAGGGCATTGACCTGACGAAGGAGTATGCCGTCGGCGGGAAGAAATACCGCTGGAAGCCCATCGAGACCGATGACAAGGATGCGAAAGTTGATCTCGAGAAGGTCCTCGGAAAGAACGATAAGGTCCTTGCCTACGCCTACGCCGAGATCATCTCCAAGGACGAGCAGGACGTGCGCCTGCGGTCGGGCAGCGACGACGGGCTGCTCATATGGCTGAACGGCGAACGCGTTCATGCCTTCCTCGGACCTCGATCCGGCACACCGGATGAGGACAACGTGAAGGTGCATCTCAAGAAGGGATCGAACCCTCTGCTCTTGAAGGTCTGCGAGATCGGCGGGGGCTGGGGTTACTGCCTGCGGATCACGAACGAGCAGGGGGCCAATATAAGCTGCGGCGTGAAGTAGTTCCTGTTGCGAAAGGTCCGTTGCCGCAGCACGCCCAAGCGAAGCTTGAGCGTGTCTTTCCGCAATGGGCCAAGTCGAGCACCAGCACAATCAGGAGGACCCGCAATGAGCCGAGACAAGTTCTCCCGAAGGGATTTCTTGAGGACATCTACCGCGCTGTGGGGTGTGGCGTTGGGTGGACGAATTGTGTCAGCCGATACCCCCGATCCCTACACGCCCTTCGCCATGGGCGTGCAGAGCTACTGCTTCCGCAAGTTCAGCTTTGAGGAGGCCCTGCAGAAGGCACAAGAGCTTGACCTCAAGTACATTGAGGCCTTCCCCGGGCATTTCAAGAGCGGCAGCTCACCTGAGGAAATCGAAACCATGAAGGCTAAGCTGAAGTCGATGGGCATCACGCTGGATGCCTACGGGGTCTGCGGCTTCTCGAAGGACCATGAGAGGAACAAGCGCCTCTTCGACTTCGCGAAATCAATGGGCATCCCCAACCTCAGCGCGAACCCGACTGCCGACGCCTTCGACAGTCTGGAAAAGCTGGTCGAGGAATACAAGATCAACATCGCCATCCACAACCACGGGCCGAAGTCGCGCTACTCCACCGACGAGGACATCCAGAAGGTGGTCGAAGGCCGCAGCAACCGGATCGGCCTGTGCATCGACACCGGCCACTTCATGCGCTCGGATGTGAACCCGGTTGATGTGGTCCGCAAGTTCGCCCCGCGCGTCCACGGTGTACACCTGAAAGACACGAAAAACAAGAAGGACTGCATCGTTGGCACGGGCGACTTGGACCTCGTGGGCTTCCTGCAAGCCCTGAAGGATACCGGTTTCAAGGGGTCCTTCTCCCTCGAATACGAATCCGACCCGAAAAACCCCATCCCTGCCATGCGCGAGTGCCTCGCCAACATCCGCGCCGGCATCCAGAACCTGCGGTAAATCCAACCGGCCCGCTGATGGTCTTTGACCGCAGATAGCATAGATCGGACCTTCTTAAATGCTTTAGACAACGATGGTTATGGCCTAATTGATTACAGATGGGCCAATCTCATTTTGTTTCTTTCCCGCACAAGGACAGTACGTCAATCTTATATGCGTATCCGGTGGTGTGCAAAAGGTTACGTATACCTGATACTAATATGACCGAGAAAAACGGAGACTGACCTGCCGTCCGGTCTGTCCCCGCTTTTCGTGCGTCCAAGCCGCCATTCACACTACCCCACACTCCGACCACGCATGATTTCTGTAACACATTGCAAATGTAGATGTTACAACCCCATTAACTACCGTCTGTCCCTGATTCGCCCTGATTCGCCCGATTTGCCCTGATTTGCCAGAGATGACACGGCGGAGGGCATGGGAAAACTCCTTCTACAAACCGCTTGACACCCCGTTCGAGGCGGGTACAATGGACTATGTCCGCTGTTTTTCCGAGGTGCAGTGCCGTGATGACCAGCTATGAAGTCGTCCGAAGGGCCATCGAGTTCGAGCGGCCTGAGCGGGTACCGCTCCAGTTTGCGGCCCTCCAGATGGACGACACGTTCCATGTCGGCCCCAAAATGCAATGGCAGGACGTGTCGGAGAAGGAACGCCTGGACGAATGGGGGTGCCGGTGGGAAAAGAGCGAGGTCAAGAACATGGGCCAGGTGAAGGGCCACCCCCTCGCCGACTGGCGCAAGCTGAAGAAACACCCGTTCCCCGACGCCTCCGACGACTCCCGCTACAAACACCTAGAGCAGGCCCTCGGCAACGCCGGGGAGAAATACGTCATCGCCTCGAACAGCAACGGCCTCTTCGAGCGGCTCTATTTCCTGCACGGCTATGCCGACTCGCTGGCGGACATGCACCTGGAGCGGCGGAACGTCGAGGCGCTGCTGGACATCATCCTCGACTACCACATCGCCACCGTCCAGAAATACGCCGAGATCTCCAAGGGCCGCATCCACGGATACAGCTTCTGCGACGACTGGGGCACGCAGAAGGGCACGACCATCAGCGTGCCCATGTTCCGGGAGATCTTCAAGCCGCGATACAAACGGCTGTTCGACGCCGTTCACCAGGGCGGCATGCACGCCTGGCTGCACTCCTGCGGCAAGGTGAACGACTTTATTCCCGAGTTCGCCGAGATCGGGCTGGATGTCATCAACCTACAGCAGCCCCGGGCCCTCGGCATCGAGGAGGTCGGCGAACGGTGCCAGGGGAAGATCTGCTTCTCGACCCTCGCCGACATCCAATCCACCCTCCCCCGGGGCGCCGACGAAGAGATCGAGGAGGAGGTCAAGCTCCTTCTGGAGAAATGGGGCACCCCCAAGGGCGGGATCATCGCGTCGGACTACGGCGACGGCGAGGCCATCGGCGTCCCCATCGAGCGGAAGCGGGTCCTTCTCGACGCCTTCCGGAAATATGGGAAGTACAAGAAGAACCGGCCCCCCACGCCGTGAGGCGAACCGTGTCCGGAGGGAGAACAGCGTGCCGCACAACTTCAGTTGGCTCATCGAAGGCGAAATCGCCGGCATGGCCCGGCCGGTGGACCTGCGCAAGGACCTGGAGTTCCTACAGGACGAGGGCATCGGCGGGATCGTCTCCTTTACGGAGAGCCCCCTCCAGCAGGCGCTCATCGACGAGTTCGGCATCGAGTACCGCCACATCCCCGTCCCCGACTACACCGCCCCGAGCACGGAACAGATCGAGCAGTTCGTGAATTTCGTCCGCCAGATGGCGCGCAAGAAGAAGGCCGTGGTCTCCCACTGCTTCGCCGGCAAGGGCCGGACGGGGACGATGCTCGCCTGCTATCTGGTGGCGAAGGGCCGATCGGCCAAGGACGCCATCGCCGAGGTCCGCCGCCTCCGCCCCGGCGCTATCGAGACCTCCTCCCAGGAGGACGCCATCGAGCGCTATGCGCAGAGAGTCAGGCGGAAGAGGCGGTAGAGAGCCGACACGCCTGGCCGGGGAATCAGGGCGAAGCCGGGCGCCCGGTGCGTAAACGAGCGAGGCCCGCGGTTGCGGGCCTCGTTCTGTTTCTTCGCGGTTGCGAACGCTCTGTGCCGGTTTTAGAACCGTTTCTTCTTCGGGCGGGCCTGGTTCACCACAATGTTCCGCCCGCCGAGATCGGTGCCGTTCAACTGCTTGATCGCCTCTTCGGCGGCCTCTTGTGTGGCCATCTCGACAAAGCCAAAGCCCTTCGACCGGCCGGTGTCCCTGTCGGTGATAACCTTTGCCGAGGACACCTCGCCGAACTGCTCGAAAAGCTGGCGCAGTTCGTCTTCCGTCGTCTGATACGATAAGCTCCCAACATAGATATTGCTCGTCATCTTTTTCTTCCTTTTCTACTCCGCTATTCGGCGTCCGCCGAAAGCAATTCCAAATCAAAACTCCCAATCATGCCCGCAAGCGGGCGGCTTCAATCCGGCGCCATCCCCTCTTCCTTCACGCCTACGGCCCCGACAGTTGGTCAAGCTTCGCTTCAGCCATGTGCTTCACTCCTCCTTTCCGCCGCGATAGACATTCTCCCGTAGAGGGCGGCGGGTTTGTGCCTCGGCACATAGTCAAATCCGAAGAAGTCCGATCCGAACGGCAATGAAGCAAGATGGGATTCTCAGAAGACGTGAGTGCGCGGGAGAATATGGTTGTTCTACGCCGAAACTGATTCCTAAATGGATACGCAGTAGATATTATACGCGTACTCCACAAGTCTACACTATATCGACGCAAAAAGCCAGTGAAATAAGCGGATTTTTGTAATGCCTCAGTCACGAGGGGATGTCATTGTGAGCGCCGCGCTTCGCGGGGCGAAGCAATCTCATCAAAGAATGGCCCAAGTGCGACGGATGAGATTGCCCCGTCGCATCTTCCGCTATCGCGAAAAAAGCTCCTCGCGATGACACGGCGGAAGCCATGGGGAAACTCCTGAATGATTTTGCGCTTGACACGTGATGGAGATGAGGTATGCTCGGATGGTGCGCCATGCGAGCGTATATCGGCAAAACGGGCAATCCAGGAAAATGAGATGCGGAAGGGGGGAATTTTTGGCTTCGCGCCGTCGGAAAACTCGTCTCATCGGGGCAATCCTGGTCGCGGCAGGCATGGGGTCGGCTGCGTGGGCTCAGGGTGAAGCCTCCTCTGTACAGACCCACCGGATCATCGTTGGTGGCGACCATAACTATCCACCGTACGAATTCCTCGATGAGAACGGCCAGGCGGCCGGGTTCAACATCGACCTCATGAACGCCGTCGGCCAGGTCATGGGCCTTCAGGTGGAACACCGGCTCGCCCCGTGGAAGGAATCGCTCGGGGCGTTCAAAGAGGGCCGGATCGACGTCCTGCCCATGTTCAGCTCGGAGGAACGCCAGCAGTTCGCCAACTTCTCCGAGCCCTTTGCGATCCTTGATCATGCCTTGTTCATCCGGCGCGATTCCCCCGGCTTTTTCGGCCTCAAAGACCTCGCGGGCAGGGAAGTCATCGTCCAGCGTGACGCCTGGGCCTACGACTGCCTCCGCCGAAAGTGCCCCGACGCAAAGCCGATCCTCGTGGAGACGGAGCCGGACGCGATGCGCCTCCTAAGCTCCGGCAAGCACCAGTGCGCCCTGGTGACGCGCATCGGCGGCCGCTCCGCCATTCGCCGCCTCGGCCTCACCAATATCACCAGCGGCAGCCCACCTCTGCTCCCCCGCGACTACTGCCTGGCCGTGAAGAAGGGCAACACGGCCCTGCTGGACCGCCTCAACCGGGGGCTGCAGATCCTCCACGCGACGGGGCGCTACGATGAGATCCATGAGAAGTGGCTCGGCGAGGAAAGCGCGCTCCGCAACATCCTGAGATATTTGCTTCCCGCGCTGGCAGTGGCCGGCGCGATTCTCATCGCCATTTCCGTCTGGACCTGGTCTCTCCGCAGACGGGTTGCGAATAGGACGCGGGAGCTGAGAGACGAGCTTGCAAAACGGAAGGAGGCCGAGGAGCAATTGACTCACCTCCACGCCGTGTTGCGCGCCGTCCGGAATGTCAACCAACTCATTGTTCGCGAGAAGGATCGCGACCGTCTGCTCCAGGGCGCTTGCGACCTCCTGATCGAAGCACGCGGGTACCACAACATCTGGATTGCGCTATTGGATGAGCGCCGGAGGCTTGTGGCCGCCGTCGAGGCCGGCCTGGGCGACGAGTTCCTGCCCCTGGCCGAACAGTTGAGGCGCGGCAATCTGCCCAGGTGCGCCGACAAAGCGCTCACACAACCCAAGGCGGTCAGTGTCCCGGACCCGCCGTCGGACTGCGCAGACTGTCCCCTGTCGGAGACGTACGCCGGCAGGGGGGCGTTGTGTGCTCGGCTGGAATACAGGGGAAAGATCTACGGCGTGCTCGTCGCCTCCACGTCCACCGAGCTTGTGGGCAGCGAGGAAGAGCAAGACCTGTTCGAAGAGGTGGCCGGAGATATGGCCTTTGCCCTGCACGGAATGGAACTGGAGGAGAAGCGCAAGCAGGCGGAGGGGGCGCTACGGGAAAGCGAAGAACGTCTCAAGACCGCAGGAAAGGCCGCTTATGATCTGATTTATGAGTGGGATGTAGCAAGTGATTCTCTGGAGTGGTTCGGGAATATTGACGGACTGCTGGGATACAAAAAGGGCGAGATATCGCAAAATATCAGTGCGTGGCTTGATTTGATACACCCCGACGATAGAGTCAAACTTGAGAAGGCGGTTGAGCATCACAGAACATCAACAGAGCCTATTCAGTACGAATACAGGATAAGACATAAGGACGGCGCATACAGGCACTGGAACGATCACGGGCTCCCCCTCGTGGATGACAAGGGCTGTCCGGACAAGTGGGTCGGTGTCTGCACCGACATCACCGAGCGCAAGCACGCGGAGGAGCAACTCCAAGACGCACTTCGGCAGGCAGAGAAGCGCGAAAAGGAGGTGTCGGCGTTGCTGCACGGGGCGCAGACGGTCTTGAGGTCCCAGCACTTCGAGGAGGCGGCGCGATCCATCTTTGACGCGTGCAGAGAGCTGACGGGCGCGATAGCTGGCTATGTGGCCCTGCTGTCCATCGATGGAACCGAGAACGAGGTGCTCTTTCTGGAGGCGGGGGGCCTGCCATGCCGCGTCGATCCTTCCCTCCCCATGTCGATCCGGGGCCTGCGCGATGAGGCATACCGATCGGGAAAGGCGGTCTATGACAATGACTTCCACAACAGCGAACGAATGAAGCTCATGCCCGAGGGGCACGTGAGGCTCGACAATGTCCTCTTTGCCCCGCTGACATTCGACGGCAAGACGGCCGGGTTGATCGGTCTGGCCAATAAGCCGGGCGGCTTCACAGACGAGGACGCGAAAATGGCCGAGGCGTTCAGCGACCTTGTGGCCGTAGCCCTCCGCAACACCCGCGACCGGGACGCGCTGGAGGAATCCGAGGAGAAATACCGCACGCTTTTCGAGGACTCCCCCGAAGCAATGAGCCTGACGATGGCAGGGAAGATCGCAGCGGTAAATCCCGCATGGCTCGAACTGCATAAGTTCGACCATGCCGAAGAGGTAATCGGAATGGATGTGATGGAGATCATCCATCCCGGCGACCGGGAAATTCTGAGGAAGCGCCGAGAGACGCCCCCGCACGAGCTGTCGCGCGGATATGAGATACGGGACCTTCGGAAGGACGGCAGCGCGGTGGATGTGGAGGTCTACTCCAGCAGTCTATCCATCGGCGGGAAAGACGCCATCCTCACCACGGTACGCGACATCACCGACCGCAAGCGGGCGGAGGAAGAGAAGAAGGAGCTTGAGGCCCAGCTCCTCCAGGCCCAGAAGATGGAGGCGATTGGCACACTGGCCGGGGGCGTCGCACACGACTTCAACAACATGCTGACGACCATCCTGGGGTTTACCGACCTGTCTCTCCTGAACGTGAACAAGACCGACCCGCTGTATACAGACCTGAAGCGGATCCGCGACGCGGCGCAGCGCGCCGCCAACCTGGTTCGCCAGTTGCTCCTGTTCAGCCGCAACCAGCAGATGGAACCCCGGCCGCTGGACCTGAATCATACGGTGGCTGATTTATTGAAGATGCTCCAGCGCCTGATTGGTGAAGATATCACCGTCGAGACGCGGCTGGCGCCTGACATGTGGACCGTGGAAGGCGACCCCGGCCATATCGAGCAGGTGATCATGAACCTCGCTGTCAACGCCAGGGACGCCATGTCGCAGGGGGGGCGGATTACCGTCTCGGCCGAGAATGTGGAGATCGGTGAAGCGCAGTGCAAACAAACGCCGGAAGCGCGCCCCGGCCGTTTCGTGTGCTTGTCCATTGCGGATACGGGAACGGGTATGAACAGGGAGACGGTCGAGCGCATCTTCGAGCCGTTCTTCACTACGAAGGGAGCGGGAAAGGGCACAGGGCTGGGCCTCTCCGTGGTGTATGGCATTGTCAAACAACACAATGGGTGGATCACCGTGGACAGCAAGGTGGGGGAAGGGACCGAGTTCAAGGTCTATCTGCCCGCCATCGAGGAAACGGCCGAGGAGGAGACGAAGGGAAAGCCAAGCCTGGAAGACCTCAAGGGAAACGGCGAACGGGTTCTCCTGGTGGAAGACGAAGCAGATGTGAGGGAATTTGCCGCCGCGGTGCTCGCGCGGGGCGGGTATGCCGTGCTGGAAGCTGACTGCATGGCAAATGCGCTGGAGGTCTTCGAGAAGGAAGGAGGCCGGTTCGATCTCCTTCTCAGCGACTGCGTCCTGCCGGACGGAACGGGGCTTCAGTTAGCCGAGCAGCTTGTATCGCGCAAACCCAAACTGCGCGTCATCCTGGGCAGCGGCTATACCGACGACCGCTCCCAATGGGCCGTAATCCGCGAGCGCGGGTTTGTCTTCGTCCAGAAGCCGTACGCCATCCGGGGTCTTCTGCAGGCCGTTCGGAAGGCGATCGGTGCGGGTGGATAGAGAGAAAAGGGGGGGCTGCTTTCCCTCCCTTCTACTCCTCTTTCCCCTCCGGCGCCTCCTCCCCCTTCCCGAACTGCACCTCAATCCATTCGACCGTCTGGTCGCGGCCGCCGATGACCTTGACGACGGCCTTGTAGTCGGGCAGGAGATGAATGACAAAGGCGCCGGTGCCCTGGTCCGCGTTCTCGCCGGCGAGTTTGCAATCGAAGTTTTTTTTCAGCTTCGAGATCGGCCAGCCGATCTCGATGCCGTAGAATGTGCTCGGGTAGCCGGGAAGGATTTTCACCAAGGAGTACTGCACGTCCTCCTTGGGATGCCGCCATTCAAACTCCAGCTTGACGTCCTCGTAGAGCCAGCGCTCCACGCCGCCGATGTCGAACTCCTGCTTGTCGGGGCAGCCGTAAGCCCCGAGGACGTCCTCCCGCGTCATCGTTTCCTTTGTCAGGTCGATAATCAGGCTGTCCAGACCCTTCACCATCCTCTTCCGCTTGCCGCGCGAGAAGCCGACCGCCGCGCCCAGGCGCTTCTTCAGCTCGCTGTAGTTCATGGGGAGCTGCTTCACCAGACCGCTCTGGAAGTCCTCGATGGCCGAGCTCCGCAGTGCGTCCTCCACCGACACCCCCTCGCGGAACCGGACCTTCGCGCCGGTGAAGCCATAGACCTCCCCCTTCCAGATCTCCTTGCCGCCTTTCCTTCGGATGAGGGCGGCGTCGGAACGGATGTTCATACCGCTGTACTTCTTGCCCTCGATTTCGTACGAGCCGGACAGGCCCGTCTTGTAGAGGACCTGATAGACGGCGTCGGCCTTCTTCTCCGAGTGGAGGAGTTTGTAGCCCTTGGCCTGGAGGTTCGCAAGGAACCCGAAGTCCGGCTCGGACAGCTCGGGCACGCGCTCGGAGTTGGGCCGGGCCTGGATGTCGAGGCAGAGCGTCTTGATCTTGAGCGGTTTCTGCTTCTTCAGCTCCGCCCGGACCGAGCCGGAGGAGAGCTTCCTCAGCTTGTGGCGGACGTCCTTCGCCTTGAGATCGGCGAGGGCGATGCGGGCGGTCAGGTTCTTCGGGTCGATGCGAAGCGCCTCGCGGAACATGGTCGTGGCGTGCCTCTCCATGCCCCTCTTCAGGCACCACTGCCCCAGCCTGGCGCGGCCGGCGGAGTCGGTGTCTTTCAGGGCATCGGCCTGCTCGTAGAACTCGTCCACGTGGGTCTTCTTCTCGACCACCTGCTCCACCATGGTGGCCGGGTATTTCATTTTCCCCGTCTTCGTCTCGACCTCATACGAGTTGTCGTCCTTGACGACACGCCCCTCCACCACCTTGCCGCTTTTCAGGTAGAGGATGTCGCCGCCCGCCGGGGCGACGGCGATCAGGGCGATTGACACGACCATACCCGATGCGATCAACAGGCTGCGAATCATTTTCGTCTCCACATCAACACAGACTACGTTTCCGCAAGAGCACACGCTCACGGCGCAACGCGGACCACCTTCTCCGCCCTTGCGCCGCGCCCCTGCTCGTCCCACGCCAAGAGTGTCACACGATACTCGCCTGGCTTGGAGTATGTATGGTTGGCGCACGGCTCGATGACGGGGATACCATCACCAAAGTCCCACATTACCGCGGCGATCTTTCCCCTCGCGGCCCTCGATGTGCTGACGAATGTAACCGGCCTGCCGACCTGCGCCTCTGCCGGCGCATCGAACGATGCGGTTGGCGGCGGGTTCGGGAATGGCTTCGCAGGCGGCAGATCGTTCTTCCCGTTGCCCTCGACGGTGCAATCCACCCACTCCAGCGCCGTGTAGTCGCGCGGGCCGACCACGGCGGCGTATTTGTTGTTTCGGATCGTGCACCGCACGAAAGAAAGCTGGTCCACGTTTGGCCCGCCAAGCTGGAGGCCGCACTTGCCATTGTCGGAGAAATCGCACTCCTCGAAAACAAGCTGCTTCACGTTCCCGCGAAAGCGGGAATCCACGAGTCGTCGAGGGCCTGGATTCCCGCTTTCGCGGGAATGACAGTGCCTTTTTCGGATTCAAATGTCGACCACTACATTTGGCTAAATGCTTACCAGCAATCTTAGCACAGAAGGTATGGGCGCGTCAACAAGATCGAAGCGTCACGATCCCGCGTCCTTCACCACATCCCCAATCGCCTCATCCACCGTCGCCACCATCTCGTCGGCCTGGGCGGTCGTCGTGGTCATCTGGCGGGGGA
The DNA here is from genome assembly GCA_013152475.1 of Planctomycetota bacterium. Classification (GTDB taxonomy): domain Bacteria; phylum Planctomycetota; class Brocadiia; order JAADGH01; family JAADGH01; genus JAADGH01. Next base: position 16,219 of record JAADGH010000060.1, read on the forward strand.
TGGGGGCTATCTCTCCAGCTTGGGACGTAGGATTGCCCCGAACTTTTTTGCCAACGCGATCATGTCCTTCATCTCGTCGGCATCGATCTCGCGCGCGTCATCGGGGTAGCGGCTGGAGACGCCGTGGGCGGTCAGGGCGTCCGAGGCGTCGGCCAAGGCGCACAGCTCTTCGGCCAGCGGCTCGGCCAGTTGGATGAGTCGTCTCAGGCTATGGGTTCTGGGCGCCTCGATGGCGTGAAGCGTTAGGAGTGCCTTCAGGAGCTCTCGACATACTGCTGGCAGTGAAAGCAAACCGTATCGCGCGGACAGCGCGAATGGGCAGAGAGGATCTGGACGGCTTCCCAGTCGCTCTTGGCCTTCCCAACCCACTGGCGCACAAGTTGCAGGACGTCATCGTTCATAGACGACCTTCCCGTGCCTGTCGGCGAGATAGACGATGTGGTTGACTACGGAACGCCATCGCTGGTATTCCTTTGGGGTCTTCACGATAATGTCAAACGCCGCGGGGATGTCGGCCAGCAAGCGGCTTGCGGCCGGGAATCGCTCGCTCGGGGGCAGGTCCGTATTGGCGACGACGAGCAAGTCGATATCGCTGTCCTCCACTGCCGTGTCGTCTGCGTGGCTGCCGAAAACGATGATCTTCTCGGGGTGCATGCCGGCGCGGATGCGCTCGACGATTCCCTCCAGCATGTCCGAACGGATCACGGTTTTTCTCCCAGCGCTGGTCGCGGCTCGTAATTGGAACGGCGTTCAGATCCTCCAACAATCTTAGCACAGAAGGTATGGGCGCGTCAACAAGATCGAAGCGTCACGATCCCGCGTCCTTCACCACATCCCCGATCGCCTCGTCCATCATCCCCACCATCTCGTCGGCCTGTTCGCTCGTCATGATGAGGGCGGGGGCGAGGACAAGGAGGTTGCCGTTGTTGCGGAGGATCATGCCGTGCTCGCGGCACCAGGTGTTCACCGCCGCGCCGGCGGTCGGATGGGGCTCGCGGGTGTCGCGGTCGGTCACCAGCTCCACGGCCCAGAGCGTGCCGATGCCGCGGACGTCGCCGACGATGGGATATTTGTAGAGCTCCTCCAGCCGCTTCTTGAGGTGCTGGCCCAGCTCGCCGGAGTGCCGGACCAGGCCCTCTTTCTCGATGATTTCGATGTTCGCCAGCGTCGCCGCGCAGGCCGTGGCGTGGCCGGAGTAGGTGTGGACGTGGCGGAAGCCGCCGCCCTCGCGGAGTGTCCGGGCCACGTGCTCCCGGCAGATCGTCGCACCGAGGGGCAGGTATCCCCCGGAGAAACCCTTGGCGACGCACAGGATGTCGGGCGTGACGCCCCAGTTCTCGCCGCAGAACCACTTGCCCGTCCGGCCGAAGCCGACCTGGATCTCATCGAAGATCAGCAGGATGCCGTGCTTGTCGCACAGCTCCCGCACCGCTGGCAGGTAGCCATCGGGCGGCACGGGGAAGCCGGTGTTCGAACCGGGGATGGGGTCCATGATGATCGCGGCGACGCTGTGCGGTCCCTCCCACTCGATCGTTGCCTTCAGGTTTTTGAAGCAGATCATGTCGCACGTCTTCGGGTCGAGACCCAGCTCGCACCGGTAGCATCGCGCGGGCATCACCGAGGTAAAGCCGGGGACGAGCGGGTCGTAGACCTCACGCGTGCCCTGGAGGCCGGTGGCGGACATGGCCCCCATCGTCGCGCCGTGGTAGGAGTAGCGGCGGAAGATGACCTTCCTCCGCTGCTTCTCGCCCTTGGCCCAGAAGTAGTTGCGGGCCATCTTGAGGGCCGCCTCGGTCGACTCGGACCCATCGCAGACGAAGAACGTGACCGAGAGATCATCCGGCGTGATCTGCGCCAGCTTCTCGGCCAGCCTCACCGTCGGTTCCATGATGCAGTCGTACCCGCCGGGGAAGTAGGCCAGCTTCTCCATCTGGCTGGTAACCGCGTCGATCACCTCGCGCCGGCCGTGGCCGCAAAGGGTGGTCAGCAGCGAGGCGAAGGTGTCGAGGTATCGCTTGCCCTCCGAGTCATAGACATATATGCCCTCGCCGCGAACGAGGAGCGCAGGCCGCTTGCCCTCCTTCCGGTCGGGAAAGTAGTTCTGCCAGAGATGCCGCGACGCCGCTTCGATCAGTCTTTCGATGTCCGCTTCGCTCATGGCCTAACCCTCCTCAGGTGAGTTCCTTTCGCGCGCGATCCACAACTCCCCGCAGCGCGGACAGCATGTCTTCGTCAACGTCCGGTTTTTCGTAAGACGCAACGAGTTCGTTCACTTTCTCCTGGGCCCGCTTGATGACGCGCTCTTCGCTCTCCGGCCCGGTCCATGCGTTGCGGTCCAGTAGCTCGGGGAGCCAGGTGGCCGAACGGAAGTGCTTCACCGTGTGCTCGATCTCCATGTAGTTCGTCTTCTCCGCGTGGCCCACGTCGAGGATCGCGTCCAGGCCGATGGTCTCCTCGTTCACCTCAATGGGACCGGCCAGGTGCTCCAACGCCTTCCCCATCTCGCGGTCCAGAAGGAACTGCACCGGACTGATGGACAGCCCGCCGTCAAGCAGCCCGCCGCCGATGCCCGGATGGCTGCCGGTGAACGCGGCGGTGGCCATGGCGCGATAGGCTTTCTCCAGCGTGGCATGGATGCCGGGAACCTTGGCCGGGCAATAGGCCCCGCTGCCGGCGCTCGTGGCGACGCCCGTCCAGCGCCGCATGAATTCGCGAATGGCAAAATTGCGAACCATCGCGTCGGGGGCGAGATAGCTGGCCTCTCCCGACTGCATGTCCATGGTTGCCATCCACGATCCGGCGGAGAGCTTGACCGTCGGACTGATCGCCCGGCCCGCCATCCAGTTGGCCACAAACTCCGCGGCGGCAAGGACAATGGTTCCGGCCACAGTCACCGGCGTGCCCGCGCCGCTGATGGTCATGATGTAGAGATTGGCCATGTCGTCGCGCTTGATCTTGCGGACGAACCGGTCGGCGATGTCCTGGCCCAGACGCAGGGGACTGGAGAAGCCGCAGTTGGCCAGCCACGTCAGGTCCTTGACGCCGGAGATTTCCTCCATCTCCATGAGGTAGTCGATCTGCCGCACGTCCTGCACATAGGCCCCGCGCGGGTGGTGGACGTGCTCGAACTGCAGCAGCGTCACCTCCAGCGGCTCGACCGGCGCGGGGACATCGGAGAGCAGCAGGCAGTGGCCGACGCCGTCTTCCTGGTGGAGCGCATCGCCGAACTTGAGGAGGCGGATGTAATCCTCCTTGTTGCCGATGCGGTCCTCCCCCGTTTCGCAATCGTGGAAGTACTGCGCGAGCTGGTGGAACAGCTTCGGCTGGCCGGGAGCGGAAAACTTCCGGTGCCCGTCGTCCTGGTCTTCGGCCTGTTCATACTCCCTGCGAATGCCGTCGACAAACTCCTGCGTCATCTTTCGTGGGAACGTGGCAACCTGTTTCTCGTGGTCCACCTTCGCGCCCTTGGCGTCGAGGGCCTTCAGGATCTCCTCGCTCTGGACCATGGCCCCCACCTTTTCCAGAACGGTGACCACCGCCTCGCCGAGCTGTTCCACTCCCTCATCGGTCAGCAGACTTCTCTCGAACATGGTTGTTTCTCCTCATGCCCAAGACGGGAATCTTTTAGTACCGCGTTCCCATATCCGACTCGTACTTCCGCGCCTCCGGCTCTTCCTCCGGCAGGCCGACGTGATCCCAGAGCACTGTTCCCTCGAATGGCTTCCTGCGGATGTCGGGCACGGTGATCGGCTGTCCGCCGAGCTCGGCCGAACGAGCCGCCAGGATGCCGGGCAGCGTGTAGTCGCACATGCGAAAGACGTCGATGGGGACGGGCTTTCCTTCGAGGATCGCTTTTGTGAAATAGTAGGCCGTCTTGATATCCGTGCCCCCGTGGCCGGCCTTCTTGTCATCACCCTTTGCGGCGGTGCCGATCTCGATCCGCTCCCACCCCTCCTTCTCCTCGCGATCGCGGTCGCACCGGCGGCAGAAGCCTTCGTGGCTGTACCACTCCACGCTGCCGAGCGTGCCGAACAAACGGAAGTTGTGCGCTCCGGGACGCCGGGTATTCAGTGTTACAAGGATCCGGATCAGACTGCCCTTCGCCGTCTTGAAAAGGGCCATCTGCCCGTCGGCGCGCAGAGGCGCTTCGGTCTGCCACCACGGCCCGTCCATACACGTAACGGAGACAACATGGTCGTCCATCACCTCCAGCAGCGGGCCGAGGTCGTGGGTCAGGTATTGAATCGGCGGCTGGTCCGAGCGCCAGGAGCGAACAACATCGCCGCGTCCCTCCTCCCGCGCCTGAGTGGGGGAGATGCACGAGCCATCCGGAACGACGAGAGTGTTCGGCAGGTAGTGGAGGTACTCACCGTCGGCGAGGGAGATGTCGCCGAAGCGTTCTTCGAGGATCCACTTGCGCCAGTAGCGGATGAAGTCCAGGAAGCTCAGGTTCTCCGCAAGCATGTATTGCTTCCCCGTGCGCTCGGCAGCGGCGATGATGTGGACGATCTCCTCCTGCGTGAAGGCGCCGGGCACCTCCGAGATCACGTGGCATCCCGCCTCCAGGGCCTGGATGGCGTGCGCCGCCTGGCAGCGACCGTTGCTCGCCACGGCCACGGCGTCGGGCTTCATGTCGAGCAGGTCTTCGAACTCGTTGACGATCTTCACCGGGCGGTCGCCGATGACTTCCTTTGCCTTCTCTCTCGGTCCCTCAAGGCGGTCCGCGCAGCCGATGACCTCGGCTTCCTCGACGTTGAGGAAGTTTCTCAAATGCGAAAGCCCTCGCCGCAGCCCCAGGATACCGACCTTCAATTTCTCCACGTCCATTCTCCTTCGAGGTTAAGATGTGTCGCGACGTGGCGTACGATACCGGGTGAGGAAATCGTTGTCAAAGCCAAAAGTCGCCTCCAATGCAAATATCGTTGCAGGACAATCATTGATTTCGACGGCCGGTTGCTCTATCTTCACGAGACAATCAAAGCCTGCACGATGCGAAGCACAGACAGAGCGGAGAAGAAGAATGCTGAACGGATGCAATCTCATGCCCGGCGCGGAGTTCTACGTCGCCGTGGACAACAAGGGCCTGTGGCCGAACCTGACGGTGCTGCCGAACGGCGAGATCGTCGCGGCGGTCTACAATCATCCCAGTCACGGTTTTGGCTGCGGCGACGTGGAGCTCTGGGCCAGCGCTGACGGCGGGCGGCGGTGGATCTATCGAAGCACCGTCTCGGACCATTCTGAAGACCCCGAGATCACCCGCATGAACCACGCCGTCGGTCTGAACGCGCGGGACGAGCTGGTCGCCCTCGTGAGCGGGTGGAGCGAGGGCCGCAAGCCGCCGATCCTGCCGGTGCAGGTCTGCATCTCCGATGATGGCGGCGAGACGTGGCAGCGGCACGTGCTGGAGGATCGCCACGTTCCCTTCGGCGACATCCTCCGCCTGCCCGATGGCCGGCTGGTCTGCCCGGTGTATGAGGCGACGAAGGGGGACCACCCGCGCGTCTATCAGTCGTCCATCATCTTCAGCCACGATGACGGCAGCACGTGGGGAGACAAGACGCAAATTGCGACCGACAGCGAGCCGTTCGTCCTGCGATGCAAGAGCGGCGACTTGCTGGCCGTCGGCCGATTGGGGTGCACCGACCGGCTGGACGACATGCTCCCCCACGGTGAGGGGACGATGCTGTATCGATCCACCGACGACGGCAAGACATGGGGCGATGGCAAACGCCTCTCCCCCCAAGGCCAGGAGAACGCGCACCTGTTAGAGCTGCAGGACGGTCGGCTGCTGCTCTCGCTCACGAGCCGCATCCCCGGGCTCTTCGGCGTAGTCTTTCGCATAAGCGAAGATGTGGGTGAGACATGGTCCGCCCCGCGCGTGCTCGTCTCCATGCCCGGCGAGACGTGGCACAAGACCGACTGCGGCTACCCCTCCAGCGTGCAGATCGACGACGGCACGATCATCACGGCCTACTACTTCGGCCCCAAGGACCCGGACCATCCATCCGGCGGCCTCCCCTGGCACCAGCGCTACCACATGGGCGTGGCGCGGTGGCGGGCGGAGGGGTGGCGTTGTAGTTAGGTGACAGCCGGGTCGTGGATGCGCCAGATTGCATGTTGCCTCACGAAGCCGACCTTTGGAGTGCGCAAGCCATGCTTGCGCTTTATCGGGCGGGAGTCATGCTGCCGCCCGTGGGCGAAGCATGGCTTCGGCCACACGAAAGCTGGAGCATGGCTCCAGCACTCCATATCCCCATTCTGTCGCCAGGCGGCACCCTATCTCCTCTCGTCCCCAGGCTCTGCCTGTGGACGGCGTTCTCATTCGGCTCCGCCTTTTGGGAGGGCCGGCGGGATGTCTGACCGGCGGGCAGCGGCCACGGACAAGGAGGCGGCAATGAATATACTGTCCCCGTTTTATCGTTTTACCTTACGTTCGCTTCAGCAGCATCCACAGAACGTAAGGCGCATGGCGGGTCTCGCGGAGTGAGAATGTCCGGCCGCGGCCGGATTTGTTCCAGACCTTTTCCAGCTTTCGTTTCTCATCGACGACATATGCCTCCACCGTGAACTCATCCTCTTCACGCCACGGCATATTCTCAACGCGAAGCTCGAAACCGCGATAGGCCGAGTGCATGTCGCTGACCAGGACCGAAACGGCCGAGCCGTCTCCGGCCCGTCCGGCGAGGACCCCGAAAGCCCGCGCGTCGTTTCCTGTGGCCGCGATCCGCTCCGGCGTCGCCTTCCTCTGGCGCGCCAGGGCCAGGTAGGCATAGTAGGTCAGACTGGGCCGGCCTTGGGGGTCGAGGACCGAGGCGCTCCGGCGGCCGCGGATATGGTCGTGGCGGGCGTCGCCCCGATAGCGAATGGCGTAGTCCATTCGGGGCGCGTCCTGGAAATAAATCAGCGTGGTCGTGTTGTGAGCGGCATGGACGGGCGGGGGAAAACGAGAATCCCACTCGGTGTTGGCCACACGCACGTGGGCCAGCCGCCGGCCGTATCGGTCGAGCGCTTTGCCGACCTTCTTGGCGACATCGGCATACTGCTGTGGCTCCCGGAGGTAGGCGTGCCAGGTGAAGTAATCCAGGGGAAGATTATGCTTCACGACATAATCGAGAAAACTTTTCAAGAGATCAATGCGCTTGTAGCGCATGTCGATATCGGTCAGACTGGGGGCGAAGATCTTGATCTTCGGGTCATAGGCCCGGACGGCGCGGGCGAAGGCGGCGTAGCATTCCCAGACGCGCACGGGGTCGTCGCGGTCATAGACCAGGTGCTTCGGTCCCATGAAGGGCTCGTTGATAAACTCCACCGTCGTGACGCCGAGGTGATGCCCGTTGGCCCAGCCGTCGTTCATGTGCCGCAGGACCTGGACGCATACGGTCGTCCATTTTTTCATCTCGTCTCGCGGGACCACTGCGCGGTGGGGGATGCCCACCGCACCCCTCGCCCGCAGGAATTCGGAGCGAAACAATCCCTTCTCGCCGAGCAGGTATTGAGCCTCCCAGAGGAACTCCGCGCCGATGGCGCGAACCGCCTTGGCGTATTTATCAAATTCCTCGAGTCGGTATGAGGCGGGATCGAGCGGATCGGCCTTCTCGTCGGGAAAGATATACCCCAGAAACAGAACGTCGCGATTGCCTTGAGGCAAACGAACCATATTGACGCCGATCTTGCGGTAGGCCTCGCTGAGGTCGGGCGTGACCTCGGGGACGTCGGGTCTTGGGCCGCCCTGAACGCCCATGAGGTTCTTGATCCGGCCCAGTTTCTTCGCACAGTCTACCTTGATGGGCTGGTAGCGGTCGTCGCCGTAGGGTGCGGGCGAGGCCGGACGCCGCCGAGGCCGCTGGGGCTGAGCAAGGCAGGAACCGGCAACGGCAACAACCAACGTGGCAGCGAGGAGTCGAACACAAGATCGCATTTTTCATCCACCAGAAAACAGGCCGACGTATCCGTTAATGGGCGCCAAGAACGTATAGTAGTATAATTGATCCGGCTTTTCAAGGCGATGATCGGGAGGATGCCGGAGGGCTTGTTTCATTGCCCTTAATGCACCCTTTCACACGTTCATAATAGGGTTTAGGACCGTGCAGAAGCCCGTTTGTAGTGAGCACTTTAGTGTGCTCTTCGTGGCGTAGACCGCCTGCCCAAAGAACGGACTGAAGTCCGCACTACAAACGAGTCGCCGTCTTCCATCCTCATACGGACTTATGAAAGGGTGTACCACGCCTGCGGCTACAGGTTTTCGGATGGGCCCTTAACCCAACAGCCCCGGCAGGCATAGCCGGGGCCGTCAATCACCCACTCACATAAGTATACCACATAAAAATAAAACGGGATTTGTCAAACATCGCAAATGCGAAAGTTCCATTCGCCCGCATTGAAGTATTATGGCCCGGCAATGGGTAAGGTGTGCTCAAATCGACGGGCGGTGCGGTCGGCCCTTTGGAGTGCGGCAGCCATGCTGCCGCCTTTCTTGCGGGAAGCCAAGCTTCCCGCTCTTTCGTTGCGCGTGTCTCGCCATCGCGCCGCTGTTCCCCTTTCGTAGGGGGGGTGCGCCGTCGCCGGGAAGCGAGGCTTCCCGGTGGAAAAGCGCAAGCATGGCTTGCGCACTCCACAAACGCAGCAGTCCCTCGATCCGGCGAGAGAAATAACGTGCTCCCTCACCATTCGCAGGGCTTGATAAGTGCCCAGGAAGGAGTGTACTGACCAAAGGCAACGGGATGAGAAAGAACGCAATATGAAGAAGAGAGATACTGAACGCGAGGATGATTTTCGTCCCGAGTACGATCTGCCTCAGTTGCTCAAGAGGGGCGTGCGAGGCAAGTACGCCAAACGGTACGAAGAAGGCACGAACCTCGTATTGCTGGCCCCGGACGTGGCCGAAGCCTTTCCCACCCAGAGCCGCCGGGGAGAGGCGCCCCACGCCAGCGCCCCCAAGAGGCGGAGCCGAACGAAGGCGCCGTCCCCAGGCAGAGCCCGGGGACGAGGAAAGGGACCAATTGCGATGCCATGTCCCGAGAATACCGTCCAGTCATGTGACTGGGGCGAAGTACTTGGTGATTAGTTTCCAGTTGTCTCGATATCTTTTCAGCTCTTTTGGCCAAATGGCGCAATGGATGGATTTAGGGTTCCGGGGTCTTATGCCACCCTTATAACGCTTGAGGAAGTGATTCTGAAGGAATCGCTTTCTGAAAATGTAGAACTCGTCTTGTTCGTCTGGTTTGAGAAAGACAAAGACACAGATTAGCCCTGGGTTAGTCAACTCTGCTTTCCCCTTGACGACTTGGCGATTCCCTTGGAACTCGATTTTGAGAAAAGAGGTGGCCGAGAATTGCCACGAAGGGCCGTTGATCGCTTTGACCTGGATAGGCAGGGAATGGCCTGCTGTGTCGCAGGCGACCAGGTCGTAATCGGGGACGTTGCCTGCAAACGGGGTTGCAAGAATGCCAAGACGACCTAATTTCGCAACGACGAGATGTTCGCCGATCTGGCGCGTCAACTGAGTGCGGTATCCTGATCTCACCTTCCATCGTCCTCCGATTTCTGGAACTGACAGATTCCGGCAGATATTTCTGGCAAGCTTGTTGGAAATCTCGGCGTGCCGCGGTACAGCTTCCTGTCTACGGGTTCGTCCACAAGGACTGAGAGAATCCCTCGCGCTTCAAGCAGCACCCGTGACAACGCAGTTGCTTGAGCAGAGCGTTCCGTTTCATCCTACTGCCACAATCTTGCGCTCCGCATCCTCAGGCAGACCGCGCAGGGCACCCTGATGCCGATCCTCAAGAATCAGGGCGATGGCGTCCGCGAGACTCTTGAGACATTCCTTCTCAGCCTTGCCCTGGCCGTTGGCCCCTGGGATTTCCGGGGAGTAGGCGATGAACCAT
>JAADGH010000042.1 GCA_013152475.1 Planctomycetota bacterium
GCCCTTCTCGTGGGGGAGGGATTGGAGGATGAGGCTGCGGGGGTCGCCGTCGAGGTAGCCGGAGATGCGGTTGGCGTAGGCGTCGAGGGTCTCATCGGGTTCGGGTGGGATCGCGCCTTTGTAGAACTTGCCCCTGGCGCGGACGCGGGAGAGGATGTCGGCGTAGTCGTACATCTCGGGATTGCCGAAGTTGATGCCGCGCACGCCGTCGGTCTCGATGATGGCGTCTAATATCTGGTGGCCGCGGCCGCAGAAGTGGTACCACCCGCCGCCGAAGGGCTCGAGGGCGCGCTGCACGTAGGGCTGGATGAACTCGCGATAGGTATCCCCCGACACGTTGATCGCCGAGTCGTCGCACAGGCGGACGCCGCCGTTGCCCATGTAGCCCGTGGCGTGGTAGCCGCTGTCGAGCGGCTCGCCGATGGCCTCCTTCATCACCTTCGACACCTCGATGTAGGTCTCGGTGCAGAGGGCTAAGAGGTGGTGGACGAAGTCGGGATCGTCGTAGATGTCGGTGTAGATGTCATGGCCCCGGATGAGGTGGGCGATGTCGAAGGGGCCTTGGGTATCGGCCAGATAGACGTGCGCCTTGCCGTCCAGCTTCTCCTTAAAATAGGCGATCATCTCCAGGCACTTTGGCATGAGGCCGGCGTTGCGCACGTCGGGGACCTCCGCCTCCGCCAGCTCTTCCTTGGATAGGTGGCCGATGATCCAGGGCATCTGGTCCTCCTGGACGAACTTCGTCTCCATGCCGAAGAGGCTGGGGATGAAGCCGACGCCGAGGTTGGGCCGGATGGCGAGCTGCGCATCGCTCGACCCGCGCGCGAGGGAGATCACGCCCCAGAGATGCTCGACGAGCATCTTCTCCTTGTCGTCGAACTGCTCGGCCTTTGTGTAGTGGGGGTATTTTTCCTTCTCCGGCACGGCGCCGCCGCCGGAGATGACGGGGACGGCGTCGGGGGCTTCGTTGCGCCAGACCCTGGCCTGCCGCTCGCGGCCCTGGGCCAGGCGATCGGGGTCGGGTTCCAGCAGTGCAAGGATTTCATCAACAGGCACATCGCTCATGATCTGACCCTCCGATTTCAAGCCTTTGACCCATTGCATTCTACGGCTCGCATTCCTCAAATCAAGTCGAAAGTCGCGAGGACACGGGCGATGGTCATGGGGAAACACCTGGGCGTCAAGCGCCTTGACTTGTAACGGATGGTCTGTTAAAATAGGTGTAGTGTCGAGAACATGCGGCAGACCCGGTTGTGCAGACTGGGTCTCGTTTTGTTTCGGAAGGTTTCGATATGTCCTCACCACCCAATCAGCCTCCGGTGAAGAGCGATGGCGCCTCGCTCGCGCGGGTTCCGCCCGAGAAGGCGATCCTGCCCGCCATGCCGCTGCGGGACTTGGTGGTGTTTCCCCATGCCGTGGTGTCGATCCTCGTGGGTCGCAATTCGTCCATGGGGCTGGTCAAGAAGGCGGCGGAGTCCGGCCAGCGCATCATGCTCCTCACCCAGCGCGACCCGAGCAAGGAGTCCCCGTCGCTGCGGGACCTCTATCAGATCGGCACGTGCGCCACGGTCGTCCGCACGGTGTCGCTGCCCGACGGCATGCTGCAGGCGGTGGTGGAGGGAATCTGCCGGGGCGAGGTTGTCGGGAGTCAGGTATCCGGCGGGCGGCTGAACGTCGAGGTGGACCTGTGGTATGATCGCGTCGAGACGGACAAGCAGACCGAGGCGATGCGGCGGCTCGTGGTGAAGGCCTTCGAGCAATACGTGGCGGTGAACCCGAGCATCGCGGACAAGGCGCTCCTTGCCATCCGAAGCGTTCGATCACCGGAGGATCTGACCGATCTCGTGTGTCACCACCTGACCGTGGACGCGCACGTCAAGCAGCAGTTGCTGGAGGAGCGTGACCTGCGCAGCCGGATGAAGCAGCTCCTTGCCGTGCTGGGACCGGAGACAGAAATCCTGGAACTGCAACGCGAGCTCGACGGCCGCGTGCGGAAGCGCGTCGAGAAGAGCCAAAAGGACTTCTACCTGAAGGAGCAGCTCAAGGTTATCGAGGACGAGCTCGGCGGCCACGGCGGCGACATGATGGACCTGGACAAGCTGGAGGAGAAGGTCCGGAAGGCGAAGATGAGCAAGGAGGCCGAGGAGGCCGCCCTGCGCGAGCTGGACCAGCTTCGAAAGACGCCTCCCTTCTCGCCCCAGGCGGCGGTGTGCCACAACTACATCGACTGGATGGTCTCCCTGCCCTGGCACAAGAAGACGAAGGACAGCCTCGACCTCAAGAGGGCGCAGCGGATCCTGGACGAAGACCACTACGGCCTCGCGGAGCCGAAGCAGCGCATCCTCGAATACCTGGCCGTGCGCAAACTGACGAAGGGGTCGAAGAGCCCCATCCTGTGTTTCGTCGGCCCCCCGGGCGTGGGCAAGACCTCCCTGGCGCGGTCCGTCGCGCGGGCGATGAAGCGGAAGTTCGTGCGCAAGTCTCTGGGCGGCGTCCGCGACGAGGCCGAGATTCGCGGCCATCGCCGGACCTACATCGGCGCGCTGCCGGGGCGAATCATCCAGTCCATCAAGAAAGCGGGGACGAAAAACCCGGTCTTCCTCCTGGACGAGATCGACAAGCTCTCCCACGACTATCGCGGCGACCCGTGCTCGGCGCTGTTAGAGGTCCTGGACCCCGAGGAGAACTACAGCTTCAGCGACCACTACCTCGAGGTCGAGTTCGACCTGCGCGACGTGTTCTTCGTCACCACGGCGAATATGGAGACGGCGATTCCCCACGTGCTCCGCGACCGGATGGAGGTCATCCGCCTGCCGGGGTACTCCCCGCTGGAGAAGCGCCACATCGCCACGGGGTTCCTGGTCCCGAAGGCGCTGAAGGCCCACGGCCTGAAGCCGCGGAACGTGCAGATCGCCGATGGCGCCATCGACAAGATGATCCGCGACTACACCCGCGAGGCCGGCGTGCGCAACCTGAACCGGCAGATCGAGACGCTCTGCCGACGCGTGGCGCAGGAGGTGGTGGGCAAGGGCAAGAAGACCTTCCGCATCACCGCGCGGAATGTCCACAAGCACATCGGCGTGCCCGACTTCGCGTTCACCCCTATCGACAAGAGCCCGATCGTCGGCGCGGTGGTGGGCCTGGCCTACACGGAGTACGGCGGCCGCGCGATCTCGGTCGAGGTGACGACGATGAAAGGCAAGGGCAGGCTTACGATCACGGGGCAGCTCGGCGACGTGATGAAGGAATCGGCCACGGCGGCGCTCAGCTACGTCCGGGCCCATGCCGACGAGCTGGGCGTGGACCCCACGCTCTACCAGAAGACCGAGATCCACGTCCACGTGCCCGACGGCGCGACGCCGAAGGACGGCCCGTCGGCCGGCGTGGCCATGACGGTGGCCATGATCTCGGCGCTGACGGGCGTGCAGGTGAATCGGGAGATCGCCGTGACGGGCGAGATCACGCTCCTGGGTAGGGTGCTGCCCGTCGGCGGGATCAAGGAGAAGCTTCTCGCGGCGCATCGCGAGGGGATCTACACGATCATCATCCCGCGCGAGAACGAGAAGGACCTGGCCAAGCTCCCCGCCGAGGTCAAGCGCAAGCTAAGCGTCCTCCTGTCCGACACCATCGACGACGTGCTTCCCCGCCTCCTCCTGCAGGAGGCAAAGCCGAAGCCCAGGCCCAAGTCTCGCTCCCGCAAGGCACGCAAGCCCAAGACCCCACAGCCCCTCAGCGCCCCCCCCGCCGATTTTCCTGTTGACATCCGGCCCTGAGCTGAGCATATTCTTACTCTGTTCTCTTGAGTGCGGGAGAGATGTTTTAATCATTGGCCTCGTTTCCAGGCCTTACCGAGAACACGGAATCCAATATGGGCGATGGTGCACCTGTGATGGAATACGACTGGTCAAGCTGGACCGATTGGGCCCCGATCGGCCTAGTGGCCGGTCTCGAATTCGCCACCGTACCATCCAAGCCCGGCGTGTATGTTATCGCCACCGATCAGCCACTCAGTCGCTGCGTTGGTGTTGACCCGCACGGAATGTTAACTATTGGAGAGTCTCACGATCTTCGGAAACGGCTCCAAGCTTTCTACTACTCCGCAACCAACCACGACACCAAAGGGCATATGGCGGGTTGGCGCTATGCGTTTTTTCACTTTGGCCGCTTCTTCCCATACGCCAAGCTTCGTGTGCGCTGGCGGCCCACCAAGACCAAAGATGATGCTAGCGAACTCGAGAGTCGTATGTTGCTTGCGTATCTGAAAAATCACTACGAATTGCCCCCCCTGAACTACAAGTTCAACTGGCAAATATTCGAAAAGGATGGGGGGGACTCGTTCGGCAAACTGACTGGAACGGAAACCAAGTCGGAGACTCAGTTCGGCCTGTCAAGAGAAGAACACAATGACCAGATCACTTCCCGATGAGATTTGGTACCTCGGGGACAGCCCACGTGGCCATGAGGTCCGCATCAGAACAGCGAAAGGGACATTGGATGAAGGTAAAATGCCTAACCTGCGATGCTGAGTACGAAGTTTTGGACGAAAACCCGGGAACCACATTCATATGCAAAGCCTGCAAGAAGGGCGTAATCTATATTCCTAACCCCAAGATGCGGGAACTCTTCGTGCAACATCCTACTTGCGAATCCTGTAAATGGGCAGCGTGGGCAGAACCAGCCATGTGGGGCAACGAAGCCGAAAAAGTCGGGGACTTCCTAATGGGGCAGATGGGAATTGCTGATGAGATGCGCCCTGAGGGTGACGAAGTGTCGTACGAAAACATCGAGGGAGAATGTCGGAGGTACCCACCGAGAGAAATCGTCGAGGTGACAGACGATGCACACACGGGCATCAGCTCCTATGTCAGATCATCTTTCCCAAAGGTGGAACCTATGCGTTGGTGTGGAGAGTGGCAGCCCAAAGCGGATGGTTGCTCAGCACGAACGGTTGAACATGCTTGACCCTCCGGCTCCAAGTGCTTGCGAGAGTTTGTGATTCCGAGAAAGAGAGTGCTTGCAGAATGAAAAAACAACGTTTGATGACGCCCGGCCCGACGGAGGTACCGCCAGAGGTATTGCAAGAAATGGCGCTGCCGATCTTCCACCATCGGACGCCTCGGTTCAAGGAAATGTTCGCAAGAGTGAACGATGGGCTGAAGGAGGTGTTCCAGACGAAGAACGATGTCGTCACGTTCGCCTCGTCCGGCACCGGCGCCATCGAGGCCGTAGTCGTCAATGCCATGGCGAAGGGCGACAAGGCCCTCGTCGTGCGCGGAGGAAAGTTCGGCGAGCGACCGGCGGACATCTGCGAGGCGAACGGACTCGGCGTCGTCCCC
>JAADGH010000160.1 GCA_013152475.1 Planctomycetota bacterium
CCCCTCATCGTGCGGAACAGGGGCGACATCTCCGGGAACGCAGTCGGAGGGCCGAACTCGCGGCCCGCCCACGGCCTGCGCCTGCCGAATTCCTTCAGCACCGCCTCCCGGGCCTTGGCGCGTTCCTCCTCACTTAAGTTGCCGTCGCCATCCGCGTCAAACCGCTGCAGCGAACGCTTGGACACCCAGGGCAGAGGAAAGCGGCGGCCTCCGTGGCGCCTGTGATGTCGCTCCACCCGCTCCGCCACCTGCCTGCGCTGCCCGGGGTTCAATGTATCCATGAAGGTCTTGTAGCGCTTCAATGACGCCTCCCGCTGCGCGCGGTACAGCTCGGAGAGTTCGTCCTGGAGGGTGCGGATGCGCTCACCGTTTGGGGAGGGCTTGCTCATCTCCGTCATGAGGCTTTCCCGTGTGATGCGAATCGCCTCGCGCAGTTTCGCACTTTCAGCCTCATTCTTCTTGTGGAGCGCGGCAAACTTCTCGCGCTGCTCTTTGTTGAGACCCAGGTCATCCGCGACGGCCTCAGTCACTTTCTCCGTGGTCGCCAGTGTTTCGGGTGCAGTCCGAAAGAGGAAGTATCCGGCGACGAACGCCGCGTTGAAAACCAGGGAGACCAGCAGGAGGTAGGACAGAGCCTTTTCATTGCTGCACCTCCTCGTCCTCTTCCACCAGCGCCTCGAAGACATTGTTCTCGATCGTGGCCTGGCTGGAATCCAGCGCCACCAGATCGAAGG
Source organism: Planctomycetota bacterium (assembly GCA_013152475.1). GTDB lineage: Bacteria > Planctomycetota > Brocadiia > JAADGH01 > JAADGH01 > JAADGH01. Next base: position 735 of record JAADGH010000160.1, read on the forward strand.
TGATTGCAGAGGTAACCTTTTCTTCGGCTTGTTGGCGGCCCCGATAGACCGAGGACCCGGCAAGCAGCCCCGCCAGGCCGATGAGGAACGATGCGGCCACGGCAGCCGTCCACCGCGCCACGATGGGCCACCGTCTGAGGCGAAGCACCGTCAGCACCATTGCCGCGTCGAGGACGGTCTTCGGGGCGACCCTCGTCGGTTCGGTAATGATCTCGCGCGTTTCGATGACGGCCCGGCGACATTCCCGACAGTCTGCCAAATGCGCCTCGATGCACGCCGTCTCATCGGCGTTCGTGTTGCCGTCCACATAGGCCGCAAGGTCCGACAGGTCCGGACACTCCCGGGCGACCTGCCGGCCCTGGTGGAACCGGGCCACCAGTTTGCGCTCTTCTGGGTTGATTGAATCATTACCGCTCATCACGTGCCTCTCGCCTTCTATCCTATTCTACGAGCCATGAATGTGAAACATCCCCAACAAAATGTCATGTTCTTCTCGTCGACTGTAGCCTGAACGTAGAAGAGGCTTCCAGCCTCTTCTGAAGCGGCAAGATGCCGCTTCTACGTTTCATGCGCTGTCGAAAAACTCGCGCAGCTTGGCAATCGCCTTGTGTTTTGCACTGCGAACCGTCTGCGCCTCTACACCCATGACCTCCGCCGCCTCCGCCACCGACATCTCCTCGTCGAAGAGCAGCCGCAGGACCAGTCGCTGCCGGGGGGAGAGGAGGTCCTGCGGGATATCGAGCTCGGGGGAATCTCCATTCTCCGCCGGTGCTGCCAGCGCCGCGGCGGCGCTATCGAGCGGGGCGTGCGCCGGGCGCTGCTTGCGCAGTTGGTCGATGGCGGTGCTCCGGGCCACCAGGGTCAGCCAGGTGGTTATGGAGGAGCGGGCGGGATCGTAGGAATGCAGCAATCGAAAATCCGATTTCACCAGACGGACAAATACTTCCTGGACCACATCGCGGACGAGATCGGAATCCTGATCCGATTTATATCGGTAAATGGTTCGGTGAACCGCAGCAAAGATGACAGACGCATAGCGCTCGACGAACGCCTCCCAGGCGCGCTTGTCGCCGCTCAGACATGCTGTCAGGTCCATTATCTCCGCCAAGGTTTGAGTGTTCCTAACGCCCCCCGGGTGTTCAGCGCATATCAATCATGCGGCTTTTTCTCGGGGGAGTCCTTCGGCCGGTACACCCATTCGGCGACGACAAGTTCTTTCTCATCGAGGAGAGCAGCCATCCGGCCCATGGGCCCGCCCTTGCCGCGTCGGCGATCGCCAAAGCGCCGGAATCGCTGTCTCATATCGGCGCCCGGCGGGCCAAAACCGGGCCCACCCGGAGGCATGGGGAACCGCCCGCGTCCCGGACCCATCCGATCCGGCCCGCCCTGGGGCTGGGGCCGACGTCCGCCGCCCATCATCCCCTCGCGCTCCGGCATGGGGGGCGGCTCGGGAAGGGGAATCCGCGCAACGATCTTGAAGGCACGTTCGTTGAACCAGAGCCCCGGCATCTGCTTGAGCTCTTCCTCCGGTCCGATATAGTAAATCTTGTGGTCCCCAGCCCACTTATGGAGGTCATGGGCCATCTCATATTCCTGGTCCCACGGATCGAGGCCGCGGTACTTCTCCGCCTGCATCTTCCGCTTCTCCAGTTGCATGGGCATGGGCCGGTCGGGGTCCCTTTGTTGCCGCTGTAAGATGCGGTCGACGGGCGGCCGCGGGCGCAGGCTTTTCAGGTCCGCCAGGCGCCAATGCCGGACGAAGTCCAGGTGCTGCAGGAGTCCCCCGTCGGCGATGATGAGATCGCCGTGCTTCAGGTTCTTTTCGATTCCATCGGTGACGCAGGCCAGCGCATACTTCTGGGCATGGAGTTTCCTCAGGCCGTCGGCGCTTTCGAATGCGCCCCACACGAAATTCAACGCGAGGACCACGATCACGACCGTGGATCGAAGGGCGGTGGATGCGCCCTTCATCGCCCAGTCCAACGCCCACAGCCCGGCGGCAATGTAGCAGATGAACGTTGGAATAAGGAATCGAAGCGTCGCCCCGGCCATGCGTTGATTGCCCCAGTAGTAGGCCATGTAGAGCAACGTCGATGGTACGACCAACAAAATCAGAAACACCCCCACACGGCGGACGCGGGGGGAGAAGCACATCGCCGCCATGCCTACGACGCCGAGGGCGAAGAACATCCCCACGCCGCTCCCGTTGAGATTCTGGATGTAGCCGGCGAAGTGGCTCCTGAAGTAATCCCACCCGAACCCGGTCTGCTCCTTCGTCAGCGCGTAGGCCGTGCGATAAAACGCGCCGAAGGCCAGTTGGTTGCGGATGAGCAGAGGGACGATGGGAATCGCCGCCCCCAGGCACGCCGCCAAATAGTGCAGCCAGATTCGCTTTCGCGAGCGGATGTGCCACAGCAGGAACACACCGATACCGATGGCGAAAAGGGCCTCAGGGTAGCGGATTGCCGGGATGCACCCGAGGACCAGCCCGGCCAGAAAGATCTCCCAGAGTTTTCCGTTTTCCGACCAGCGCAGCAGGAGCCACACGCCCCATACCAGGCAGAATGCAACGGCCACGTGCGAATCGCAGGCGATGGCGTGCTGGTTGAAGATCGGATTCACGGCCAGCGCGAACACCCCAGCTACACCCCACCCAGGGCCCACCAAGCGCCGTACCAGGAAAAACAGCCCCAACAACGACAGCGTCGCCAGGACGGGGTTGACCAGGACGCTGGCCTTGTAACCGAACAGCCAGTAAACCGCTCCGACCAGCACCGACAGTCCGGGGGGATAACGGCTGAAGTACTTGCCGGAATCCGTGACCAGCCAATGGATGCCGATGTACTGCGAGTCGGCCTCGGGTAGGAACCACGTGCGCCCTGTGTTGAAGAGCAGACTCGCTTGCGCCCAGTAGCCATTGGCGTCTGGCGAGCAGATGGCCGGGGCGAAATTGCCCATGAGGAATACAAAGTGCGCAGTCAGAAGCACAACCAGCCCAATCCACGGCAGAAGCCGGAGGGCCGAGCGCTTCTGAACCTGTACCGGGTCCACAACTGTCTTCGCAAGAGCGTCAGTCATTCGGGTCCTTTCTCAAGCATCCAAATTTGTTACTGCAAACATCGTACCGACGCACAAGGTAGAAGCAGCATCTTGCCGCTTCAGAAGAGGCTGAGACCTCTTCCACTTTGGCCCCGCGCAATCCGCCGAACGTCTGGCGAATTCTGCTACTTCCGATCGGATTGCCTTGCGGCCCGTGCGGATGTAAACCGTGTCAACGCGGTTTACGTCCTGTAAATGTGCTGCACCCCCCCTTCGATTTTGACCGGCGCGACCTGCAATGGCGGGAAAATTAGCTTCGGCCTGACAGGATTCTTCCGGCAGGCGCTTCCGCCCCCCGGCATTGTAGAGGGGGTCCGGAGAACGGTCAAGATGTTTTCACTTGTTGGCCAGAGGAGGGGGTGATAAAATCAACTCTTCGGACGGACTTATGCACGGGGAGACGTATTGAAGGTCACCAACCTATCCAAGATCTACCGCAGCGGCAGGGCCGAAGTGCACGCCCTGGAGTCGGTGTCGTTCAGCGTAGCCGATGGCGAGTTTCTGGCCATCATGGGCGCGTCCGGCTCCGGCAAGAGCACGCTGCTTCACCTGATCGGTGCACTCGATACACCGACGAGCGGGGAGATGGAGATCGACGGCGTGCGTCTCTCCGGCCTTTCCGATCGCGATCTAACGCGAATCCGCCGCGAGAAGATCGGCTTCATCTTCCAGTTCTTCAACCTGATTCCCACCTTGAGCGCGCGGGAGAATGTGGCCCTGCCGCTCATGATCGCCCGGAAGGATATGAAGGAAAGTGGGAAGCGGGTAGACGAGCTGCTGGACCTGGTGCACCTCTCCGACCGCGCCGACCACCGCCCCGACGAACTGAGCGGCGGCGAGCAGCAGCGCGTGGCAATCGCCCGGTCGCTGGTGATGGACCCCGCCATCATCCTGGCCGATGAGCCGACGGGGAATCTCGACTCGCACAACGCCGATGAGATCTATGCCCTTCTCAGGAAGCTGTCCGATGAGTTTTCTCGGACAGTGGTCATGGTAACCCACGACGGCGCAGGCGCGGCCCATGCGGACCGTGCGCTCTTCTTGAAGGACGGCAGAATCGTCGGGGAGAAGAAAATAGGAAAAGGCACAAATGCGGCATCTGTGGCATCTGCCTATCAGGAACTTGCTCACCCGAAAGGCCCGTAGCCTGCTCACGACGCTCGGCGTGGTCCTCGGCGTGGCGATGGTCGTGGCCATCGCCGTGACCTACGACAGCGCCGAGGCGCACGTGAAACGGTGGGTCCGCTTCTGGCACGGAGGGGCGCAGCTCCGTCTCCGCCCGAAGCACGGAGACGCCCTCGACCCCGCCTGTCTGGAGGCGCTGCGGCGCATCCCCGGCGTCCGCCTTGTCGCCCCCCACTACTGCCGATGGTGCGGCATCAATCGCGGCAAAAAGTATCACTCACTCCTGATGATGGCCGTCGATCCCGAGGCCGACAGCGAGATCAAAGGCTTTGTCTCGGGGTATGAGGATATTATCAACGAAACGATCGAGAAGGGAGAGCGGCCGATCCTCCTCCGCGATGTGCTGGCGAAAAAACTGAAGGCGAAGGTGGGGGATGAGGTGTCTGTGCTTGTGGACCAAAAGAGGCCGACGTTCCGTCTCGTGGGTATCCTGTCGCGGGATTCCTTCCCCCGAACAACGCCATGGAGCGCCGGGGTGGTCACATTGGCGGAGGCGCGGGAGTTTCTCGGCGATTCCCCGGCCCTGACCGCCGTGGATATCCTGGTTACGGACGATGCGGACATCAATGACGTGTCGAAACGGGCCTCTCAGATAGTCGGAGCGACCGTGTTCGTTGAGCGGCCCGAGACGCGCACGGAAGCGTTTCACAACAACCTCCGCGTGGCAAAGCTGACGGCCCGGATCATCTCCGCCACCACGCTCTTCGTGGGCGTCTTCATCATCTTCAATACGATGGCGATGACGGTGGTGGAGCGCAAGCGCGAGACCGGCATGCTCCGCGCCATCGGCGCGAGCCGGCGGCAGATCGGGCTCATCGTGCTGTGCGAAGCCGCCTTCATGGGCATTGTCGGCACGGCCCTGGGTATCCTGTTCGGTCTTGGTGTGGCCAGGCTGGCCACGTCTCACATGGGGAAGAAAGGATTACCGGACTTCGTCGTAAGCCCTTCGGTATTGATTGGCGGAGCGGGTATGGGACTGGCCGCAACGTTCGTCGCCGCGCTCATCCCCGCCGTCCTGGCCGCGCGCGTCTCCCCCCTCGAAGCCACGCGCCCCTTTCGGCGGGCCGCCGGCGGCCGCACGCCGACCTATCGCCTGGCCCTGGGGATCGTGCTGCTGGTCGGGCTGACCGTCATTCTCCATATCCCCTTTCGGACCTCCATCAAGGTGCCGATCCTGGCTACGGCGGGGATCTTCTCGCTCTATTTTGGCGCCGCGCTTGTTGCCCCATTTTTTGTGGCCCCTCTTTCCCGCGTCACCCTGCCGCTCCTGGGCGTGCTCTTGCGATCCATCGTCTTCCTCTTGAGCCTGCCCTATGTGATCGTGCGGGCCCTCCTTGCGGCGGTGCTCGGCCTGTCCGCCCACCAGTCGGCGGCATGGCTGCGCTCGATTGGAGCGCGGGCACGGGAGTCGGCGGCCGGCGTGTCGGGTAAACTTGCACATGGCAACCTGGTCCGCAGCTCGGGGCGCACAGCGCTCACGGCATGCGCCCTGATGGTGGGGGTCAGCTTCGTCGTCGATCTCTCGGGCGACGCAAAGAGCGTAATCGGCGAATTCCGCCGCACGCTCGACGCCTTCGCCGGAGCGGACCTCTTCGTCCTGCCCCAGACCCCCATCGCACCCAGCCTGGACCCGGAAAAGTTCCGGCGCATCGAAGGGGTCGAGGCCGTAACGGCCATGAAGCTGCTGCTGGTCGATGCGCCCGGCGGTCCGGTGAAGCACTCCTTCTTCGCAAGCGGCAAGATCATGTTCATTGCCATCGAGCCGGACACGTTCCAGCGGATCATGCGCATCGAGTGCAACAGCGGCGAACTGGGCGAGGCGCTGGATGCCCTGAAAAAGGGAAACCGCGTTCTGATCTCCAGCGATCTCGTCCGCCTGGGGGGGCCGCGGAAAGGAGGCACGCTGCGGCTCAATGGGGTCCATGGCGAAGTGCCATTCGAGGTCGCCGGCGAGATTCGCGATCCCCGCCTGGCCATCTACACCGACTGGCGGGACTGGTCGGACATCCGCGGCATCATCGGATCGTTCGTCGCCATCGGAACCATCGAGGACGCGCGGAAGTACTTCGGCGCAACGGGCTATGACTTCGCCCTGGTCCGACTCCGGCAGGAGGGGATCGATCGCGGCGCGGTCGGCAGAAAAGTCCGCGGCACGGCCTGGCGGACGGGCTGCAAGGCGCAGTGGATCGGCGGCCGCAACACGCACATGATCGAGAATGCTTACGAGGCGCTGTACAGCATCAATGCCGTCCTTTTCGTTGCCGTGCTCATCGCTGCGCTCGCGGTGCTGAACACGATGACAATGAACGTGATCGAACGGACGCGGGAGATCGGCGTGCTCCGGGCGCTGGGCACGACCCGGACGCAGATCCTGGAGATGTTCCTGACCGAGGCGGCGGCCATCGGCGTGATCGGGGCGCTGTTAGGCGCCGCTGTGGGTCTGCTCCTGATGCATGCCAGCCTGACACTGAACCGCATGGTCATGGGCTGGCAGGCGGAATTCGTGGTACCCTACTGGGAGATTGCCTTCGCCGGGGTGGCGGGTGTCGTGGTGGCCATCGTCGGCGGCATCTACCCCGCGCTTCGGGCCGCGCGGATACGGATCGTCGAGGCGATCCAGATGGAGTAACGGGATTCCCGCCTGCGTGGGAAGGACGGACAGCAAATCGCCAAGCGAAAATCACTCCGCCGGCGGATGGGGCATTTCCATCTTACGCAGCGGCTGGTCTTCGTGAAGGAAATACTCCATCAGGCCGTGGCCGAACTCGATGTGTAGGTCGCCCTCCTCCGCGTTCTTCTCCGTGAAGGGGACCTGGCGGATGACGCGAATGCCCGACCCGAAGACGGCGAAGGGAACGGGGTCGGCGGTGTGGCCCCGCTCCGCCACAGGGGAAAAGTGGTTGATCGCAACAAGGATGCGATACTCGGGCAGCCTTTCCATCGCCTGAAGCACCGGGCCCACGACCTTCTCGTCGATGCCCTCGATCGCGACCACCTTGCGCAGGGGGTCGCCGTCGTGACCGGCCACGTCGGGCGAGGCCACATGGACGACGACCAGGTCATGCGTCTCCAGCGCCTCGACGGCGGCATTGCCCTTGGCGGTGTAGTCCGTGTCGATGAGCCCTGTCGCGCCGGGGACGGCGATGTGGTCCCAGCCGATCGTTCGGGCGACCCCCATGAAAAGGGGGGAGGCCGTGATCATGATGCCTGTCTTGCCATAGCGCTCCGGGAACGGCTGCAACTGCGGCGGGCGCCCCTGCCCCCAGAGCCAGATCATGTTCGCGGGGTTCTCGCCCAGATCGGCGCGGACGACATTGATCGCGTGCTCCTCCAGCAGGCTGTGCGACCCCAGTATGAGCCGGCGCAGCAGTTGGCTTCCCTGTCCTGCCGGCAGGTGCCCCGAGAAGTCGGCGCCGATCACGTCGTGCGGCGGCGTCGTGTCGACGACCATAGGTTCGTCGCCGGAATAGACCATGATGTTCCGGAAGGAGCGGCCGGCGTGAAACGTTACATGCTTGGTCGAGAGGTTCTCCTGGAGGAACTGGATAAGGACGCCGGCCTCCTTGTCGCCGATATGCCCGGCGCAATAGTCGGCCAGATTCTCTTCGTCCGCCGTGACCAGGTTGCAGCTGAAAGCCGTTTCCTGCGGCTGCATCTCGATGCCGAAGCCGATGGCCTCGAAGGGGGCCCGGCCGATGCGCTGCTTTCGCGGGTCGTAGCCCAAGAGGGAGAGGAGGGATGTCTCCGTGTCGGGTCGCATACCGCGGGGGACGGTCCGGACGACGCCGAGCTTCCCGTCGTGGGAGATGTGGTCGAGGTTCACGGTTCGGGCCGCTTCGAGAGGCGTCTTGCCCTGGAGCGGCTCGACGGCGTAATCGGCCATTCCGTCGGCGATCAACATGAAGTATTTCATAAGACCATCCGTCTCTCACCGCCGGCCCTCCGTGGCCGACGTCACGCTCCGACGAAGAGAACCCAGTTCAATGCCTCCGCGAGACCGAGCACCGCCAGCGCGGCAATCGCAACCGCCTTGGGCAGGGAGATCCTCTCCCTGAACACCACCAGCACGCCGATCGCCGCTCCCAGCACGGCTCGGCTGGCGAGGAGGAAGGGAAACTGGCCCAAGGCCAGCCCGGTTTCGTGATAGCGGATCATCAGCTCGCAGTATCCCGCCGCCAGCCCCGCGAGAAGCCCGATGGCCGCCGCCGGAACGACCTGCCAGCGACCGTTCATGCCTCAGCCCTCGACCCGGATCAATCGGCTTTTGCCTTTCACCACATCAAGGCAGTCGATCTGCCTCATGGCCCTTCGCACATGCCCCGACATCGCCGTATGCGTCATCATCACCAGCGGCACCAGCTTGCCATGCCGCCACTCCGGCTGGACCACCGAGGCGATGCTGATTTCATTCCGGCCCAGCACGCCGGATATCTTCGCCAGCACACCCGGCCTGTCGATCACATTGATCCGAAGGAAGTATCGCGTCTTGATCTTCGTGATGTCCATCAGCCTGGCCATCTTCGGCTTGGACGAGAAACAGCCCCGCTTGCTGAATGTGATCGGCGCTCTGCCCAGGGCCACGTCAATCACGTCGGCCACCACGGCGCTGGTCGTCGGCTCGCGTCCCGCGCCCCGGCCGTAGAACATGGTCGAGCCGACCCAATCGCCCGAGATGCCAATCGCGTTGTATACACCGTTCACCATGGCGAGAGGATGGTCCATGGGCAGCAACGTCGGGTGGACGCGGAGCTCCAACTGGCTTCCCTGGCGCTTGCCGATGGCCAGGAGCTTGAGCACGTAGCCGAGCTTCAGCGCGTCCTGCAAATCCTCCAGGTGGATTTTGTCGATGCCTTCGCGGTAGATCTTGTGGTAGTCGATGCGCATACCGAAGCCGATGCGCGCAAGGATGGCCAACTTGTGCGTGGAGTCGGCGCCGCTCACGTCCGCCGTCGGATCGGCCTCGGCGTAGCCCTTCTCCTGCGCCTCGCCCAGCGCATCCGCATACGTCTTGTCCGCCTGGGTCATCTGGGTGAGGATATAGTTGGTCGTGCCGTTGACGATCCCGAAGATCGTCTGGATGCCGTTCGCGGCCAGACCGTCGCGCAGGGCCCCGATCACAGGGATGCCCCCGCCAACGCTTGCCTCGAATGAAATACACCGCCCCGCCTTCCGGGCGGTCTTGAAGATAGTATCCCCATGGGCAGCGAGGAGGGCCTTGTTCGCCGTGACGACGTGCTTGCCCTTCTTGAGGGCGGAGAGGATGATTTCCCTCGCGGGATGAATTCCCCCGATAAGCTCGATGACGATCTGGATATCGGGATCGTCGATGATCTCGTCCGCGTTCTTCGCGACGAGTTTCGCGGGGACTTTCGCCTTGCGAATCTTCGCCCGGTCCAGCTCGGCCACTCTCGCGAGAAGAAGCTCCACGCCAACCTTCGGGCCGAAGGCCCTGCCCCGTTCGAGGAGTATTTGGGCCACGCCCGCCCCAATCGTCCCCAGTCCGACCAGACCGACTTTCACCTGGTCCATACTGCGCCGTCCGTTTACTCAAGCCCGACAGTCCGAATCACGCGATCGAAAGTGTATACGAAAGATGGATTGTAGCAAATCCTTGGCGGGGTGTCAATAGCAAGCGTCCCCCCATCCCCGCAGCCGTTTCGCAAATGGGTAAAGACGTTTTCGGGTTGACACAATCCCACGTGAAATGATAGCCTGCCATCCCACACGGATAAACTGGGCGTAGTTCCTCTTTCCTTCCCAATCAAAGCAAAGGAGACCGCAGACAATGAGCCAGCCAGACCGACCGAATGTCGTGCTCTTCGTCACCGACCAATGGCGAGCCAAGGACACCGGCTACTGGGGCAATGAGGTGATCCAGAGTCCCTTCACGGACGAAATCGCAAAGGAAGGCGCGGGCTTCCGCAAGTGCTTCGTCCAGAACCCCGTCAGCACCACCAGCCGCGTGGCTATGGCCAGCGGGTGGTACTGCCATGTGAACGGCCACCGCACCATGCACCACATGCTCCGGCCCCACGAGCCGAACATGCTGCGCTATTTCAAGAAGGCCGGCTACCACGTCTGGTGGGGCGGCAAGAACGATATGCTCGCCATGGAGACATGGGACGAGTCGTGCGACACGCGCACAACCGGCAAGCCGAAGGTCAAGCCGACTAAAGCCGAGCCGTGGAAGCCCGGCGACCGGCTCTACCACACTTTCCTCTGGGGCAAGGTCGAGGAGACCTACGGTCCCTCTCTGCACGACGATGCCGTCGCCGAGGAAGCGGCGGAGTTCATTCGCAAACCGGCATCGGAGCCGTTCTTCATGCTGATCAATCAGACCTTCCCCCATCCTCCGTACGCCGTGCACGAGCCGTACTTCTCGATGTACGACCGATCGAAAGTCCCCTTTCCGATCAAGCAGGAAGTTCCCTTCGAGGGCAAGCCCGTCATCCTGAAAAAAGTTCACGAGCGCATGCGGATGAACGAGGTCACCGACGAGGAACTGCGCGAGATCGTGGCCGTCTATTACGGCATGTGCACGAAGACCGACCGCAATCTCGGCTGGATCCTGGACGCTCTCAAAGAATCCGGCCGATGGGATGACACGGTCGTCGTGGTCACGTCGGACCACGGCGATTTTGTCGGCGATTACCAGTCCACCGAGAAGATGCAGAACACCTTCGAGGACTGTCTTGTCAATGTGCCTTTCTGCATCCGCGTGCCGGGGTGCGATCCGCTATCGAAGCCGACGGATGCGCTGATCGAGATGATCGATCTGTTGCCGACGCTGTGCGAGGTCTGCGGCATCGAGCTGCGCCACACGCAGTTCGGCCGGTCCCTCATGCCCGTCATCAGCGGCGAAGCCGACGAGCATCGCGAATACGTCTTCAGCGAAGGCGGCGCGCTCAACACGGAAATCCACACGCACGAGACGGACCGGCCGAAGGAGAACATCTACTGGTCGCGCCCCGCCCTCCAGTTTACCGAGCCGGACACGCACGGCAAGGCGGTGATGATCCGCTCGCATAAATGGAAATACGTCCGCCGCCTCTACGACACAGACGAGCTCTACGACATGGAGAACGATCCCGGCGAGACGAAGAATCGGGTCAACGATCCAGCCATGAAGGACGTGATCGACGAGCTGGTTGCTGCCATGTGCACCTGGTTCATCGAGACCGGCGACGCCGTCCCCATCCGCTGGGACCGCCGAGGCGCGCACGAGGAGCATCCGCCCTGGTCGCAGAAGAACCTGGATGATCCACCGGCCATCGTGCCGTAGGGCGGGCCAAACCGCAGATGCGCAGAAGACGCAGAGGGAGCACTCGGTCCTGGCAGAATAGGTGCCACGCTCAAACTTGTTTTGAGCGTGTCCTATCGACGATGAGTGAGGATCACATCCCCATTCGCTTCCACACCGCGTCCACTGACACCGAGGCAAGGCACTTCCGGTCGGGACACGCCATCCGCTCCTCCCGCGAACAGGGAGCGCATGGGGCCTGGCCGCGAAGAATCGTCACGTGCTCTCCTCTCGGCCCCCAGACGTCCGGATCGGTTGGGCCGAAGATGACGACGGTCGGCGCGCCGACCGCCGCGGCGATGTGCGTAATGCCGGAGTCGTTGCCCAGATACGTGCGACATCGAGACAAGATCGCGGCAAGCAAGGGCAGCGGCAGATTCTCCGCAGTGGGGTGGCTGCCCCCGATTTCAGCCATCGCCTCCTCATCGGCGGGACCACCGGTCAGCAGCACCCGGCAATCCGTCTCGGACTCAATGCGCTCGATGATCTCACCGAACCGTTCCGTCGGCCAGTTCTTCGTCCGGCCGCCGCTGCCGGGATGGATGGCGATGGTTTGCGCCGGATCGAGGGCCTTCTCTGCGAGGAACGCATCGGCTTGAGCCAAGTCCTGCTCAGTCGAGAAGAGCTTTGGTGTCGGGTCATATTCTTCGATCCCGATCTCCGCCAACACCCCGCAGAGATGATCCACAGCATGGCACTTCGGCGCCACCGGCGGCACGGGATCGCGCACGATGATCTTCCCGGGACAGAGCCGTCCCAGATTCCCCGCCAGGACACCCTCGGCATCCCGCCAGAACGCCACGACGAGATCGAATGGGTGCAACTTTTCAAGCGGATCGCTCCTGTGTGCCACGCTCAAACTCGTTTGAGCGTGTCCCTGCGCAGGTGCGAACAACGTCGCAAACTCCGGAGCATCCAAGCGCCAGGCCGAATCTGCGTACCCTCTCCCCACGGCAAGGTCAGTGACATGTGGATGGCCGAGCAGTCGGACATGTGCCGAGGGGAAGGCGCGGCGGATCGCGCCGATGGCCGGCAGTGTCAGGACAAAGTCCCCAATCGCTCCGCCGCGCAGGATCAGGATTCGCTCGAAGGATTCCATACCCCCATGATAACTGCCATCCGTACCGGAGGCAAGACTTAGAGCCTACCCGAAAACCAGTAGCCGGCAGGCTTCAACATGCGTTGCTGCAATCGCGCGTCCTACCGCAGAATCCCGCACCCGTAAAGGGTGCGGCTACATGTCCTTGCCCGATCTCCCCCCGTAACTGAGGGGGGACTGCTTCCATTTTTGTATTGCGACAAGAGAGGCGATAACATAGAATAGTTGTTTCTGTCAATTTCGAGGCAAGGTTGGTTCTGTAAACAGGTTTTGTGATGTTCAAGAAGGTTGAATCCAGGGTTGACCTCATCCGGCAGGAGCACGATATCCTCGCGTTCTGGGATGAGCAGAAGACGTTCGCGAAACTCGTCAAGCAGAATGAGGACGGCCCGATCTGGTCGTTCCTTGACGGACCGATTACCGCCAACAACCCCATGGGCGTCCACCACGCCTGGGGCCGGACGCTGAAGGACTGCTACGAGCGGTTCCACGCCATGAAGGGCCACGCCCAGCGCTACCAGAACGGCTTCGACTGCCAGGGCCTCTGGATCGAAGTGGAGGTGGAGAAGGAACTCGGGTTCAAGAGCAAGCGCGACATCGAGGAGTACGGCCTGGAGAAGTTCGTCGAGAAATGCAAGGAGCGCGCGCGGAAGTACGCGAAGGTCCAGACCGAGCAGTCCATCCGCCTCGGCTACTGGATGCACTGGGACGACTCCTACTACACGATGACCGACGAGAACAACTACACCATCTGGACCTTCCTCAAGAAGTGCCACGAGCGCGGGCTGATTTACAAGGGCCGCGACAGTATGCCCTGGTGCGCGCGGTGCGGGACGGGCATCAGCCAGCACGAGATGCACGAAGGCTACGAGGAGGTCGAAGACCCATCCGTCTTCCTTCGGATGCCGATTCGCGGACGCGAAAATGAGTATCTTCTGGTCTGGACCACGACGCCCTGGACGCTGGCGGCGAACGTCGCCTGTGCCGTCGGTCCCGACATGGCCTACTCCAAGGTCAAGCAGGGCGACGCGATCTACTACCTGGCGTCGTCGCTCGTGCACGTGATGAAGGAGAAGGGGCCCTTCGAGGTCCTGGGCGAGCTCCCCGGCAGGGACCTGGTTGACTGGACCTACGACGGGCCCTTCGACGACCTGCCCGCCTGCAAGGAGGCCAAGGAGGCGCATCGCGTGCTGGCGTGGGATGTGGTGTCGGAATCCGAGGGCACGGGCATCGTCCACATCGCCACGGGCTGCGGTCGCGAGGACTTCGAGCTGGGCCAGGAGATGGGCCTGCCGGTGGTCGCGCCGATCGATGAGAACGGCATCTACTTCGACGGCTTCGGGGCGCTCACGGGGAAGTCCGCCCACGAGGTCGCCGACCAGGTGATGGACCTACTCCGCGAGAGGGGCTTCTACTACAAGCGCGAATCCTATAAACACAGCTACCCCCACTGCTGGCGCTGCGGTCAGCCGCTGCTCTACCGAAACGTGGCGGAGTGGTTCATTGACATGTCCTGGCGCGACGAGATCATGGAGGTCGCGAAGAAGATCAAGTGGATGCCCGAGTGGGGACTGGACCAGGAGCTGAACTGGCTCGAGAACATGCGCGACTGGATGATCAGCAAGAAGCGCTACTGGGGCTTGGCGCTGCCCATCTATGAGTGCGAGTGCGGCTGGTTCGACGTCATCGGCTCGAAAGAGGAGCTGAAGGAGCGCGCCGTCGAGGGCTGGGAGAAGTTCGAGGGCAACTCACCCCATCGCCCGTGGGTGGACGAGGTGAAGATCGCCTGCGGCAAGTGCAGCAGGAAGGTCTCGCGCATCGCCGACGTGGGCAACCCGTGGCTCGACGCGGGGATCGTGCCCTATTCGACAGTAAAGTATAACACCGACCGGGACTACTGGCAGAAGTGGATCCCGGCCGATCTCGTGCTGGAGTGTTTCCCGGGACAGTTCCGCAACTGGTTCTACGCGCTGCTGGCCATGAGCACGATGATGGAAAACATCCCGCCCTTCAAGGCGCTCCTCGGCCATGCGCTCGTCAAGGACGAGCATGGAAAAGAGATGCACAAAACGGCGGGCAATGCCATCTGGTTCAACGATGCTGCCGAGAAGATGGGGGTCGATGTGATGCGGTGGATCTACTGCCGGCAAAACCCGGAAAACAATCTGAACTTCGGCTACGGCCCGGGCAAGCTGGTGCAGCGGACCGTCTTCGACACGTGGTGGAATACCTACGCCTTCTTTTGCAATTACGCGCGGCTGGCGGATTTCGATCCGAAGGCGGAGAGCGTGCCGATGGATCAGCGGACGGACATGGACCGGTGGGTCCTGTCGAAGCTGAACCTTCTCGTGGAGACGGCGAACCGGGCTTTCCCGGAGTACGGCGTGCCGGCGTTTGTGCGCGACGCGGAGGAGTTCATCGAGCGCTTATCCAACTGGTATGTCCGCCGCAACCGCCGGCGCTTCTGGCGCGAGCGCTCCGATGAGGACGCGAACACGCTCGCGGCCTATCAGACCCTCCACACGGCCCTCGTGACGCTGTGCAAGGTGCTGGCCCCGGTCGTGCCATTCGTCACTGAGGCCATGTATCGGAACCTCGTGCGGGGGCACGACGAATCCGCCCCGGAGAGCGTGCATCTCTGCAAATATCCGGAGGCCGACCGCGATGTAATCGACAACGACCTTGCCCGGGACATGGACGTGGCCGCCGACGTGGTCTCCACGGCCCTGAGCGTTCGCAAGACCGGGCAGATTCGCGTCCGGCAGCCGCTTCCGCAGATCGTCGTGGCTTCGTCCATCGAACAGACGAGGAACGCGCTGAAACGGTTCGAGAGCGACATCCTCGACGAGCTGAATGTCAAGGAGCTCTCGGTGATCGAAGACGCGGGGAAGCTGGTCTCCTACACGGTGAAGCCGAACTTCAAGGCCCTCGGCCCGAAGCTGGGCAAGGCCATGAAGGCCGTGGCGGCGGAGCTGGCCAGGGCGGACGGGCAGGACCTGGCGAAGAAGGTGCAGTCGGGCCAGTCGATCTCCGTCACGGCCGGCGGCGAGAGCTACGAGCTGACGCCGGATGAGGTCGAGGTCCAGGCTGAGTGCCCGGATCATCTGCTGGTGCAGGAGGTCCCCGGCATGACCGTGGCGCTGAACACGCAACTCACCGACGAGTTGATTGCCGAGGGCATGGTGCGCGATGTGCTGCGGCACATTCAGATCCTGCGGAAGGATCAGGGGTTGGAGCTGGAGGATCGCATCGTGCTTTCCTACTCGACCGACCACGAAAAGCTCGCGGGCGCCATGGCGACGTGGAAGGACTATGTCATGGCGGAGACGCTGGCCATCGAGCTGCATGATGAGATCGAGGGGGACCCGCAGACGACGGCGAAGACGGGGGATGCGAAGATTTCTCTGAGCCTCAAAAAAGCATAGCCGGAGCATCAGGAGTAACAACGAAGCATGGCCGATAAAATCAACCTTGCCGTTTTGTTGTCGGGCGGGGGAACGACGCTGCAAAACATCATTGACCGAATCGAGGCCGGAAACTTAGACGCAAACGTCCGTGTTGTGATCAGCAGTCAAGCCGATGCCTACGGACTCGAACGGGCGAAGAAGCACAACATCCCGAGCGTTGTGGTCTCCTCGAAAGACTTCAAGAACTGCACGGAGAGTTTCAGCAAAGCGATTTTCTCGCACATCGACAAATACCCGGTGGACTTGGTGGTCATGGCCGGGTTCATGTGCCTGATCACGATTCCCGAGAAGTACCTCGGCCGCGTGATGAACATCCATCCGGCGCTCATCCCCGCCTTCTGCGGGAAGGGGCGCTACGGGCATCACGTGCACGAGGCCGTGCTGGAGTACGGAGCCAAGGTGTCGGGCTGCACGGTTCACTTCGCGGACAACGTCTACGACCACGGTCCGGTGATCGTGCAGAAGACCGTGCCTGTTTTCGATGACGACACGCCGGATACACTCGCCGCCCGCGTGTTCGAGCAGGAGTGTGAAGCCTATCCCGAGGCGATCCAGCTCTTCGCGGAGGGGCGGCTGAAGATCGAGGGGCGGAAGGTGCGCATCCTCAAGTAGCCGCTACGTATGATACTCGGCGTTGATTGTGACGTAGTCGTGCGAGAGGTCGCAGGTCCAGATCGTCGCGGCGCTGGTCCCGACCTTGCAGTGGAGATCAATCACGATCTCCTTCTTCCTCATCACGCGGGCGAGCGCCTTCTTGTCCGCCTTGATCGGCAGGCCATTCGCGAAGATCCGGATGTCGCCGATGCGTAGCTCCGCCTTGCTCTCGATAAAGGCCGCTCCCGCATAACCTGCCGCGGAGACGATCCGCCCCCAGTTTGGATCGCAGCCGTTGAGGGCGCACTTCACGAGGGGCGAGTTCGCGATGGACCGGGCGATCTTGTCGGCGTCGGCCTCGGACTTTGCCCCGCGCACGGTGATCTCGACGAATTTCGTCGCGCCTTCTCCGTCCCTCACGATCATCTGGGCCAGTTCGATCGCCACCGCGCCAAGCGTTGCGGCGAACTTCCGGTAATCGGTGCTCTTGGGGGTGATCCGCTTGTTCCCGGCCCGCCCATTGGCCAGGATAGCGACGGTGTCGTTGGTGCTCGTGTGGCCGTCCACGGTGATCTTGTTGAACGACCCGTTCACCGCGCCGGCGAGCGCCGACTGCAGGAGCTGGGGGGGGATGGCGGCGTCGGTGGTGAGGAAACACAGCATGGTCGCCATATTGGGCTCGATCATCCCGGCGCCCTTGGCGATGCCGCCGATGGTCACCGTCTTCCCGCCCAGTGTCGCCGTCGTCGAACAGCGCTTCGGAAAGGTATCGGTCGTGCAGATGGCCTCGGCCACGAGCATGTCCGTCTTCGCATCGCGCTTGACGCGGCCGGTGATCTCGTCCAGGCCGTGGGCGATCAGCCATACGGGCAGCAGGTGGCCGATGATTCCCGTGGATGCGACCAGGACGTCCCCCGCCGGGACGCCAAGCCGATGCGCCGCAAGCTTGGCCATCTCCGCCGCGTCGCGCATGCCGTGACGGCCCGTGCAGGCGTTCGCGTTGCCGCTGTTCACCACGATGGCCTGCGCCCTGCCGTTGCGCACATTGCGCCGGCTCAGCCGCACGGGAGCGGCGCATACCTTGTTCTTGGTGAATACGGCTGCCACGCTCGCGGGGGTTTCAGAGAAGATGACGGCGAGATCGGGCTTCTTGCTCGCCGTCTTGATCCCGCAGTGAATGGCAGCGCCGGTAAAACCCCTGGCAGTCAGCACGCCGGATGTCTTCATACTCCCCTCCTATGGTCTTGGGCTTTTCAGACCAGGCCGTCCGTCTGCTTGAGACCGAACATGATGTTCATGTTCTGGATGGCCTGAGTTGCCATACCCTTCGCAAGATTGTCCAGGCAGGCAACCACAACTGCCCGTTGGCCAACAACCCGAACACCGATGTCGCAGAAGTTCGTGTCGATCGTATCCTTCGTCCGCGGCAGGTTCTCGCCCTGCTTCACGCGGATGAACGGGGCGTTCTCATAGAACTCGGTCACGAGCGACCGCAGCTCCTCTTCATCGACGGCCTTCTTCAGATTCGCATAGGCCGTGGAGAATATCCCGCGATCCATCGGGATCAGGTGCGGCACGAACAGCACGTTGGCCTCGGCCCCGGCGAGGTCCCCGAGGTACTGGGCAATCTCCGGCTCGTGCTGGTGCGCGCCGACCTTGTAGGCATGCACGCTCTCGTTGCAGTGGGGGAAATGATAGTCCGGCTTCGGTTTGTTCCCCGCGCCCGAGACGCCGGACTTTGCATCGACGATGATCGAGTCCATCTCGATCAGGCCATGTTTCGCCAGCGGCGCGATCGAGAGAATCGCGGCCGTCGGGTAGCACCCCGGGTTGGCCACGAGCTGCGCCTTGGCGATCTCATCGGCAAAAAACTCCGGCAGGCCGTACACCGCCTCTTCGATGTTCGCCGGGTCGGTGTGCCCGTGCTTGTAATGCTTTTCGTAAACATCAACATTGCGCAGACGGTAGTCGCCGCTGAAGTCAATGACCCGGAACCCCCGCTCCAACAGCCGGGGCACGCACTCCATGGGGACCGTGTGCGGCAGCGTGAGGAACACGACATCCGTATCCTCCGGCACGGCGTCCGGGTCGTGCGGCTGGTAGGCCACGTCCAACACGCCCTCGAAGACGGGGAAGACGTCGCTGACCTTCATCCCCTCCTGCCGCGACCCGAGATAGCTGAGCTTCACCCCGGCGGGATGCCGGAGCAGCCATTTGATCAGCTCCCGGGAGCCATAGGATGTCGCGCCGAGGATGGCCGCTTTCATGGGACATATCTCCGCAAGATCAAACCGGACGACGAGTGATCAAGCTCGGCGACCTACTCAACCCGAACGGCCTCGAACTTGCACGTCGTCTTGCAGATGCCGCACTTGATGCAGATGGTCTTGTCGATGGTATGGGGTTTTTTCTTTTCTCCGGAGATCGCACTGGCCGGGCAGGCCTTCAGGCACGCGCCGCAGCCCGTGCACTTCTCCTCGTCGATCCCATACGAGATCAACGCCTGGCACACCCCCGCCGGGCAGCGCTTCTCCCTGACGTGGGCCTCATACTCATCGCGATAGTATCGAAGGGTGGACAACACAGGGTTCGGCGCCGTCTGCCCCAGGCCGCACAGCGACGCCGACTTGATCATGCGGGCCAGCTTCTCCAGCTTCTCGATGTCCCCTTCTTTCCCCTTGCCCTCCGTGATGCGGGTGAGGGTCTCCAGCTCTTCGCGGGTTCCAACCCGGCAGGGCACGCACTTGCCGCAGGATTCCTTCTGGACGAAGTCGGTGAAGAAGCGCGCGATGTCCACCACGCACGTATTCTCGTCCATGACGATCAGCCCGCCGGACCCCATGATCGCCCCCACTTTCTGCAGGGAGTCGTAGTCCATCGGCAGGTCCAGATACTCGGTGGGTACACACCCCCCCGACGGCCCGCCCACCTGCGCCGCCTTGAACTCGCGCCCGCCCGGAATGCCGCCGCCGATCTCGAACACGATCTGCCGCAGCGTCGCGCCCATGGGCACCTCGACCAGCCCCGTGTTCACCACCTTCCCCGCCAGGGCGAAGATCTTTGTGCCCTTCGTGCCCTCGGTGCCCACGCTGGCATAGGTGTCCGCCCCGTCGGCGATGATCCGCGGCACGTTCGCCAATGTCTCCACGTTGTTGATGTTTGTCGGCTTCCCCCACAGGCCCGAGATGGCCGGGAACGGCGGCCGCGAGCGCGGCATACCCCGCTGCCCCTCGATGGACGCCATCAGCGCCGTCTCCTCGCCGCAGACAAACGCGCCCGCGCCCCTGCGAATCTCGATGTCGAAATCGAACCCGCTCCCCAGGATGCTGTCCCCCAGCAGGCCGACCTCGTGGGCATCCTTCAGGGCCTGCTCGGTATGCTCGATGGCGATGGGGTATTCTTCGCGAACGTAGACAAAGGCCTTCGCCGAGCCGATGGCATAGGCGGCAATAATCATCCCCTCGATGACGAGGTGCGGGTCCCCCTCCAACAGCGCACGGTCCATGAACGCCCCCGGGTCTCCCTCGTCGGCGTTGCAGACGAGGTACTTTGGCTCGCCCTCCGCCGCCCGGGCGAACTGCCACTTCTTCCCGGTGGGAAAGCCTGCTCCCCCGCGCCCGCGCAGGCCGGACTTCAGCACCTCGTCGATGACCGCCTCGGGGGACATTTCCGATAGCACCTTGGCCGCCGCGGAGTAGGCGCCGCGGGCCAGGGCGTCCTCCAGGCGGGTCGGGTCGATCACACCGCAATTGCGCAGCACGAGACGTGTCTGGTTTTTGTAAAAGGGAATGTCTTTCTGCAGCGGGACCGGGCCCTTCTCCGAGGCCCAGCACAGCCGCTCGACGATTTCGCCCCTCTCGATCGTCGCCTCGACGATCTCCGGAACATCCTCGGCCGTGACACTCTGGTAGAAGAGGCCTTGCGGATCGACGACCACCACCACCGCCCCCGCGCAGAGGCCGATGCACCCGGTCCGCACGATCTGTACCTTGTTCTTCAGGTTCCGCTTCTCGATCTCGTCCTCGAACGCGCTGCAGACATCCAGCGCGCCCAGGGCCCGGCACCCGGTCGAGCAGACGCGGACAATCACGTCGGCGCTGGGGCGCGACTTCAGTTCTTCCCGGGCCTGTAGAAGATCATCGGTGGATTTGAACGGTTTCATGTTTCTTCTTCGCGATAGCTCCGTAGGATGGCGCCCACCCGCTTGGCGGTGAGCTGGCCGTAGTACTGGTCGTCAATCATTATCACCGGCGCAAGGAAACACGTGCCCAGGCACGCCACCGTGTCCAGATAGAACATCAGGTCCGGTGTGGACTCGCCCTCCTGGATACCCAGCTCCCGCTCGATGGCGTCGATCACCCCGCTGATCCCCTTCACGTGGCACGCCGTCCCCCGGCAGCAGCGGATGGTGTGCTTCGCCCGCGGCTCGAAGGAGAACTGCGCGTAGAACGTGGCCACGCCGTAGATCCGGGCCATGGGGATGCGCGTGACGTCACTGATTTTCTGCATCACCGGCGCCGGCAGGTAGCCATAGGCCTCCTGCGTCTGCTGGAGGATCGGGATCAGGTCGCTTTCCTCAGGGCTGGGAAAGCGGGAAAGCACCTCGTCGACGCCAGCGAGATCGATCTCATCGACTTGAGTCATCGGGCCAACTCCACGCGAAGCAATGCGTCCATGGGTTCATCTTGTTTGAGTCACAAGACATGCATCATACAAATGCATCTGTGCGCAGTCAAGTGAAAATCACGGCAGGACCGTTTTGGCCCATCGATACGGCGACGGGTTGAATTTTTAGCGGTGATTGTCTACAATCCTTCTCCGAGACAGCGTTGGGCAATCGCCTGTCCGGATGACGTGATGGGAGAGGGAAGGAATCGCAATAAAAACCGAACGGCATGTGACGGATACATCCCCAGCCCCAGCGAGCGACGTCTGTATCATCGGCGGCGGCCTGGCCGGGCTGAGCGCCACGCTGGCCCCGTCGAGGGTGTGGTGGAGGGCGAGACGCACGCACCCGGCCGAGCAAGGGGGTGGGGGTGTTCCCGCCGCGATGCTATTGGCCCTTCGCGGCGGATGGGCTGCCGCGGTGGATTCGTCTGGAACTGTCCAACCCAACCGCGTTGGATCGAATCCAGATCACCTGGGGGGGCAACTTCCACCGCCTTCGCTTTCACGAAAATGCGCAGAATATTCAGGGCAAGGTGAAAACCATCCACATCTGTATGGAAGCAACAAATGGCGGGCGGCATGTTGAACTCTATGAAGTGCGTGTGCGTCACACGGGAAAGAAAGGATGACCGAAAATGACCCGACCGAACATCTTGTGGATCTGCACGGACCAGCAGCGGTATGACACAATTCATGGACTGAACAACCCGCACATCAACACGCCGAATCTCGACCGGCTGATGGGGGAGGGGGTGACGTTCACACACGCCTTCAGCCAGAGCCCCGTCTGCACGCCCAGCCGGGCCGCGTTCCTCACGGGGCGGTATCCGCGCACCTGCCTCGGCCGGCAGAACGGGCAGGCCGTGTTCCCCGATCACGAATTTCTGGTCACGCGCATCCTGGCGGATGCCGGGTATGACTGCGGTCTCTCCGGCAAGCTGCACCTGGCCGTGTGCGATCCGAGGATCGTGGGCTTCGAGCCGAGGACCCACGACGGCTACCGCGAGTTCCACTGGAGCCACCACCCCAAGCCGGACTGGGAGGGAAGCGCATACGGCCAGTGGCTCAAGGCCCAGGGCAAGACGTGGGAGGAGCTCTATCAATTCCCGAAAGGAAAACTCTCCGGCCCGGGCATCCCGGCCGAATATCACCAGACGAAGTGGTGCGCCGACCGGGCGATTGATTTCATGAAGGAGAATCGGGACGGCCCGTGGCTGATGAGCGTGAATCCCTTCGACCCGCACCACCCCTTCGACCCGCCGGAGGAATATCTGCGGCGGTACGATCCGGACAAGGCGCCGCTGCCCAAATACCGCGAGGGGGAGTTGGACAACAAGCCGACGTTCCAGAAGACGGACCACGAGGGCGCCTACGGCGGCCGGGGCATGTCCTGCGCCAAGGCCACGGAGCAGGAGCTGCGCGAGATCGTGGCGGCCTACTATGCCATGATCGAATACCTGGACACGAGCGTCGGCTGGATGTTGGATGCGCTCGAAGAGACCGGTCAGCGCGAGAATACCATCGTTGTCTTCCACAGCGATCACGGCGAGATGCTGGGCGACCACGGCATCCTGCTGAAAGGCCCCTACTTCTACGACTGCGCGATCCGCGTGCCTCTGATTATTTCCCGGCCCGGTCACTTCAAGGAGGGTCTGCTCAGCGACGCGCTGGTGGAGTTGGTGGATATTCCGCCGATGCTGATGGAGGCGTGCGGGATGGAGCCGATGAATCGGATGCAGGGCAAGTCGCTCCTGCCCCTCCTCACCGGCGAGGCCGATCCACACGAACACAAGGAGGCGGTGTACTGCGAGTATTACAACGCGATGATCGGCCACGATCGGTCGGCCTGGGGGACGATGTACCGCGATCGGACGCACAAGATATGCGTCGGTCATGGACCGGCCCGGGGGGAAGGCGAGCTCTACGACCTGGAAGCCGACCCCGGCGAGTTCGAGAACCTCTGGGACAGCCCCG